>DFBM01000105.1 GCA_002366645.1 Rhodobacterales bacterium UBA3080 | reverse complement strand
GTTGCACCGATCAGGCGCGCAAACTGCGTTTCGGTCTGGACCTTCTTGGGCATCAGATTCAGCAGCGCGATTTTCAGCGGGCGGATATCCTGACGCGATGCCGTTTCGTCGGCCATAACCATGACGCCCTCGGACTTGAGAATGTCGTGGGCGGGCAGGTCGGATGGGATCTTGATGGGCATCAGGTATTCCGGTCTATGGCTTTGGCAATCAATGCGGTGAAATCTTGTACATCGCGAATGTCGCGCACTTCTTCGGCGTCAACTGTGACGCCCCAGTTCTTGGCTATGGCGGCGTAAATCGGCAAGCGATGCTGCAACAACTCGCAATATCCCCAACGGATGAAATCGTCTGGATCAACTTCCGCCTCGGTGATGTCGCGCAAGGACAGATACTCCGTCCATTTGCGGCGCAGGAATTCTTCGTCGTAATACATCGGCTTTGGCGCGGCTGAGAAGCGGCGTAGCAATTCGTCGGTATGGCTTTCGGAGCCTTTGATCCAAACCGGCAGAACCGCCTCTGACAATGCTGTTAGAACCGGATCATTTGGGTCGTTCGGGTCCACAACCTCGCAAATCGACCCCGAAGTGTCGGAGATGAAATGGTCATACCCGTAAATATCCAGCGCCTTGTGTACGAACAACGCGGTGTCTTTGGTGGCCGCAATTTCAGCCGCGCGGTGTTGGCGTTGACGGGTGATATATTCGTCCAGCGAGATGCCGCCCTTGTCCGGATTGCCGGGCTTACCGAGGTAAGTGGAAAGCGGGCTAAGGTTTTCGAAGGTTATGTTGGAGGCGATGTAGATCGAATCCGAACGTAGCAATTCACGCAGGAACGGGTTCTTCATCGCCTCGCGTTTGAAATTGTCGACGATATGTTCGCCCATATAACGTGTGCCAATGCGGAAATCGACAGAGTAGTGGAACCAGTTACCACCGTCGCGCAGCATGTCGGACAGATAAGTTTTGCCAAGGCCGGACATGCCAAAAAGCGCGACACGTTTGTGTGCGGCGTTGTCCCAATCACTTGCAGACGAATATATCATGTTTGAACCCTTAGTATTTCCTTACCTTGGAATAGACGAGCTGCTTGCGCTTGAAAAGGTCCGGCGTGCGAGTTTCCACAGGCGGCCGTCGATAATTGCCAGCGCCAATGCGATCAATGTAAAGCCGATGTAAGACCTGAGCGGCAATTCTTCGGATAAAACAACAGCGCCGAGGATAACGGCGACGGGTGGAACGACCAGCGTGACGAGCAAGGTATTGCTGGCACCAGCTGATGCCATGACACGGAAATACAGCAAATAAGCAACTACTGTGGCGACAATCACAATGTAGAACAACGACACCCATGTTTGTGTTGTGAACGACCAATCGGTCCAGCCGTCATACCAGAGAGCGAGGGGGATCATAACCAGGGTTGACCCCGTCAACATTCCGGCGGACGAAACTGCCGGACTAACCCCGACGAGACGTTTGCGTGCCCAGACGCCAGCGAAGGCGTAGGATATGGTTGCGCCGATGCAGGAGATTTGGCCAAGGCTCTTGAGGTCAAATGTTAAAAGTGAATCAACTCCGATTACGATAATCACGCCGGTCATCCCCGAAATCACGCCAAGTATTTTTCGCGGTGTAAGGCGCTCGTCTTTCAGGAATAGCGCGGAGATGAGAGTGGCGAATACGACGGTTGCCGCATTCAGGATCGAGGTCAGACCGGATTCGATCTGGGTTTGACCAAAATTAAGAAGGGTAAACGGTAGTGCATTATTCAGTATGCCCATTACGAGTAGTGCAAGCCAGACACGAAAGCTCTTCGGGATAGTTAGGCCGCGATAAAGTACGTATGCCCACAGCACTATGGCAGCGAACCCGACGCGAATGACGACGAGAGTTAAAACCGGAATTTCACGCAGCGCCAGTGCGACTGCGAGAAATACGCAGCCCCAGATGATGCCGAGAAGTAACATTTCAGCCCATGCACGGGAGTTCATTTGTTGTTGTTTCATACCGCGAACGTACAGATGAACTATAAGATTGCCACCCGTTTCTTGCTTATGCGTTGATATCGAGGCCGTGGATGACTTTTTCGATATCGGCCTTCAGGGTCAGGCGTTCCTCTGGCGACAGGAACGCGCCTAGTTCGATGGTCCGTTGGTTGCCCTCAAGCGTCAGGTAGTTTTCGATCGGGGTATTGTGCATATGGATACGCAGCCAGTAGGGGTTGGCGTGCCAGCGCAGGATTTTGCCCTTGGGTTCGCGGCGCTCGACAGCAATCAGGTCAGGATAGATTCTGATCTCTTCGGTCAGGCGGCCATCTAGATAGTTACGAATGAAAAACAGGTACAGCAGTGCAACCGGGACAATACCGAACAGCAATATCCAAAGGCTCGAGGCGGCCTTGAACAAAGGGATCATCGGGATGGTGGTGCCGACGATAACAAGTAGCATGGTATTACGAAATCCGACGCGACCGAGCGAGCGGTTCGGCCATAACGTCACGTGATAGATCGGCGTATCCGTGCGTTTGAATGGATCTGGATTTTCAGATGTCATAATGGATCCGAATGTAAAAAAGGCCGGAACTGATTTCCGGCCTTTCTGATTTGATTGTGGTCGGCTTAGTGGTTCGACTTGTCCCACATATCAGGTGTAGGCAACGTTTCGAACGTATGCTCGGGTGGCGGGTTTGAAAGTGTCCATTCCAGCGTATCGGCATGTTCGCCCCAGTAAGCAGGATCGGTTACTTTCTTGCCCCATTTCAACGTGTAGAAAACAACGCCGATGAAGAAGATGAAAGATGCGAAGGTGATGAAAGCACCGATCGAGCTAACGAAGTTCCACTGTGCAAACTGCTCGGGATAGTCGATGTAGCGGCGAGGCATACCTTGACGGCCCAGGAAGTGTTGCGGGAAGAAGGTGATGTTCGCACCGATGAACATAGTCCAGAAGTGAAGCTTGCCAGCCCATTCAGGGTACTGACGGCCAGACATCTTGCCGATCCAGTAGTAGACACCGGCAAAGATACAGAACACCGCACCAAGGCTCATCACGTAGTGGAAGTGTGCTACAACGTAGTATGTGTCATGGTAGGCACGGTCGATCGCAGCCTGCGACAGAACGATACCCGTAACACCGCCGATGGTGAACAGGAACAAGAAGCCGAAGGCGAACAGCATAGGTGTTTTGAACTCGATCGAGCCACCCCACATTGTTGCAATCCAGCTGAAAATCTTGACGCCAGTAGGCACCGCGATAACCATGGTCGCCAGCATGAAGTAGGACTGCTGTGTTGTCGACAAACCAACTGCATACATGTGGTGCGCCCAAACAACGAAGCCCAGAACACCAATTGCGATCATCGCGTAAACCATCGGAAGGTAACCAAAGATCGGTTTCTTCGAGAAGGTCGAGATGACGTGGCTGATGATACCAAATCCGGGCACGATGATCATGTAAACTTCGGGGTGACCGAAGAACCACAACAAGTGCTGGTAAAGGATAGGATCGCCGCCTGCAGAGGCGTCAAAGAAGGCTGTACCGAAGTTACGGTCCGTAAGCAGCATAGTGATTGCGCCGGCCAGAACAGGCAAGGACAGCAGGATCAGGAAAGCCGTAACAACGATCGACCAGGCAAACAGAGGCGTTTTATGCAGGGTCATACCCGGCGCACGCATGTTCAGGAAGGTCGTGATCATGTTGATCGCACCAAGGATCGACGAGGCACCGGAAAGGTGAACCGCGAAGATCGCGAGATCCATCGAGTAACCACCTTCGTTAGTGGACAGCGGCGCGTAAAGCACCCAGCCAACACCGGAACCGAGCTGACCGTTGCCACCAGGCGACAGAAGCGAAGCTACACCAAGCGAAGAGCCGGCAACATACATCCAGAAAGACAAGTTGTTCATACGAGGGAACGCCATATCCGGCGCGCCAATCATAAGCGGCATGAAGTAGTTACCAAAACCACCGAAAAGGGCAGGAATAACCACGAAGAACATCATCAGGACACCGTGATAGGTGATCATAACGTTCCAGAGGTGTCCGTTTGGCATACATTCGGCTGCGGTATCAGCAACAAAACGAGCGCCTTCGGCACACATGTATTGCACACCCGGATTCATCAGCTCCATCCGCATGTAGACGGTCAGAGCGACCGATACAAAACCAATTGTGGCTGAAAAGAAAAGATAAAGAATACCGATATCTTTGTGGTTAGTAGACATGAACCAGCGGGTAAAAAACCCGGGGCGCGCATGCTCGTCATGGGTGTGCGTGGCTGCATCTGCCATATTATTCTCCTGACACCAGTTATATGTAAGGCGAATCCTGTCCCGAATTCGCCAACTCCCGACAAATTGTTTAACTTGCGCCTTGATCTACATCAACTGTCCTGAATGCCGCAAGCGTGACTATTTTTCAAAAATCCGCGAAAAAGTGGTTTTTAGGGCTATATCGACGTCGGTCATGGTGACGGGGATGCCAAGGTCAACGAGACTCGTAACACCGTAGTCGTTTATACCGCAGGGTACGATGCCACCGAAATGCTCCAGATTCGGCTCGACGTTGATCGATATGCCGTGAAATGTCACCCAGCGCCGAATTCGGACACCGATTGCAGCGATTTTATCTTCGGCAGGCGATCCGTCGGGCAGCGGAGGGCGATCGGGCCGGACAACCCAAACACCGACACGACCCTCGCGACGCTCTCCGGCAACATTGAATTCTGCAAGCGTCTGGATAACCCATTCTTCCAGTTTCCAGACATACTTGCGCACATCACGCTCGCGCTGATTTAAATCGAGCATCGCATAGGCGACCCGTTGGCCCGGCCCATGATAGGTGTATTCGCCGCCGCGACGGGCTTCAAATACGGGGAAACGATTATGGTCGAGCAAATCCGCAGCGTCGGCACTTGTGCCAGCCGTATATAAAGGAGGGTGCTCCAGCAGCCAGACCTGTTCGTCCGCTTGCTTTGCCAAGATACCGTTAACACGGTTTTCCATCGTATCCATCGCTTCTGGATATGGCGTTAAACCATCGGATATTGTCCACTCGACCACGTTAAAACCCTGTTTCGCCGGAAAGTTTGTTTTCCCAACATATTCCTATCATTCGGGGCTTCACAAGCCCAGAGGCCAATGCTATACGCCCGCTACCTTAAGTGCGGTCGTGGCGGAATTGGTAGACGCGCAGCGTTGAGGTCGCTGTGGGGTAACACCCGTGGAAGTTCGAGTCTTCTCGACCGCACCAAGGTAT
>DFBM01000185.1 GCA_002366645.1 Rhodobacterales bacterium UBA3080 | reverse complement strand
AACCCAACCTTTTGCTTCCATATCGAAAGCTTTGAACAGGTTGAGGTTCACGTGCTGACAACCCCAACCGGCTGGGCAACCAACAAAGGCACCTTTGGACGGGTCTTCAGCAGACGGGAACAACTCAGGATGCTCGATCCAGTCCAGAACTGTTACAAGCTCAGGATGCGCTTCTTTTGTATATGGCGGAATCCACCAGCCTTCGCCTAGACCCATGATCGGGGCGGTGTTAACAGCATGCAAACGACCTTCGGCAAGCGCAGGATCCAGCAGTTCACGCAGAGCGTTTACCCACTGCTCGCCGGCAATTTGTGGTGTGCCTTTTTCGTTCATAGAAGCGAAAATAGCTGTCGTACCGCCGATGACCAGATCGACATTACAGCCATAGCCTTCTTCGAGGATAAGTTTGTCAACATTGGCCATCAGTTCACCCGAAGCCCAGTTGAATTCGGCCATCGTAATGTCACCACATTCGGCAGCGACTGCGCCAGTTGCGGCGAGGCCGAACAATAGCGTGGTTGTAGCAAGTAGATTTCTCATTGATATTTCTCCGTGTTGGTGAATTGTAATTTTGAATTATTTTTGCTTTTCAGCAAACATCACCGATCTGTCGCGCTTCTGCGCAACGCCGGATATTACGTACCGAGGATTCGGCAAATGCAAGGCTGTTGCCCGCTTCTGGTGGTCTTTGTAATACCCGTCTCATGGGAGCAGCATAACTTCTTGACCACAAATTTAAACCCTTTAGCGACATGTTTTGTCAATAAAGCGAAACATTTGCAGATTCCCGCATATGAACGGCCGTAGAATCCACGATATTGCGGTGGAAGCCACACCCCGATGCCGGGGTGCGGTTCTTTTACTCGGCGCGTGCCATGATTAGAGGCAGAACTATCACGTCGCCTTCAAGGTCCGGTTCGTCTTTGTCGTTAAACAACGGAGACACAACGCCGGCAGGCCCAAGATTAGGCAAGAACGGATTGCCGAGGATACCGGTTTCAACGCCGACTTCGAACGCAAACCCCTGCCCGCCGTTCAGGTCTACACCGCCGAGTTTACGGTTCAGAACCAGAACATCTTCGGTCGTCAGAACGATTTCGTCCAAAATCATGAAGCTGATTTTCCCACCATCGATCGCGTAAACCTGCGCGTCGTCAATCGTCAACAGCTCGCGGTAATCCACTAGCGCAAACAGATCGAAGCTGCGTTGACGGAACCAAACGTCGCCGTTGATAACGATATCTTCACCGAAGAACAGCGGACCGGCATGGGTAACTTCGCCTGTTCCGATACGCCCTAGTTCCAGCGAGAGCACGCCTTGCGCGATATCGCGACCTGTCAATCTCGGGCGAACATCAGCAAATGGATCGGCGAAGAAGAGCGTCGGGCCGTTGTCGATGACATCAACATCCACAAGCTCTGCAAAGTCGCCGGTTGCGTCGTCAATTGTCAAACGCAGCCCGTCGTTCTCGGTTTCGTCGGCCAGCTTAGCGTCGATTTCATCGGCATGGAGCGCAACAGTGTCTTTCACTGTTCCAAGACCCAGCCAGATGCTCGCGCCGACCGACTGTGCCGTCAGATCAACATTCGCCGGCGACTTGGCAACGCGACGGCCATAGTATTCTGGCCGATCCAGCTGCAATGCTACTTCATCCGCCAAATCAACTTCGGCACGACCGATCACGTTGATAGACAGATCGCCCAGCGTCGAGATCGTCAGATTACCCGGGGTGCCAAGTATTCCGGTCACCATCGAACCGTCAGGTGTTGCAAGCTCCAGATCACCCTGATCGGCGAGCGCGAAGGCGACACGCAAGTCGCCAACACTTTCGGTGTAGAACAGGTTATCCCGCGAAACGAGGTGCAATGTTGCGTCCGCGGAAGTGTCCGCAGTAAACGCACGACCGGTTTCACCAATCAGGCCACCACCAAACGCGTACAAACGTATCTCGGTACCGGAGATCGACGCGCTGTCGGCGATGATGTCACCAAGCGCGCTGATGGTGACGTTGCGCGGTGCAACACCGCGTGATTCAACCAGATTCACCAAGGTTTCGCCGCCGGTGAAGACGTCAACCTGCCCTGTTTGCGAAATAACACTCTCCAGGATCAGGCCATCGGCCTCGTTAATATGCTGGTCACCCGTCGCCACAACACTGTCGAGACGAGCGATTTGTGTTTTCACACCAGTTGGTCCAACAGGTGCCATTGTGCCAATCCGGAGCGTCGTCAGGGCGCCAGTCGTGTTTGCCACCAACACATTGTTGGTATTCGCGGCAACTGTCAGAACCCCATCAACTTGTAAACTGAGCGCCGCATCCGTGCCATTTGTCGTCAGGATTTGCGCCAAGGTCATATCGCCGTTCACCACCACCTTGGCAGTACCAGACGCCGAAGTGATCTGTGTGCCGGCTGCCTGTGTCAGATTGCCGAGCGATGTGATGTCAACATTGCCTCCGGTCGTTTTGATCGAAGCCAAAGCGTTCAGACTGGTCAGTTTTGCAGTGATGTACCCTGCACCTTTCGAGATACCGGCACCTGCAAGCAACATCACTGGTGCATTGCTGCTTTCCAGATCTAGATCACCCGCGCCGCCGATGACGATGCTCTCAACATCAACGGCACGATCGCGTAGCAGAATGTCTGCACTGCCATTAAGCGTTTTGGCTTTGAAAGTGCTGGTGGTTATATCCATCCGGCTGGTTTGACCGATTGTCTGGTCAGCGAACAGATCGGTTCTGGCCGAAACAATCCGTCCATCCTCGATATTAACCGCTTCTAGCCATACGGACGACACCGAAGTGATCGTGCCAACCGACATATCACCCGCTGCATCAATCCATGTAGATGAACCGGTATGCGCGTTTTGCGTTACTGTTTCGACCCGGAGATCATTATTTTCCAGCATGTAGAGCGGTGTCGGGTTAACACCAGTGCTGGTGAACGAGACTGTCGCAACATCAGTGCTCAATGGGTTTAGCAACGTGCCAACTCCGCCACCGCTGACTATTTGCAGTGTTCCGCCACTAACATCGGTGCCGCTCGCGCCGGTCAGGTCTATGCCTGTTGGTGCGACCAGTTTCAAAGTTGAACCTGTACCAAAGCTGATCGTGTTATTGCCCAGCAATTTGAACGCCGACTTGGCAACGATTTCGCTACCGCCAAAGATTGACGCACTGGTCAACGGTAGATCACTGTAGGCCGTCACGAATGCGTCACCGGTTTTCGTTTCAATTGAAACGTTTCCGAGAAGCGGATCGATCAATTCAACGCCAAAGCTGGCGAGTGCGGTTCCGATGCTACCACCGGACAGGATGATGTTGCCTGCCAGAATACGCGGAAGGCCACTAACCACAACGTCAGTGATCGCCCCGAGCGCGCCTAGCGATACCGTTCCCGGTCCGTAGATCGAGCTGACCGGCATATCGCCTGTCGGTGCGCTTAGATATACGTTTGCGCCACTACGCGCTGTAAGCGAGCCGTTGGCCAGAACGTCAAGGGTAAGCGCTTCGCCGACACGGCCAATAGAGCCGTTGTTGCCACTTTCAATCACGATGTCTTTGCCCGTGATCGCAATCTGCCCGCTAGCCGCGCCATTAGTCATGTCGCCGTTCACAAGGATTTGCACATCGCCCGGACCATTAACCCGTTTGATAGTCGCAGCGGTTTCCGAGCCAAGGAAGATCGACCCGTTTGTTGCAACTGCCGTCAGCATTCCGTTGGAAGCGCCGATCGGGTCGAAGTTGGTGAACGCAAAGTTGAAGTTTTCATCCTGACGGACAAAGACATTCTTGTCGGCATCAATGGTGATATCGGTGCGTTCAGCAGTCGATAGCGCCAACAGATCGCTCGCAGTAAGATTTGTTCCTGCGCTAATCTGGTAAGGCGAAAGCAATTCGCCGATCGAGCCGCTTGCGATCAATTTAATATCGCCAGCCGCAGTAACGTTTGGCGTTTCAATCTGGGTTTGCGTATCGGCAACCGGACGTACCAAACCAGCACGGATAGAACGTGTCAGCGTATCCGCCTGCCACTCGGCGCCAGCCAAAATAGCCGTTTGTTCGGTTGGATTTGGAGCATAGACATAACCCGCATCATAGGTCGCATCGAGGTTCCAGAGCGCGTACAGGTTCTGGCGCTCGGTGATGTAAGCGGAAAGCTGATCAGGCGTCCAACCACCATTTAGAAGATTTTGCTGATCTGGCGCCGACATTGTGAAGGTCAACGTGGTTCCAGCAAGATCACGTTCCTGCCAGTAAAGTGCGTAAGCACGTTCGCGTTCTGCTTTGAGAGCAGCCAACTGCTCTGCCTGCACATCCGCTAGACCGATACCGTATAGGCCGAGGTCTTCGGTCCACAGTTTGGTCAACTCAGCTTCGGTGCGAACGTCGTTCGATTCAACATCGTTGCGATCAAGCAGTGATCCAGTGAGTACCGTTAATGTGACCCCTGCTGAAGCAGACGTTACAAAATTGACGCCCAGATCACCGGTTGTTTCAGTGATATTTACATCCGTCGCAGCGTTCGCGGTTAGAACCCCGCTACCTACTGTGTCGATCATAAAGGCTGAACCGCTCTGATGCGCAATCGCACCGTCACGTGACGTTAAATCCATGTTCGCGCCAGCAACCAGCGGCGTGGCACCAACTTGCAGCAGCGAACCGGCTGCGTACAATTCGACGTTACCAGCGGCAACAGTGATAACAGGTGCGATGTAGAACTGGTCTCCCGCTACCCCTGTCGTGGAGTTTGTGCTCATCGTGCCGTTAAGAACCATGCGCGCACCAGCACGCAGTTCAAGACGGCGTGCGATAATAGAACCATAAACTTCGATCTCACCCGCGCCATGGGACAGACTTCCATCCATAATCGCGCCGGCCGTATTGGTTGTGCCCAAGGTAGTAGCCTCGGTAATAGCCAAAGCACCGCCGGTACTAGTTGAAAGCGTCAGTTGGCCGGCATTGATCACACCCGAATTGGAAATAATAAAGCCATCTGGGATGACGAAAAATACGTTACCACCAATCGCGCCGGGCGCGCTGGCTAATCGCGTGTTAAGCGTGCGATCAATCTGCGAAACCGCCGAGCTTTGAATAATGTTAACAAGCGCGTCGGCACCTGTTGGCTGGTAAACGTTGACCGTGTCACCCGCAGAAATATTGAACTCGGAAAACGAGTTGAAACCGGTATTGTTGACGATTGTTGTGGTGGTGACATCCGTCACACCAGCGACCGTGTTGACCGTTGTCGCAGTTGTTTCATCTTCAATCACAGCAGCATAAGCCGGCGTCACCTGAAGTGACGCAGTTGAGATAGCCAGTACGCCACTTAGGATGCGGCTTGCCAGACTATGCTTTTTTCGCTCGACAGTAATGTGTCGTTTAGCTGCGCGATTAGAACTTTTCATAACATAACCTACTCAATCAACATGTAAAATTCCGTGATAACGACTGACGCAGAAAATACCGCGTCAGGTCTTTTTGCGGCCTCTACTCAGGCGCAATCGTTGAAACCGCCTCGGCAAATTGGCTGACGTCGACGCTAACGATTACCGGCTCGGACTCCGCATCGCCGCGGAAGCCGAACAGCATTGTTTCCGCTTCGCCAAATACAGCCAGTTCATCCGCATCGAGCGCGATCGCTGCTTCGCAAATGTCGCCAAAGCAACGCTGCCAAACCATTTCACGTTGCTCTAGATCGTCACGGCCGGCAAAACGGTAAACCGCACCGCCTGGCAAGTAGACTCCGATTGGCACTTGAGCCAACAGAATTGCGCCATCCGTTGCGGGTAGCGCAATAAAAAGCGCGACGAGTTCATTGGTCTCGCGCAAACTTAATTCCTGAACCAACCGGCAGACATTCTGGCGAACCGTGACAGCTTCGCAAACAACCAGCCAGTCACCAAAAGACGTGTTATTAGCCACATCGCTTTGCGTTGCCGTTGTTGCGGTGTCCTGCGCCATCGCACCACCTGCAATGGTGGCCGCTACCGCAATAGCCGAAATCTGTTTAAGAAGCTTCATTCTGAATTCCAATCCTTGATATTTTGATGCTTTTGGCACCATTCTTGTCATTTGATCCCGTTGGGGAATTTACTAAAATTTATAATCCAGCCCCACGTAAACGGTGCTTTCGCTAAGATCCTCAAATCCAAGCGTTTCGATCAGTGGGAAACCTACCATCAACAACGTATTCGCTTTTTGGTTCCAGTCTATTCTCAATCCACCGCCAACTGACGCCAGATAATCCTGCGTCTCATTGATGCTGCCGTCGATCCGGTAAGGCACAACGATAGCCGCATCAAAGAACGCAAACGGGCTGATTGATGTGTTTTTCATCGACTCTGACTCATACGGGTGCACGGGCGAGTGAAGTGGTCCGGTAAATTTGGACAATGTGCTAAGATGTATCCAACACGAACGAATGGATACGAGAATGACGAAACGACGGAACTTTTCAGACAAGTTTAAAGCTGCTGTGGCGCTTGAGGCGCTGCGCGGAGACAAGACAGTTCAGGAGATAGCAGCCAAACGCCAGCTTCACCCGACGCAGGTG
>DFBM01000062.1 GCA_002366645.1 Rhodobacterales bacterium UBA3080 | reverse complement strand
ATGCTGCCAAACGGAAGCTTTGCGATTTATGACTACAAGTCCGGTGGATTACCGTCGAAACCACAAGCGCACAAATTTGCAGTGCAACTTCCGCTGGAGGGGGCTATCGCGCAGGCGGGAGGGTTCGAGGATATCGCCGCGGCGAAAATTTCGTATCTGGAACTGATCGGCTTGGGCGGTGGCGGCAAGGAGTTGTCGCTTGAGTTCAGCGATGAAGAGATTGGTGATTTCTGGCAAAGATTGCAGGAATTGATTCAGGCGTTCAGCACCGAGGATTTGGGCTACACTGCGCGTCTGCGACCTGAGCGGATCGCCTATACCAGCGATTATGACCATCTCTCGCGCTATGGCGAATGGCAGGACGGGGACGAGATTGAAACGGGGCCGGTGAAATGAACGCGATAGAAAATGCCTCGGCCGCGCAGATCGAAGCGGCGGCGCCAACCCGTTCGACATGGGTTTCGGCGAATGCCGGTTCTGGAAAAACAAGGGTGTTAACCAATCGTGTGGCGCGATTGTTGTTGGCCGGTTGCGAACCACAGAAAATCCTGTGCCTGACCTATACCAAGGCGGCCGCAGCCGAAATGCAGAACCGGTTGTTCAAGAGTCTGGGTGCTTGGGCGATGGAGCCGGATGCAGATCTGCGCGAGAAGCTGGCAGAACTTGGTGAAGTGGAGTTGGACGCCGACAGGTTGCGTCTGGCACGGACATTATTTGCGCGGGCGCTAGAGACGCCGGGAGGGTTGAAGATTCAAACCATCCACTCGTTTTGTGGCGGAATTTTGCGGCGGTTTCCACTGGAGGCTGGGGTCTCTCCACAGTTCGTCGAGATGGAAGATCGGCAGGCCAAACAGTTGCGCGCCGAAATACTGGAGGAAATTGCGGCCGACGAGGAGGCGACTTTCGACGGTATTGCGTGGCATCTGACGGGGGATGATACCGAAACGTTGCTGGACGACATCCTGAAACTGCGCGGAGCGTTTGGAGCAGCGTTTGACGAGTCCGGTTTGGCGGATGCGCTGGGCTGCGAGGTTGGGCTGACCGACGCGGGCATTCTGGCGGGTGTCATGCAAGGTGTCAGCGACGCAGAAATCATACGGCTGTCCGAGGCGATGGCCGAGGGTGGCGCGAAGGACAAGGACTTTGCCCATAAGATCAGGTTCGATCAGACTATCGCGCCGCGCGAAGCGCTGGACCTTTACGAAAAACTGTTTCTGACAACCGAAGGCAAAGCCCGATCAGCCCGCGGTTTCCCGACAGTTGCCGTAAAGAACGCTCATCCGTGGGTTGACGAGTTTATGGAGCGGTTGAAAGGCCGGATGGTTGTCGCGCGCGACCAACGTCTGGGGCGCGCCGCGATGGAGCGGGCGCGGGTGCTGCACCGGTTCGCTATCGAGTTTCTGGGGCGGTATGACAAACGTAAAGCGGCGCTCGGAAAACTGGATTTCGAGGATTTGATCCAGAAAACGCGTGGGTTGCTGGGGCGGTCCAACATGGCGGCGTGGGTGTTGTATCGGCTGGATGGCGGGATCGATCACATTCTGGTCGACGAGGCGCAGGATACTTCGCCTGCACAGTGGGATATCGTGCGGATATTGGCCGAAGAGTTCCACGCCGGTGCCGAAGATCGCGAGACGCCACGGACGATATTTGTCGTCGGGGACGAAAAGCAGTCGATTTATTCGTTTCAGGGGGCCGATCCGCAGGCGTTCGGGGCGATGCGGGCGTTCTTCCTGGATCGGCTCTCTCAGGTTGCACAAAGGTTGCACCAGACAGAGCTGCTGTACTCTTTCCGTTCGTCAACGCCGGTTTTGGCCGTGGTAGACAAGGTTTTTACCGGCGATGCTCGTGAAGGGTTGGAGGGCGAAATTCTGCATCGGGCGGTGAAAGACGACATGCCGGGGCGTGTCGAATTGTGGCCGTTCGTGGAGAAATCCGACAAGCCGGAGGATGCCGATTGGTATTTGCCGGTGGATTCCGAAACGCCCGACAACCCGCGTTTGATGCTGGCCGAAGCTGTGGCCGCGCGGGTTGCCCGGTTGATCGATAGTAAGCATATTTTGCCGGGTGGCGACGGGCGGGCGGTTACAGCGGGGGACTTCTTGATCTTGGTGCAAAGCCGTGGCCCGTTATTCCATGCGATCATAAAGAAATTGAAATCACACGGTGTTGCCGTAGCAGGGGCGGACCGTCTGAAGATCGTCGAGGAAATGGCGGTCAAAGATCTGCTGGCGTTGTTGCAGTTTCTGGCCACACCCGAAGATGATTTGTCATTGGCGTGTGCGTTACGCTCGCCTTTGTTCGGGATGACCGAGCAGGACATATACACACTGGCGCATGGACGGGCGGGGACTTTGTGGCAATCGCTGTGGGGCCATCGCGAGGCATGGCCTGACGTTTACGAAACGCTGCAAAAGCTGCAGGCGCAGGCTGATTTATTGCGGCCTTACGATTTGCTCGAACAAATATTAACGCGGAATGACGGGCGCCGGCGTCTGGTGGCACGTTTGGGACATGAGGCCGAGGACGGAATTGACGAGCTGTTAACGCAATCTTTGCGCTACGAAAGCGTCGAAGCACCGCTTTTGACCGGATTTCTGGGTTGGATTACCTCGGATGATGTTGAGGTGAAAAGGCAGATGGATGCGGCTGGTAATCGTGTCAGGGTAATGACGGTGCACGGTGCGAAGGGGTTGGAGGCACCGATTGTTATACTGCCGGATACGACGAAACGGCAAGAAGGGCAGCACGCACCGCAGGTTGCGGCACTTGATGGGTTACCTGTCTGGAAGACCGCGAAAGAAGCCTCTCCAGCAGCCATGATTGGCGTCGAAGATGCGCGCAAGCAACTGGTTCGGGAAGAGATGCGGAGGTTGCTGTACGTGGCGCTGACGCGGGCTGAAAAATGGTTAATTGTTTGTGGTGCGGGCAAGCCTGATACTGGCGGGGATAGTTGGTTCCAACGTGTCGAAGAAGCGATGCGGACGTGTGGCGCTGAAGTTGCGCCCCCCCCCGAGGGGTTGTCTGGCGAAGCCTTGGTGCTTTCTCATAACTGGAGTGATGAACCGGGCCGTGAGGTGGCTACGTCGGCTACGGCGGATGCGAGCCTACCCGCCCATTTGTTGGAAAAATTGCCGAGCCCCGCGCGCGATGAAAAACCGCTTTCGCCTTCACAGCTGGGTGGCGCGCATGCGCTGGCTGGCGAGGGTGACGACGAGGATACGGCCAAAGCGCGCGGTAATTTTGTGCATCTTCTGATGGAAGTTTTACCGGAGGTTCCAGTAGCCGATCGTGCCGAGGTGGCTGCCCAACTGTTGCCACCCGAATTCGCCCAAGAGGTGTTTGCCGAAGTTGCAGCGGTTCTGAATGATGCATCCTTACAGGTTGCTTTTGCGCCGGAAGTTTTAGTTGAGGTGCCGGTAACTGCAACTTTACCAGAACTAGGTGGCGCGAGAATCTTTGGGCGGATCGACCGTTTGGTGGTCTCGGATCGGGAAGTCGTTGCAATTGATTTCAAGTCAAACCGCGAAATTCCGACAGATGCCGCGCAAACTCCGGAAGCAATTCTGCGCCAAATGGGAGCCTATGCGGCCGCTTTGGCCCAGATTTATCCGGATAAAACCGTTAAAACGGCGATAATTTGGACACATCGCGCAAAATTGATGGAATTACCGGAAAAAACTACGTACGAAGCCCTGAACCGCGCCGCCGCTTCTTGACGCATCACGGTCGGACATCTAGTTTATATTCAGAAACCTAAATGTATGATCAGGAGAAGCCACATGGCAACCGTTAAAGTTACAGACGCGACATTCGAAGCCGAAGTCGTAAATTCCGACATTCCCGTAATCGTTGATTTCTGGGCGGAATGGTGTGGCCCTTGTAAACAGATCGGGCCAGCACTGGAAGAACTGTCGGCCGAATACGAAGGCAAAATCAAAATTGCCAAAGTGAATGTTGACGAAAACCCGGGCACGCCTAGCCAGATGGGTGTTCGCGGCATTCCTGCGCTGTTCATGTTCAGCGGCGGCAAAGTTGTTTCGAACAAAATCGGTGCGGCGCCAAAGGCGAACCTGAAAAGCTGGATCGACGAGTCGATCTAAGCAGCACTACCAATGATTTGAAAAGGGTCGCGACGTCGTCGGGGGGGTATAGTGATATCCGCCAATAAATACATTGGTCCACAAAATGAGGTCCGCACTTTGCAGTGTGGGCCTTTTTAACTTTCGACGGATTAGACACTATTGCTAGCTAAATAAACGATCTTCCTATGCTGGCAAGTTTTTTTCTGCTAAATTTTTACTCAGGATGTTAGTGAAAACAGACAGATGGTTCGGAAGAATATGGATATAACTAAGTTTCTTTCGGTTTATGCTGCAATACTTTCATCGGCAGTTTTCATTTGGAACGTTCGCAAAGCGAGTTCGAGGATTCGTGTTAAACTAATCCTTGGGATGGACGAGGTTGAAGATAATTTTGTTCACGGAGTTAGCGTTGCGATTCAAAACCCTTCCTCGCACACCGTACATATATCCAATATTTCTTTGTTGTATCCGTACATGCGTGTCACTCCTTGGAGTCGATTTGCACACTTGTGGCTGTACAAACAATGGCCACGTCGTGTTGTGTGGGTTCACACCAGTCTATCAAACTACGATATTGATGATGGGTGCCCAGTTTCGTTAGAACCGGGAACATCCCATCATGTTCTTGTGCCAGAGAATATACTCGAGAAAATTCTTAAAAGCGCAACTGAACGAAAAGTCGTCGCCGTTGTTCAGGATGCGTTGTGGCGCAACAAATACTCAACGCAGTTTGATTGTTCTGAATTCAAAATGTAGATAGATGTTAAAAACAGTGAATAGAATTATACCAACTAGTTGAAAGCAGCGACCAACAAAAACGCATCTATAACTCTCTGCCTGCACATCGGTTAGGCGGTTTATTGCAGTTAAATTGTTAGGTTTCGAGTTCCAACGAAAATCTTTATTGTAGACGTATACGACGCTTCAAATTAACCCCATGAACAACACGCCGGGTTAGTTCCGGACTAAGGGTGCAAACCCCGTTTTGCTACAAAATAAAGTCCGCCCCGAAATAATCTCCCCGCTCACTAGTTATAGAAACGCCACGTCTAGGCTCCACAACATCGCTTGTATTTCTTTCCACTTCCGCAAGTGCATGTCCGTCATCAGAGTTTTTGGGT
>DFBM01000040.1 GCA_002366645.1 Rhodobacterales bacterium UBA3080 | reverse complement strand
CACCGTTGCGTTGCCTGTATAGCCCATAGCAGCCCGCAAACCACCAACCAATTGATGTAACGTTGCGCCCGCCGCGCCCTTGTAAGGAACCTGACCCTCGATGCCTTCGGGCACCAGCTTCTCGTTGCTGACCTCCTTCTGGAAGTAGCGATCAGCCGAGCCACGCGCCATTGCGCCCACAGAACCCATGCCACGGTAGGATTTGAAGCTACGGCCCTGATACAAGATCACCTCGCCCGGTGCCTCGTCTGTGCCCGCCAGCATGGAGCCGACCATCGCACAACTTGCCCCCGCCGCGATCGACTTGGCGAAGTCTCCAGACAGTTTGATACCACCGTCAGCAATTACATGATCGCCGGTCTTGGCGGCTTCTTCAGCGCAATCCATGATAGCTGTCATCTGCGGCACACCAACACCGGCAACCATACGGGTCGTGCAAATCGACCCCGGCCCGATACCGACTTTAACCGCATTCGCACCCGCATCCAGCAAGGTCCGCGTCGCCGCCGCCGTTGCCACGTTGCCAGCCACAACCTGAACGTCGGAGTTATATTTCTTGATCCGCACCACAGCTTCGGAAACACTCGCGGAGTGCCCGTGCGCCGTATCAATCACCACCAGATCAACACCGGAATCAACCAGCGCACAAGAGCGCTCGTAACCGGAATCCCCAACAGTCGAAGCCGCGGCAACCCGTAAGCGACCCATGTCATCCTTACACGCCGTCGGGTTCAAAACTGCCTGTTCGAGATCCTTGATAGTCAGCAATCCGGTCAACTCTTCGCGCTCGTTCACAACCAGCAACTTCTCGATCCGTCGCGCCTGCATCAGGCTTTTGGCATCGGCCAGATTTACTGGCTCGCGCAACATCGCGAGGTTGTCCGAAGACATCATCGTATGAACCGGCGTCGCATCATCCGTCGCAAAACGCATATCGCGGTTGGTCAGGATACCGACCACACGGCCACCCTCGGCCACAACCGGAAATCCGGTAATCTTGTAACGTGCTTGCAAAGCCTTGGCATCCGCCAGCGTTTGATCTGCTTGCAGCGTAATCGGGTTCTCGACCAGACCGGACTCGAACCGCTTAACCGCCCGCACCTGCTGTGCCTGCTCGTCAATATCAAGGTTACGGTGGATAACACCAATGCCACCAGCCTGCGCCATGGCAATCGCCATCTTGGCTTCGGTCACCGTATCCATCGCCGAGGACATCAACGGGATGTTCATGGCAATGGTTTTGGTTACATGCGTGCGGGTATCTGCCGTCGTCGGCAAAACCTCGGACGCACCGGGAACGAGAAGAACGTCATCGAAGGTAAGAGCCTCACGAATTTCCATGGAATTACTCCTAAATGGGGGTCGCTGTTGGCACGTCTCTATTTCACGATGTTCTGGAAATTGAAACCCCCTAAGCGGTCGCAGCACCGGTCTTTTTCGACAGATCGCCCCGAATCCACGCTTTGCCGGCCATATAGACGACATAAAGGATCAAACCCGTTGCAATCACCAACCCCGCAATCATCAGGGTCAAGGCGACGGTCGTATCTCCGCCGCGCCCGACAGCAATCGCTTGCAAGCTGGTAAAGGTCGCCACAGGAAAGGTCAGCGCCCCCCAGATCGGCGTCCAGCCACCTTTGGTCAACCAGGGCGAGATCACAAGGAACACAACCGCCAGATCAACAGCCAGCCAGTAAAACACAGTGAATATGATGTCATGCCCCGTTAGAGCCGCCGTAATCGCGAACAGGCTCATCGGTGCAAGGAAGATAACCAGCGACGGGCGCAATGGCTGCTGCGGACGCACTTTCGTCAGTTTCAATCCATACGTAATGGCAATCACAAGAAACGCGAGAAAACTGAACACACTGACAATTGTCACCACCAGCGAGTGCCCTAGCGCCACGCCCGCGATCGGTGCCACGATCAACCCTACATAAGGAAGCAACTGAAACGGTGTTACCATGCGCGCCTCGGGCGGCATTTTCATCAGCACTCGTGTGACCAGCAGAATTACAACGACCTGCAAAATAACACCGGCCCACCAGATCCCGTTAGCCAGCGCTCCGAAAGGCAACATCGCTGCCGCCAGAATCATCAACCCCATCGAGATCGCAGCAACACCCGCCCGTCCCGGAGGTGTCTTCATATCCTCAAGCACAACGGCCGGACGCGCGATAAACTTCAACAAGTAGGATACTGCGAAAAACACAAACAAAGCTGCCGAGACACCAAGGATCAACTCGCCAAGAAACGACGGAACCGGTACGACATTCGCAACATTGCGCCACGCCAATCCAAGCCCCATAAAGCCAAGGGCTATAGGGAAAATTGCGGGCGGGGTGCTGCGCCATAAAGGCTGTGTTTTACGCATAATACTCTCCGATATGTTTTATATACGTAAACGTGAATATACCCTCAATTGCAACCCCCTTGCAAAGCGCGCCGCCGCAGATCACTCTGACGTGACTTCCCACCGGAGCCCTCGACACATGCCTCAAACCGCCCAAGACATCATTAAAACCCTCAACATGCAGCCCCACCCCGAAGGCGGCTGGTACGTCGAAACATGGCGTAGTGATGTCGGCGAACGGCCCTCGGGGTCCTCGATCTACTTCTTGCTCGAAGCTGACCAACGCTCCCGTTGGCACCGCGTAGATGCCGCCGAAATCTGGCACTGGTATGCAGGTTCGGCGATGGAGTTGCATATCCACGAGGCCGAAACCCGCACCGAAATCCTCGGCCCCGAACTCGCCGCAGGCCAACGCCCGCAACTGGTCGTCCCTGCTAACGCCTGGCAAGCCTCGGTCCCGCTAGACGGTTGGGTATTAGTAGGCTGCACCGTCTCCCCCGCTTTCCAGTTCGAAAACTTCGAATTGGCACCGCAAGGCTGGTCGCCCTAAATCAAATATTAACCAATTGCGCGTATAGATAACGGCACAGAGCGAGACGGGCCGACAGGTCCAAGGGGTTTATCGCGCCAATATATTTGTTAATTTACCGTTGCATATATTCGCAACAAACACACACTACTCCGTCCGATCGTTGCGCCGCTTAAAGACCGGCTTATGCCAGCAACATCTCAGGTTCGGGCGCTTGGCGCGGTAACTCCGTCTCTCGGTCAACAGGTGTTTTCTAACCCGAAACACCGAAATCAGGTCCAGATCGGACCTTCCGAGGTTCCCAAAGCAAAAAAGGCGCGGTTTTCACCGAACGCCTCTTTTTTCGTGCCTTGATAAAGTGAAACCGTAGGGTGCGTGGTCCCCACGTATCCCACAGC
>DFBM01000147.1 GCA_002366645.1 Rhodobacterales bacterium UBA3080 | reverse complement strand
CTTTCGATAAGGATACCGATGAAGCGCTCGAATGAACCAAGCGTCGCACGGTGGAGCATAACAGGACGATGTTTCGCCCCGTCCTCGCCGATGTAGTTTGCGTCCAGACGCTCGGGCAGCACAAAGTCCACCTGATGCGTACCACACTGCCAGTCGCGACCGATTGCGTCTGTTAGAACAAACTCAAGTTTCGGGCCATAGAATGCGCCCTCGCCCGGGTTCAGTTCGAACTCATAACCTGACGCGACAGTTGCCGACCTCAACGCCTCTTCAGCTTTATCCCAGACCTCGTCGGAACCGGCACGGTTCTCCGGACGGTCGGAGAATTTTACACGGAAGTTTTCGAATCCGAGGTCTTTGTAAACATTAGCCAGAAATTCGATATACCGTTTGGTTTCTTCTTCAATCTGGTCCTCGGTGCAGAAAATATGTGCATCGTCCTGCGTAAATCCGCGCACGCGCATAATGCCGTGTAGCGCCCCCGAAGGTTCATACCGGTTGCAGGACCCGAACTCGGCCATACGCAGCGGCAGGTCACGATAGGATTTCAGACCCTGATTATAAACCTGAACATGGCATGGGCAGTTCATAGGCTTCAGCGCGTTAACGGATTTTTCGCGCGCGTGCTCCTCGTCAACTTCGACGATGAACATGTGTTCCTGATACTTATCCCAGTGGCCCGATGCCTCCCACAATTTGCGATCGACAACCTGCGGAGTATTTACCTCGACATAACCACCTTTGTTCTGCACGCGGCGCATGTAGTCTTGTAGCGTGGTATAGATGCGCCAGCCGTTCGGGTGCCAGAAAATCTGCCCTGGGGCTTCTTCTTGCATGTGGAACAGGTCCATCTCGCGGCCGAGTTTGCGGTGATCCCGCTTCGCCGCTTCCTCCAGCATCAGAAGGTGAGCCTTCAGATCACCTTTGTTGCGGAAGGCAACGCCGTAGATACGTTGCAGCATCGCATTATTTGAATCGCCGCGCCAATAGGCGCCCGCAACCGACATCAGTTTGAAGCTGTCACCCGGAACCTGACCTGTGTGTACCAAATGTGGACCACGGCATAAATCTTGCCAGTGGCCGTGCCAATACATCCGCAAGTCTTCATCGCCCGGGATCGCATTGATTAGCTCGACCTTATAAGGCTCGTCGTTGGCCTCGTAAAACTTGATCGCGCGTTCGCGGTCCCAGACTTCGGTAGTCACGGGTTCGCGTTTGTTAATGATCTCGCGCATTTTCTTCTCGATGGTGACCAGATCTTCGGGGGTAAACGGTTCCTCGCGGTCGAAGTCGTAATACCAGCCGTTCTTGATAACCGGCCCGATCGTAACTTTCACGTCCGGCCAAATTTCCTGTACCGCACGCGCCATGATATGAGCGGCGTCGTGGCGGATCAGCTCCAACGCCTGATCTTCATCCTTCGCGGTATAAATCTGAAATGCCGCATCTGCATCGATCGGGATCGACAGATCGCTAAACTTGCCGTCAATCGCGCAAGCAAACGCCGCCTTGCCGAGTGATTTGGAAATGTCAGCGGCGATTTCGCCACCTGTAATGCCCGCTGAGTAGTTGCGTTTTGCGCCGTCCGGCAGGGTAATTGTAATATCGGCCATGTCTGGCAAACTCCTTTTCTTCGGCGCCTACGAAACGCCCGTTGGTTGATGTTGGTGGTTTAGCCGACAGTTCGGCGAAGTCAACCGCTTGCGGCCAGAATCCTGTTGGGGCATTGTTCATCGCAACAAATTGCAGGAGGCAGACATGGTTTCATATCTTGATACCGAAGGCGAGCGCATCGCATACCACAAGACCGAAGGCTCGGGGCCCGGGGTCGTTTTTCTGGGCGGGTTCAAATCCGACATGGAAGGCACCAAAGCCGTATACCTTCAACAATGGGCAGAAACGAACGGACGGGCATTTCTACGGCTCGACTATACAGGACACGGCCAGTCGTCAGGCGATTTTGTCAATGGCTGCATCGGTGACTGGGTGCGCGATGCGCGGGCTGCAATCGAGACCCTGACGAAGGGCCCCCAAATACTTGTCGGTTCCTCGATGGGCGGCTGGATATCACTGCTGTTGTGCCGTGACATTCCTTCAAAGGTTCACGGCCTTGTCGGCATCGCAGCGGCACCAGATTTTACCGAAGACTCGATGTGGATGGGTTTCAACGATGAACAACGCGAGACGATCCTGAAAGACGGGCAGATCGATTTACCGTCCGAGTATTCCGACGAGCCCTATATTATCACCAAGAAGCTGATCGAGGATGGGCGAAACCAATTGGTTTTACGATCACCTCTTGCCCTACCCTTCGCTGTGCGCTTTTTACAAGGGACCGAAGATGCCGATGTTGATCAATCGGTGGCATTGCGATTACTGGAGCACGCCTCAGGCGAAGATATCCGCCTGACGCTGCTCAAAGGTGCCAACCATAGCTTCAGTACACCGGAATGTCTGACGATGATAACCGAGGCAATCGGGCAAGTAAGCGGTTAAGGCACAAGTTCGCCGCTGAAGGCTCCTGAAAGGATATGGCCGTTGCCGTCCGTTATGCGGATTGTTGCACCGGTCTCTTCTGCGGATGGTCCATAGAACCCGCCGGCAATCTTACCTGTCTCACCGAAGGAGAAAGCTAGTGGAGGTACGGACGGATCGGTACCCATGCTGGTGATGTTCCCTTCGTAGGCCGCTCCCGGAATGAAAGTCGCCCCAATCGTCATGTCGGCGAATGCGTAGGCGCCACCGGTTGATTCAAGCCCCGAAATTGTGCCGGTGATCTGGCTGCTAGGCGCCGAAAAATCTACATTCATGGACGCTTTTCCTGTTACAGTCCCGTCAAACGTACTGCTTCCGATGAAGTTACCCGCATACAGGGCCGCACCAGACAATTGCTGCATTGCCGTGTCACCCGTTGACGAACCCGTGGCAAAACCGGCACCAGCCAGTTGCCCACCTATGTTCGGCGCCGCAACCAATGCGACCGTGTAGAGGCCGGAAAGTGTGTATATCAAGTCTTCGTCATTTCGAAGGATTTCGAACGCGTAACCCAAGTCCGTCACGCCCGATACAGTTCCGCTCGCAGGCATAATGAAAGTCGCCGATCCGTAAGAAACTCCGGTTTCAAAATTGCGAAACACTGCAACATACTCGTTCGGGTTCGCCGTTACATCAAAGCGTTGCAACTTGGGGCCATCGTCGTTTGTTGCAAAACCCGAAGCGGAGTTGTTCTGCGTCCACCCCATGCCTTTTCCGTGAACGATCAGCGCTGTGCCGGGGTCAAGGTCGGCGAGCGGGACGGAAACATAAGGTGTAGGTGCGGGGGATGAACAGGCGGACAATAAAAGAAGGCTTGCGCCAAATGCCGATAATAACTTCAAGATAATAACTCCAACGACAAGAAAACTTATACCTTATACATTGGTAAACAAAACCTTACCTTGTGGCAATTGATTTTCGAGCACTATTCACCTAAGCCACATAAATTCACGGTGATTTCAATGCAGGGTCGGGAATGTTCAGTTTCGCAGTACGATATTTACCCCGACTTGCAGCGGGTTGTGCCGTCTTTTCGACGCTGATCATCGCGACAGCGACGGCCGAAACTACCTGCGAAGCACCGTTACGCGAAATCGTTCAGGCGCGCGATTTTCAATATGCCTATTATTGTGCGGAAATTCGGTTTGACGCCAACCCGCGAGACGCTGACGCGATACTAGTGATGGCTAGGGCTGCTCAGGAACTAGGGCAGATGGAACGAGCCGATGAATTGGCAAAAAAGGCCCGCACCTTGAACCTGTCAACGGGTCAAAAACTTGCCGCTTATCTGATTTCCGGTATGGCGCAAGCAAGCCAACAGAATTTTACGACAGCCAAAGTTCTGCTCTATCGCGCCTCGGACTTTGCACGACTGGAACCTGAAACACGAGTAGTGCGACAGGCCTTAAACCAGCTGAACACCGATGCTCCTTGGCGCCTGAGTATTGACGGTAATATCCTACCAAGTTCCAACATCAATAGCGGTAGCCTACACGAGACCATCGAACTTGGTGGTCTTGAGTTCGGGTTGGATGAAGACGCGCAGGCACAAGCTGGTGTGGGGTATACCGGATCGCTCGCCGCCACACATCGCAAGCGTATCACCGCTCGCGCTGTGTGGGAAAATTCGGCAAACCTATCGGCCACCGTATACGACGGTCGCGCTCGCAACACGGCGACTTACGGTGTGGTTTCAGGGCTTCACTATACACCTGCGAACACGCTCTCTGCTCTGATTTACACATACCTTGGCTTTGAAAAAAATTTCGTTGCCGATGAAATCGATGGTCCGGTTTTGGGCATCTATTCACCGTATTACTCCCAAATCACGGCTGGGCTGGAATACCACCTGAGCAGACGGAATGGTTCTGCATGGAAAGTATTTGCAACATATGTCGATCGAAAATCTGATATCTCCGCATTGCAGGACACGCAAATAACCACCGCTGGCCTGTCTTATTCGCACACAATCAACGACAACACCGTCGTTGGTTTTAGCGGTTTTCTCCAGAATTCGAATTCCGTTTCCGCGGATATCGCTGCCAATGCGCAAAACCTTTCGGCGGAAATATCGTGGCGCCCCGATGGGTCGCCGCTGACGTTATCGGGTGCGGTGAATTACACACATACCGACTATATTCATCAACTTTTCGGTTATCCTGAAGCCCGCATCGACGATGATGTCACTTTGGAAGCCGCTTTCACGCATAATGATATCCAGTTTTATGGCTTTAACCCCACGTTCGGCGTCAGACTAGAGCGCGACTTCTCAAATCTCGCGCGATACGACACGGAAAACCTTCAGGTTTTTACACGCTTGTCGACGTTGTTTTAGCCTTTCAACATCGACAAAAATTCGGTCGCAAACCGATAGACGTCGCCGGGCCAACGTGCAGAAAGATAGTTTCCATCCCTCACGGTGAATCCGCGTGAAAGATTGTCCGGATCGTCCCGCAACACAGGCAGCGGCCCTTGCTGAAAATCATCAGGCGAGCATAGCGACCTAGTTACCTCGTCTTCAACCGTTTCAGGATACGTCAGGTAATATCGTCCAAGGTTAAATCTTGTAACCTGATAGGCGAGCCGTTCTTGCCGGCGAAGCAATGCCGTGGTTTTGCGACCGTAAAGAACCGATTTTTCAGTGGCCGGATCAATTGCCCTACAAGCCGCCACAACACCATGACAAATTGCGCCAACTGGCAGGTCGCGGGCGAAAAACTCGACAATTGCACCTTGAAGAACCCGCGACTCCAGATAGGGAATAACCCCCTTGGAATGCCCGCCCGGAAGTAACAGACCCTCGAAGTCCTCGACGACTATGTCATCGTAATCCATCGGATTTCTGAATGCGGTGTCCTGCAACATTTCGGCATAAGCGTCGCGTGCAGGTTTTTCGGCGATCAGCAGGTTTTTCAGAATGCCGAACCCTTTGCCATGCAACATCCGCCCGTCCGCCATGCCAGCAAGGCCAGTGTCGGTGGCAAAGCGCACTTCGATCCCTGCGTCACGCAGAATTTTCCACGGGACGGCGACTTCGGTGGGGTCAAAATCCGTCGTGCTCGTCGCGATCAAAACGGCCATCCCAGCCCCCTAAAGGATCAACCCGACGACGATCATAGCCAGACCAATCGACGAAATGCCCATTGCCGCCAAATTCCAGGCAACAAGCGTACGCAGGCGTTTTGCAGTATCCTCGGCGTCGCCACCTTCACGTTTGATCGCGACAGCCATTTTTATGCAATATCCGAGTCCAATTAACCCGATTAGAGTAAACGCACCGCCAATATATACTAGATAGTCCATAAGCCCCTCCATTTACGTATTGCCTAGGCCAGCACAGGATTTTTCGCAAGGGGCGTCTTGCCCGCAGACGCGAGGGCGGCTAGTGTCCGGTCGAAATCCATTTACTCAAAGCAAGGCGAAATCCATGGACGTGACCGACGATCAACAACAAACACAATACCGCGTAACAGCCGGCGAGCTTCGCGCTTTTATCGAGCGGTTCGAACGTTTGGACGCCGAAAAGAAAGATATCGCTGACCAGCAAAAAGAAGTGATGGCCGAAGCCAAATCGCGCGGTTATGACACCAAGGTACTACGTAAAATCGTTGCTTTGCGGAAAATGGACCCACAGGAAATCAGCGAAACCGAAGCTGTTCTTGAACTCTACAAAGAAGCGCTCGGAATGTGAGTGATATCGGCGTGGATCTTTCGACGCTGTCATACATCTATATTTTTCTGGCTGCGCTGCTGGTGGGGTTCACGAAGACCTCCGTCGGCGGCGTTGGCATTTTAGCGATACTGCTAATGGCATTGGCAATCCCGGGTAAAGGTTCCCCCGGTGTATTGCTGCCGATGCTGATTGTCGCTGATGTCTTCGCGGTGATCTATTACAGGCGGCACTGCAACTGGGGCATATTATTAAAACTGTTTCCAATGACC
>DFBM01000088.1 GCA_002366645.1 Rhodobacterales bacterium UBA3080 | reverse complement strand
TTGCTGCATCGCACCTATTTACATAGAAAAAATGGAATTTATTGTCGGGTTCGCTACTTTTCCGAGACCAAAATTGATCTAGGTCAAAGTCCGGATTGGCGCTAAGGTGCAAAAACGCACGATAACGAAAAAGACGGGCGTAGTGTATCTGCGTTCCGCCATAAGGAAAGAGGGATCCATGTGGAATGCACTTAAGGTCGTTGTTTTAGGATTTATTGTCCTATTCTCTGCGATGGCCGCAAACTTTGGACGTGATCTGGCGTTTCAGGTTCACGCAATTCTGATAGCGGCAGTTGCCGGCTATCTGCTAATCAAGGCTATCGCCGCTATCGGGGATGCGCCAAAGCCAAAAGAAACAGGCTATAAAAACGATGTGGTGCGCTGGGGCGTTATTGCAACAGTGTTCTGGGGTTTGGCCGGATTTACTGTGGGCGCCTGGATCGCCTTCCAGTTGGCTTTTCCGGAAATCAACTTCGGTCTGTCCTACACAACATTCGGACGCCTACGTCCCGTTCACACTTCAGCGGTGATTTTCGCATTTGGCGGTAACGCTTTGATTGCGACCTCTTTTTATGTTGTTCAGCGTACGTCTGCGGCACGTCTTTTCGGGGGCAACCTCGCGAATTTCGTGTTCTGGGGGTATCAGCTGTTCATCGTTCTGGCTGCGACCGGTTACCTTATGGGTGCCACGCAGTCGAAAGAATACGCCGAGCCTGAGTGGTATGTAGACATCTGGCTGACAGTCGTCTGGGTGTCTTATCTGGTGGTGTTCCTGGGAACAATCATCAAACGTAAAGAGCCGCACATCTATGTTGCCAACTGGTTCTACCTGGCGTTCATCGTAACAATTGCGATGTTGCACCTTGTAAACAACATGGCCGTTCCTGTGTCCTTCATGGGCTCCAAATCGGTTCAGATGTTCTCGGGCGTTCAAGACGCGCTGACACAGTGGTGGTACGGCCATAACGCGGTTGGCTTCTTCCTGACGGCCGGTTTCCTTGGTATGATGTACTACTTCGTGCCGAAACAGGCGAACCGCCCGGTTTACTCGTACAAACTATCGATCATCCACTTCTGGGCACTGATCTTCTTGTACATCTGGGCTGGTCCTCACCACTTGCACTACACAGCGTTGCCTGACTGGGCACAGACACTTGGTATGGTCTTCTCGATCATCCTGTGGATGCCGAGCTGGGGTGGCATGATCAACGGTCTGATGACGCTTTCGGGTGCATGGGACAAGCTGCGGACGGATCCGGTTCTACGTATGATGGTTGTGTCGGTAGGCTTCTACGGTATGTCGACTTTCGAGGGTCCGATGATGGCTATCAAAGCTGTTAACTCCCTGTCGCACTACACTGACTGGACAATCGGACACGTGCACTCCGGTGCGCTTGGCTGGAACGGTATGATCACCTTTGGTGCGCTCTATTACCTTGTGCCACGTCTTTGGAACCGCGAAGCGCTATATAGCCTGAAACTGGTTAGCTGGCACTTCTGGCTCGCGACGATCGGTATCGTTCTTTATGCGTCGTCCATGTGGGTGACAGGCATCATGGAAGGCTTGATGTGGCGTGAAGTTGACGCACAGGGCTTCCTTGTGAACTCCTTCGCTGACACCGTATCGGCCAAGTTCCCGATGTATGTAGTTCGTGGTACTGGCGGTCTGTTGTATCTGACAGGCGCTTTGATCATGGCTTGGAACCTTTGGAAAACTGCAATCGGTGCAGGGCAATCCGCCCGCTCCGCAGCAGTTCCAGCAGAATAAGGGGGCCGGAAAATGGGTATCCTAGATAAACATAAGATAATCGAAAAGAACGCCACCCTATTGCTGGTTCTCAGCTTCCTAGTGGTGTCGATCGGTGGTCTGGTTCAGATCGTTCCACTGTTCTACCTTGAAAACACGATCGAGGATGTCGAGGGCATGCGCCCTTACTCCCCGCTCGAGTTGGCAGGACGTAACGTCTATGTTCGCGAGGGTTGCTATCTGTGTCACAGCCAGATGATCCGCCCGCTGCGTGATGAAGTCGAGCGTTACGGTCACTACTCGCTGGCTGCGGAGTCTCAGTATGACTATCCGTTCCAGTGGGGTTCTAAGCGTACAGGTCCTGATCTGGCACGTGTAGGCGGTCGCTACTCGGACGAGTGGCATGTAGACCACCTTCGCAATCCACGTGATGTTGTGCCTGAATCGATTATGCCTTCCTATCGTTGGTTGGAAAAAACGGTTATCGATGGCCAATATATCGAGGACGTGATGAAAGCGAATGCTGCGTTCGGTCGTTCCCCGTATACAGACGAAATGTTTGCAAATGCACAGGACGACTTCAAAGCACAAGCTGATCTTGATGCGGATTGGGATGGCTTGCTGTCTCGCTATCCTAAAGCGCAGACACGTAACTTCGACGGTCAGGCAAAACTGACCGAAGCTGATGCGTTGATCGCGTATCTTCAGATGCTGGGCACGTTGGTTGACTTCTCGACCTTCGAGCCCGCTGCAAGCCGGTAAAGGAGAGTATTATGTATGATTTTCTTCGGACTATGGCTGACAGCTGGGCCTTGCTTCTGTTGTTCGTGATCTTTCTGGGTGTGGTTCTCTGGGCCTGGCGGCCCGGATCCCGCGCACTGCACAAGGATATTGCAAATATCCCTTTCCGTAACGAAAAGCTCGAGGATTAAGAGATGGCTAGGAAACCTGAAAATACAACCAAGGTTGTCGAAACCACCGGTCACGAGTGGGATGGGATTACCGAACTTGACACACCTATGCCGCGTTGGTGGCTATGGACCTTCTACCTGACAATCATCTGGGGCATCATCTATGTGATCCTGTACCCGGCATGGCCTATGATTAAAGGCGCGACACCCGGCTTGCTTGGGTACTCCTCGCGCGCTGAAGTGCAGGCGGACATCGATGCGGTAAACGTTGAAAATGCCCCTCTGGACGCCAAGATCGTAAGCCTTGATCTGGCTGCAATCGCGGACGACGCCGAGGTTGGCAACTACGCCATCTCCGGTGGTGGTGCGGTGTTCCGGACCTTCTGTATCCAGTGCCACGGCGCTGGTGCTGCAGGCGCTGTCGGGTATCCGAACCTGTTGGACGATGACTGGATCTGGGGCGGCGACATTGAAACCGTCTACGCCACAATCAGCCACGGTATCCGTGCCGACGAGGATGACGACACCCGTTTGTCCGACATGCCTGTATTCGGTGATGATTACCTGTCGGAAGACGAGATTGCACAAGCCGCGCAGTTCGTTCTTTCCCTGTCAGGCCAATCCACGGATGCAGCTTTGGTTGCCGAGGGTGCGGTCGTCTTTGAAGATAACTGTGCAGCCTGTCACGGCGAGCAGGGTATGGGAGACCGCGAAGTCGGTGCACCGAACCTTGCAGATGCGATTTGGCTATACGGCGGTGATCTGGCAGCAGTCACTGATACTATTACGAACAGCCGTGGCGGCGTTATGCCAGCATGGTCCGCCGAGGGTCGCTTGACTGAAAGTCAGCTTCGTCAGGTTGCGGTATATGTTCATGAATTGGGCGGAGGCGAATAGCCTCCACCCGATACTCCCCTTGCGTCTGGTTTAAGACGCCAACTGGCCTGACCGGGTTTCTCGGTCAGGCATTTTCGTTATACTGTAAAATCTTGATGTAGATCAAGGATTGTCTAGCGCTCCTGTGGTTTGCATGCTGAAAATTGAATGTGACATTTATCGGAGGCTCTGATGAGCACTGAAACCCCCGACGACGCCCCTAAACTTTATGCCGCCCGCGAGCCGGTTTTTCCAAAGCGCGTAAAAGGAAAATTTCGCCAGCTTAAGTGGTGGCTGATGATTTTCACGCTCGGCATTTATTATATCACACCGTGGATTCGCTGGGATCGTGGCCCCGAGATGCCCGATCAGGCTGTTCTGGTCGACATGGCGAACCGTCGTTTCTTCATGTTCTGGATCGAAATCTGGCCACACGAGTTTTATTTTGTCGCCGGCTTGCTGATTATGGCGGGTCTGGGGTTGTTCCTGTTCACCTCGGCGCTTGGGCGTGTCTGGTGCGGCTATGCCTGCCCACAGACGGTTTGGGTGGATCTCTACATCTTGGTGGAGCGCTGGATCGAGGGGGATCGCAACGCGCGTATTCGCCTTTTGAGACAGAAATGGGATGCACGCAAAGTGCGTCTGCGCCTAACCAAGTGGACGGTTTGGCTTTTGATCGCTATTTCGACCGGCGGTGCCTGGGTTTTCTATTTTGCCGACGCGCCAACGCTGTTCGTTGAGCTATTCACAGGGCAGGCGGCTTTTGTGGCCTATGCCTTTATCGCCTCGCTTACCGCCACGACCTTCCTTTTCGGCGGGTTCATGCGTGAGCAGGTCTGCACATATATGTGCCCTTGGCCACGTATTCAGGCCGCGATGATGGACGAAGACACCATGACGGTGTCGTACCGCGAATGGCGCGGCGAGCCGCGTGCCAAGTTGAGCAAGTCAAAGGATGACGATAGCTTAGGCGATTGCATTGACTGTAACGCTTGCGTTGCGGTTTGCCCGGTGGGGATCGACATTCGCGATGGCCAGCAACTCGAATGTATCACCTGTGCATTGTGTATCGATGCGTGCGACGAGATGATGGTGAAAGTTGGTCGTCCAACCGGATTGATCGCTTATCTGACCGCCAATGACGAACCGTTGGAGCGGGCAGGCGAGCCGCCACGCAATATGTGGAAACATCTGATCCGACCGCGCACGGTCATGTATACAGCGCTTTGGGCGGCTGTTGGTCTGGCCCTGTTGGTGGCGCTGTTTATTCGTCCCGAGATCGAGGTGAACATCTCGCCTATCCGTAATCCGGTGTTTGTGGCGATGTCCGACGGCTCGATCCGCAATGACTATGATGTGCGAATACTGAACAAACATGGCGAGACACGGCCGTTCCATATCACTGTTACCTCCGACGATCTGGAAAGCAATTTCCATGTGGAATTGCAAGGTGTCGAGGGTGTGATAGTATCTGCACCGGCTGATGATACATTTAGCCAGCGCGTCTATATTGTCTCTGATCCTAACGACCCTGCGGCCAGCCGCAATCGTACCGAGGTCCGCCTATGGATCGAGGATATGGCCAGCGGCGATCGCGCCTACGTTGACACGATCTTTAATGGGAAAGCACCATGACCGACGCTAAACCACTTACTGGGCGAAAGGTTTTTATGATCTTCATAGGCGCCTTTGGCATCATCTTTGCGGTGAACATCACATTGTTGGTGAGTGCGGTGAAGACCTTTCCGGGGCTGGAAGTGAAGAACTCCTATGTTGCGTCACAGACCTTTGACGACCGCGCGCAAGCGCAGACGGCAATGGGCTGGGCGCCCGAGGTAAAATATGTCGGTGGCGCTGTGAAGCTGTCGATTTTTGCCAACGGCGAATTCGTTTTCCCTGAAACCATCGACGTGCGCATTGGCCGCCCGACACATGGCCGCGAAGACACAACGCCGGTGCTGTTGCGGGATGCGATCGGCTACTGGTTTAATATCGACCTCGCAGACGGCAAGTGGTTCGTCTATGTGAATGCGGTTTCCAAGTCAGGCGAGCCGTTCTCGCAACGACTCGAATTGTTTGTGAAAGACGGTCATGGCTGAGAACCCATCTATTGCCGTATGTCCGGCATGTGTTTCGATTCCCTCCGAACTGATCGGTTCCGCAGGCGAGGCGAAGTCTGACCGTTCGCGCCGTATCGAACTTTCTTTGCCAACGATCCACTGTGCAGCCTGCATAAGTGGCGTCGAAACCGGTCTAAACCGGCTGCCTGAAATCGAAGGTGCGCGCGTTAACCTGACGCGGAAGCGGGTTTCGATAACCGTGAAGGATATTCCGGGGATCGAGTCCTATTTGATCGACCTTCTGACAAGCTGGGGCTATCCGGCGAAAGAACTCGACAGTGCGGCGCTGGATCAGGAGATGGTCGACAAGGTTGGCCGTGATCTGCTGGCGCGTGTCGCGGTATCCGGTTTTGCAATGATGAACGTGATGCTTTTGTCCGTCGCCGTCTGGTCGGGGGCCGAAGATGCAACGCGCGATATGATGCACTGGATTTCGGCGGCGATTGCCTTGCCGACAGTGGCGTTTGCCGGCATGCCGTTTTACAAGAACGCTTGGACGGCGCTTCGGGTCTGGCGGTTGAATATGGACGTGCCGATTTCCTTGGCACTGATTTTGGCGAGCGGGGTTTCGCTGGCCGAGACGATGGAAAGCGGGCGGCACGCCTATTTTGATGCGGCGCTTTCGCTAACGTTCTTCCTGTTGCTTGGCCGTTATCTGGACCACCGCACCCGCGTCGTTGCGCGCTCGGCAGCGGTGGAGTTGGCGGCACTCGAGGTTCACCGTGCAGAACGGATCAACGCTGATGGTAGCCGCGAGACTGTTCCCATGGACGCGCTGCGAGAGGGTGATCTGGTCGGCGTTGCGCCCGGCGCGCGGGTCCCTGTTGACGGCGTTGTGACGGAGGGCGGCAGTGAGTTGGATCCGTCGATGCTGACTGGCGAAACGATGCCCGAACCCGTTGGACCGGGCGCTTCTGTGATTGCCGGAATGTTGAACCTTACCGGCCCGCTGGTTGTCCGCGCCGAGGGGCTTGGCGAAGATACTTTGTTGCAGCAGATTACCCGCTTGGTGGAATCTGCCGAGGCTTCGAAAAACCGTTATACGTCGCTCGCCGAAAAAGCCGCACAGGTTTACGCGCCACTTGTGCATATTCTGTCGGCGCTCGCATTCCTGTTTTGGGGTTTTTACAGCGGTGATTGGCGGCTGGCGACGAATATCGCGGCGGCCGTACTGATTATTACATGTCCCTGTGCGCTGGGGCTGGCTGTTCCTGCGGTGTTGACCGCCGCGAGCGGGCGCCTGTTCCACAATGGTGTTTTGCTCAAAGAGGGCATCGCGCTGGAGCGTTTGGCCGAAGTTGATACCGTGGTCTTTGATAAAACCGGTACGCTGACAACCGGCAAGCCGGTGTTGACGAATGGTCCGGAATTGTCTGCCGATGTTATGGCTGTGGCGATTGCCATGGCACAAGGTTCGGCGCATCCGCTTTCCAAAGCGATACAGGAATTCGGTGCGGAGCAGGGGCTTACACCCGCCGTTCTGGAGGATATCATCGAGGAGCCGGGTATGGGTACGCGTGCGACCCTCAACGGACAGGAAGTCCGGCTTGGTCGGGCGATCTGGTGCGGGGTTGAAAGTCACGATGTGACGGAAACCGCCAGTTGGTTGCGCATAGGCGGCGACACACCGGTAGCGTTGTTGTTTGAAGACAAGCTGCGCCCCGAAATTCCCGAAACCATCCGCGCGCTGCAAGCTGAAGGCACAGTGGTGCAGTTGCTTTCCGGTGATGCCAAAGCGCCCGTTAAAGCGCTGGCTGATAAGCTGGGAATCGAGGTTTGGGTGGCCGAGGCGACGCCTTCGAGCAAGGTCGAGAAGCTTGAAGAACTGGCGCAGGAAGGCCGCACGGTTTTGATGGTCGGGGACGGCCTGAACGATGCAGCTGCGTTGGCTGGCGCACATGTTTCTATGTCGCCCGCATCGGCGGTTGACGCGAGCCGGACTTCGGCGGATCTTATCCTGGTAGGCGACGACTTGTTCGAAGTGGTAAAAAGCCTGCGTTTGGCGCGGATTGCCAAACGGCGAATTCTGGAGAACTTTATTATCGCCGCGGTTTATAACGTGATCGCTGTGCCTATCGCACTGATGGGATTTGCGACACCTTTGATTGCGGCATTGGCAATGTCTGGCAGTTCGATTACGGTCTCGCTAAATGCAATGCGACTGGGGCGTAAATCATGAATGTGCTGGCTTATCTAATTCCGATCTCGCTGGGTCTCGGCGGTCTCGGTTTGCTGGCGTTTTTCTGGATGATGAAGAACAACCAGTACGACGACCCTGACGGGCAGGCAAACCGGATACTTTCCGACCGTTACGATGATAGCCCTGAGGACGAGGCCTAGACAGCCTGCCGGAATCGCCCTATTGGTTTCCCTATGGTTGATAAAACTAGTCAGATATACAAAGCTCCCTCTAATCTAAGGCCTGACCTTTGGTCGGTTGGCGCGTTGCTGATCGCTGCCTTGGTGTTGCTGCCGCTGCTGAGTGTCCTGTGGATCGCGTTTTTTCCGACTGAGAATATCTGGGGGCATCTGGTTGAAACGACCCTGCCACGGTACCTGAAAAACTCGCTTATCTTGATGTTTAGCGTCGGTACTCTGGCAGCCCTGATTGGAACCGGTGCCGCATGGCTGGTGGTGACAACGCGGTTTCCGCTGCGGCGGGTGCTGGAATGGGCGCTGCTGATGCCGCTGGCGTTGCCAGCCTATATCGGCGCCTACGCGCTGGTCGATTTTCTCGAATACGCCGGACCGGTGCAGACGCTAATGCGCGATGTTTTCGGTTGGGAGGATGCGCGGGCCTATTGGTTCCCCGAGATCCGTTCGATGTGGGCGGCTATTTTTGTGCTGTCGCTGTCGATGTATCCCTACATCTACCTGATGGCACGCGCAGCCTTTCGCGAGCAATCCGCTAATATGATCGAGGTCGCCCGTGCGCTTGGCAGCGGCCCGTGGTCGATCTTCCTACGCGTCGCCTTACCACTTGCACGCCCCGCGATTGCAGCGGGGATGGCGATTGTGATGATGGAAACCCTGAACGATTTCGGTACTGTCGATTTCTTCGCGGTTCAAACCCTGACGACCGGTATTTTTACGACGTGGTTGCTGGGCTATAACGCTGGCGGGGCGGCGCAAATTGCCTGCGTAATTCTGGCGCTGGTCCTGTTCCTCGCCGCGTTCGAGAAAATCAGCCGTCGCAGTCGTCGCTATCACAACCTTTCGTCCAAACGCGTTCCGGTGTCTCCGACGGTTCTGAGTGGCCCAAAGGCATGGCTGGCGACGCTGGCTTGTTTCCTGCCATTTGTGATGGGTTTTGTGGTGCCGTTTTCCGTGATCGCTTCGCACGCCTTCGATAATCCGGACTATTGGCTGGACACGGGACTGTGGCGCGCGACGCTCAACACGTTGACGCTCGCGGGCTCTGCGGCGCTGCTGACGGTTCTGGGGGCATTGTTTCTGGTCTATGGCGCTCGCCAGTCCCGCAGCCGCGTGCCACGCAACCTGCTGCCCGTGACCTCCATCGGCTACGCCGCACCGGGTGCGGTTCTGGCGATCGGCATTCTGTTCCCGCTGGCGGCCTTCGATAACGCGCTCGCTGACCTGATCGAGAATACATTCGGCTGGGATATCGGCTTGCTGTTGACCGGCTCGGCAGCGGCGGTGGTATTCGCATATTTCGTACGGTTCTTTGCCATTGGCCTAGGATCGGTCGACAGCGCCTTGGAGCGGGTGACGCCATCCATGGATATGGCGTCGCGCTCGCTTGGGCGAAATACCGGCCAGACTTTGCGGGAAATTCACGTTCCGCTGATTAAGGGTTCGGTTCTGGTCGCCGGCATGCTGATTTTCGTCGATGGCGTGAAAGAGCTACCGGCAACCCTGATCCTGCGCCCTTTCAATTTCGATACACTGGCGACGCGGGTTTACTCCGAAGCGTCGCTGGAAAACCTGGGCCAGGCCGCCCCCGCCGCGATTTTTGTAACGCTCGTAGGCCTGCTACCCGTGATCTTTCTGGCACGCACGACTAACCGCTAACCGTAGTTGCGAAAAAAATCGGTTTGACTGAAAATACCACTTGCACAGCCGCCCCAATGAAGGGTATTCAGCCCCCGTTGCCCCTATAGCTCAGCTGGTAGAGCAACTGATTTGTAATCAGTAGGTCCGCGGTTCGAGTCCGTGTGGGGGCACCNNCATTATGCCGTGTGGGGGCACCAGCAAAATCAATGACTTAACTTATGCGCACTTATTCAAGCAACTTCTGGGGAAACGCAGGGGAAACAAATGCGCTTCTTGTTTTGAGTTTCTTGCTTGCCACAAAAAAAATCTTCAAATTATAGTATCTTTAGATAGTTTCCAAATATCGTTGGCAGCAGGTAATTGTTTCAAATTGTGAATAATTAACTGCCCTATATTTTAAAGCGAATTGATGATGAAGTCTTAGGTAATTATTGAATTTAAGATGAAGTTTAACAAATAATACGAAACCTTGAAAATTGAAAACTACGCAAACGACCTATGGTGTAAATAAAAGGTTTGCGCAGTAGTCTTGGTTGTAAATCAGTTGATTTGCTCTTTTTAAAAGTCCAACATGTCATGTGTTGGGAATCCTTTTGAAAGGCAACAATTAATTGGCCGAAAATTTCGAAATAAACCAGACAGAAAAGTCCCAGAATCTTTTTGAATCCTTGGTTCCCGCTGAGCCACTCTACATGCTACCGAAAGATCCTGTATCCAGAGATGTTCTAGTTCCAGCGCTTAAATCGACTAGATCTTTAGATATTATGATGGGGTATTTCTCTAGCAGTTCATTTTCAGAAATAGCTCCTGGTTTAGCCACCTATCTAAGGCAAACGGACAGACCGATTCGTCTAGTTATTAGTCCATTCCTTACAGAATCCGATTTTGATTTGGTCACCATGGGCGAAAATGATCTATTGGAATTATCCCGCAAAATATTTTTAGATGAATTACCAGAGGCACATATTTTGGCCAAACATACACTCGCGTGTTTTGCTTGGCTAATATCTACAAAACGATTGCAGATTAAAATTGCAGCCATGCGCGGTGCGTTGTTCCATCCAAAAGTTTGGCTTTTCGAGGATCAAACCAATTAGGGCTGCACTTCATGGATCGACAAATTTTACTAATTCTGGATTGTCGCGAAACAAGGAACAATTGACACTATCTCGTGACTGGAGGGGGGAAGATTCAATATTTCACATAGAAAAGTTTCGCAAAGAATTTGAAGAACTTTGGTCGGGCGGCGACGAAGACTGCGTCGTACTACCACTTCCAGCCGCAATCGAAAGCGAAATAGTCAAAAGCTACAAACAACTCAGGGAGCCTGACGAAGCGGACGTTTTAGAAATCTGGAACAAGGCTCAAGGCGGAGATTTTACAGTAGACCCCGAGCATCACATACCCCGATTGAATTTGCCTTCTTACCTTGTTTACGACACCGGTGAATTCTCACATCAAGGTGAGGCAGTTTTAGCCTGGAAAGAATCTAAAAGGCGGGGGATTCTCGAGATGGCGACCGGTTCTGGTAAGACGATAACTTCCATGATTTGTGCTACGCTGCTTCAAAACGAGGTTGGACCGATTTTAATCGTGGTTTCGGCTCCGTATCGTCCGCTTATGGAGCAGTGGCGAGTTGAAATTGGAGAATTTGGTATTCTTCCTGTCAATCTTTCAGCTGTAGGTGGCCGAGCAAATCGAAGTAGAGAAATCAGGCAGGGAGCAAGACGGTTGCGGAAGGGGCTATCTGATGCTGAAGTTTTTATTGTCAGTAATGACACTCTTTGCACGGCGGAATTCATCGATGAAATATCACAGTTCGATGGAGCAAAACTGTTAATTGCGGACGAGTGCCACAACTTGGGGGCAGCAATATTCACGAGCAACCCGCCCGAACTATTCCAATACAGGCTTGGACTTTCGGCAACACCAGTGCGTCAGTATGATAGTGAAGGGACACAAGCGTTAATAGATTATTTTGGAGATATTTGTTTCACATTCACATTAGAGCAAGCTATTGGCAAATGTTTAACCGAATACGATTATCATGTTCACTTTGTCGAATTGAACCAAGCCGAGATGGAGTTGTGGTCCGAATTAACTGCAAAAATATCTAGTCAGGCCTGGAAAATAAAATCTGGCGTGAGTGATCCGTATCTTGACAATCTCTTGAGGCAAAGACGCCTTGTATTGGAAACCGCGTCCGACAAATTAGTGCGCTTGCAACATCTTCTAGATAATCAAAATGCCAGAGACATTAGGTACACCCTAATTTATGCTACTGACAAAGACCCCGACCAGCTGAACGAGGTTAATGATATCCTTTTCAATCAAGGAGTTATGTACCGTCAACTGACTTACGAAGAAACAAATAGCAGCGAAAAAACCAACAAAATTTTAAAATCATTTCAAGCCGGCGAAATTCAGATTTTAACTGCAAAGAGAGTCCTGGATGAAGGAGTAAATATCCCTCAGATTAAACTTGCATTTATATTGGCCAGCACAACTGTAAAGCGCCAATGGGTTCAACGTCGCGGACGTTTGCTTCGAAAATGTTCTGCTATTGGAAAAACACACGCGGTAATCCATGATTTTGTTGTGCTTCCGCCCGGCACTTCCGAAACAAACTCAAATATTCTCGACAACGACGCAAAGAAGCTCGTACGATCCGAGCTTGAAAGAGTTTGGGAATTTGCAAGATTAAGTAGAAACGGACCTGAAGATGGAGGTCCCTATGAAGCTGTGGAGCACCTCCAAAACCTAGCCAATGAAATTCATCTAGATGAGAGCTAAACCGAATGGCCTATAATGATAGAAAGATACTCGAAGTATTAATTGCCCAACTGGATTCTGTGCCCGATAGATGTAAAGGGTACAAAAGTGAATTTTCGCATTTAGTTGGAGATGTTCTCCAGCTAGAGCGTTCTCACTCGATTGCTCGAACCAGCATCGTTCCCAAAATTGGTGATCAAGTAAATACCGTAGGAATGTATCTGCACAATACACGTGCTGCCGCCGAAGAAAATGAGGATTAATTGCAATGAAGTTGCTGAGAGCACGTATAGAAAATTTCAGACTATTAAAAGAACTAGAATTCAGTTTTTCACAAGGCCCGGAAAAAAACTTAACTATAATTCGAGCTGCAAACGAAAGTGGAAAAACAACGCTGCTGACCGCTCTTCAGTGGGGGCTTTTCGGTGATGATGCATTACCAGCGCGTGGAGCAGACTTCAGACTTAGCCCAATGGACTTGTCGGAAACAGAAAAAGTGGAAGTTAACATTTTAGTCGAAATTGACTACGAAGTGGATACTAAGTCAGGGCCAGCAAGATATCGGCTTATGCAATCGGTAATTGAGCGAATACAAGGCGGTGAGTGGAAGCGCGGAGCTCCCAATACTTCTCTTTTTGGTCTCAGTTCTACCGGTGCGGATAAACTAGATAACGCAGAGGCACACATCCACGCCCACCTTCCAAAAGAGCTGCGTGAGGTATTTTTTACCGATGGGGATAGAGCGTTAAGTTTTATTGAAGGCGCTAGAGGCGATCAAAAGAAAAGAGTCGAAAGTGCCATTAGGTCTTTGCTTGGTCTCGGTGTGATCGAAGACGCATTAACACATACACGACGTGTTTCATCTGAAATTAATAAGAAAGTTAGGAGTTCCTCGGGAAATCACGAAGATTTGCAGGTTGTATCCGAGCGCTTGAACGTGTTGAGCGCCGAAATACCTGAGAAGGTTGAACGTGAAAAGAAACTTAAAAATAACCTTAACAATCTAGAAGATCTTGAGCGGGCTGCAGATTTAAAGCTGTCTGACGCACTGAAACGCGGGAATAAAGAGGAATTGGATGCTCAGCGTAAAAAAGCTGCAGATGAGCGCAGTCGCGCTGAGAAAACATCAAGAGATGCCACAAGAGAACATGCAGAATTGTTTAAAAGTGAAATATTAGGGCGACAACTTCTTTCTAAAAAATTTGAGGCCGCTAAGGAGATTTTAGATAAGTTGCACGAACAAGGAAAAATTCCCAACCAAACAATTCCAGTGCTCGAAGATCGACTAAATCAACCCTACTGTATTTGTGGAGAGGGGCTCTCAGAAGATGATCCCCATGATGTCACACGGCGTGAGCATATCATGCATCTGATTGAATCTAGCCGCAATTCGGACGCCATCCAAGAAAAGGTGACTGCTCTCTATTATAGTGCTCAGGACTTGCTAAAGCCTGTAGGGAGCGCAACTTGGATAGAGGATTACGACGCGGTATTTTCGCGCCGACAACGAGCGAATACAAGTATTCAAGCTCAAGGTGAGGCGGAGCGCGCGATAGAAGCCAAAATAGCAAAATTGCCTGATGTTGATATTCAGCAATTGAGGCAAACGAGAGACCAGTACAAACATCAATCCCGCGAAGCGAGAGACGAAATGCTCAGGCTATCAAGTGCGATTGGCGGTCTACGTTGTCCGTCATCAGAGTTTTTGGGT
>DFBM01000096.1 GCA_002366645.1 Rhodobacterales bacterium UBA3080 | reverse complement strand
CATCATATTCTGTTTTCAAAGAGCGGGAGACAAACATAACAATCAGTCGCTAATCTTACTTAGCGCACCAACCGCTCGTCCATCCCGGTATTTCCTAACCAACCCAGCGTCTCGCCGTGTCGGTGAGGGGACTTCTAGACCCCGTTCACGAGTCGCGCAAGCACTAAATTCAACTTTTTTCATTTTACTTTGCAAACGCAATCTTTTTTCATTTTACTTTGCAAACGCAATTTTGTTTCGAAAATCGCCGTGCCGGATGAATATTTGTTGCGCCGCAGCAGGTGCCATGGCTGGCGCCATGCAAATCAGCTTGGATACTTGCCCCGAATTCCGTTCTATTTGACTGAAGTTTCGAATCCTCTGTCCTGCCCATGGGTAACAGATGGTTTGCCTCGGCATCGAAATATCCCGCGTGAATCAATTTACGTTCAATTATTGACTTCAATCAAAGACGCCCGCGCCCGTCAGGCATACCCGAATACGAATATTCTTAGCAACACTAGGCCCTACCATGTCCACCTCTTCAGAGCGCCGCCGCGCCTTCACGGGCCCCATAGTGTTTAGTCACGGGTTTCGACCGTTCTTTTTAGTGGCGGGCATTTGGGCTGCGCTCGCCCTTTTGGTCTGGACGGTAACGCTCGCAACGGGCAACGACGTCCCTAGCCAAATGACTGGTGCAGACTGGCACATGCACGAAATGGTGTTTGGCTACACCTCGGCAGTGATCGCCGGCTTCTTACTTACCGCAGTACCGAACTGGACCGGACGCCTACCGGTGGTAGGCTGGCCGGTTGCGGGACTAACGGGAATATGGGTTGCGGGCCGATTGGCATTATACACATCCGAATACCTGCCAGTCTTTCTGGCACCCCTGATCGACATCAGCTTCCTTTTGGTTTTAGGTATTGTCATTGCCCGCGAAGTGATTTCGGGAAAGAACTGGCGAAACATGAAAGTTTTGGTGATTGTTCTATTGCTGGCTTTGGCAAACATTGTATTCCACATCGAAGCAGCAAATGGCTCTGCGTATAGCGGTTACGGTGTTCGCCTTGGGATCGGCACCATTATATTTCTAATCACACTGATCGGCGGACGAGTAATCCCGAGCTTCACGCGCAACTGGATGGTTAGAAGTGGTATCCAGAAGCTACCAACACCGATGAACCGTTTCGACTCGATCGCGTTGGCGTTTGGCGGCATGGCAATAGTTGCGTGGGTAATAATACCAGAATTCACAATAGTCCGGTTATTAAACCTGATCGCTGGTGGCCTTCATCTTGTCAGGTTGGCGCGTTGGTCCGGGTGGCGAACCTTGGCTGAACCTCTCGTTATGATTCTGCACGTAACTTACTTGTTTATTCCCATTGGTTTCTTGATGCTCGCCCTCGGAGGCCTCGTTCCCGGCTGGTCCGGGCCGCTACAAATTCCACATGCGTGGATGGTAGGTGCTATCGGCGGGATGACGTTGGCGATGATGACACGGGTCAGTCTTGGACATTCCGGTCGCATATTGCAGTCGTCTCGGGCAATTGTCGCTATCTATCTGGCGTTTCTTGTCGCTGCCGTATTCAGGATTGCGTCTGAAATGTTCGTGGCGGCAGACTACCTTCTATATATATCGGCAACCGGCTGGACATTGGCGTTTGCGGGATTCGTAGTTGTATACTTCCCGATCCTGACCCAGCCCAAAAAATAGAATGGCCTAGTTTTCACGCGCACCGGCAAATCCCAGCAACCCAGCTACGCCACACATCGCTATCGGGAACATCGTGAAGACGCCGAATCCTAGCCCCCAATACATACCGGCCGCCGATAGAAACATCAGCGCGGCCCCGATCATCGGGCGTTGGTTTGACATCGCACCGCCAGCAATTGCCAGAATAGGCGCAACCAGCCCGACCATCTGCCAGCGACCCGCGTTTGCCGAGACTTCGATTGTGTCCGCCACCTCGCCATTGAACCAGTCGGTGAACACCACCCAGCCGTAAACGAAGAACCCAACGATCATGCCGACGATTCCACCGATGATCCCCAATACCATTGCCGCGTTTTTCATAAAGTTACTCCCATTATATAGTCAGATGTATGTAGGGCTTGCCGGCTAGTCGAGCAACTGCGCCTGCACATCTTTTCCCCAGCCGAGGTAAAACTGGTATTCCGTGCGGATTACGGGCCGTTTCATAAGGGTGGGATGGGCGCGCAACAGGGTCATCGCGTCGGCCTCGCGCTCGGATTCGCTTAGGTTGCGCCACGTGGTGGAGCGCTTATTTACCAGATCGTCGCCAAAAGCGGTTAAAAACCACCCTAAAACTTCTTCGGGCACGCCTTCTTCGCGAACGTCTATATATGTCACCTGCTCACCCGCATCCCGCAAGGTCTTGAGCGCCTTGCGGCAGATATCGCATGTTTTCAGACCATATAACTGCATTTACTACCCTCGTGATGGAGTCAAAAAACTCATATAACCCTTGATTAATAATAAAACATAGGCCATATGCGCCTTGTGAAGTAAGTTTTTGAAGACCTGATGACCTCCTTGTGGTGCCAGACGGTTCACTACCGAAGACCCCACTGCACCAAGCCACCGCATTTCGTGGGTGGTAATATCTAAGGAGTACTACTGATGGCTACGGGCACAGTAAAATGGTTTAACGGAACTAAAGGCTACGGCTTTATCGCACCAGACAACGGCGGCAGCGACGTGTTTGTACACATTTCTGCAGTTGAGCGTGCTGGTCTTTCCGGCCTTAACGACAACCAGAAAGTATCGTTCGAACTGGAAACAGGCCGCAACGGTAAAGAATCTGCAACAGATCTTAAACTAGCTGATTAAGCTGGTTGGCGGGCATCACGCCCACCGATAAAATTCGAACGGCGGCACGGGGCAACCCTGCCGCCGTTTTTCGTTTTAGGTTGCGGGAGGTGCGCTTCAGGTGTTTGTCCGTAGGGATGGCCGAAAGAACAGCGCTACCAAAACACCAAACAAGAAGTTCTCGGCAAGCAGTTCGAAGAAATGCCCCAGACGCACAATCGGCGGCATAAATTCGTTCGGTACAAACAGTGGTGTCGCCAGCCCGACGCTAAGCAGCAAGCCGACCAGCAAAGTTCGCTCCCATGCTTTAGCATTAGTCAAAGCGGTTAGCGCCGCCAGCCCGAAACCGGCCCACATCAACCCGCGCACGATCTGGAATACCGGCAGCGCAAGTTCGCTACGCAAGATACCCACCATATGCTGGCCGAACGGAGCGATCTCGGTCGAGCCGGTATAGAACGCCCGCAAACCCGGCACCTGCCAAGCGGTGTAGTAGCCAAAGACGAAGTAGAAAACCATATAGATCAGACCTAGGGCCAACAACTTCAGACCATTTCCGGATGGTGCGATCTCAAGTGTCGGCTCCGTGACCGGTCCGAGCTTTCGGCGATAGGGAATCGCCAGCAGCGCCACCACCAGAATCGACATTGCACCGGAGCCGAAGGTTGCCAGAACGACCGGCAGAGGCATTTGTACGGCGGAGTTGAAGAACAGCGTCTCGATCTGGGTCATAAAGAACATCACGCCGAACATCAGGAAAAATACACGCACTGCCAGTTTGAACCCGTGCAGGTGACTTCGGTTAATGAACCACGCGATAACCAGAACATTGAGGAGGCTCACCAGCACCAGTGACAAGGACGATATTGCAGAGTCGACCAAATCCACGGTCTCAACCTGCACATGCCCGGCGATCCCCATCAACACACCGGCGGAAACTATCCAGACCAGCGACATCGCAACTGTCATCAAAGCGATATACTTGATGTTGGTTGTTTTACGCATTTCCACCTCCTGTGATTGCTCCGCCTAATCGAACCGGATCACCCAAGCAGGATTTACCGCTTAGGTAGGCTTTCTGAACGCGTCGAGGCTGACCACCTCGGCATCCTTATGGGGCTCGTCGTCGTCTTCTTCGTCGTCATCGAAATCGGACATATCCTCGATGTCCCCGACATTGTCGTGCGCATCGAACCGCAGCCCGAATTCCACCGAAGGATCGACAAAGGTGCGGATCGCGTCAAACGGAATCACCATCGGTTCGGCGGTGTCGTTGAAATTCAGTGTCACGGTAAAACGGTCAGCCATCACGGCCAGCCCATCAAACCATTCCTGCATTACAATGGTAATTTCCTCGGGGTAGGTTTCTTTCAGCCATTCCGACATATCAACACCCGGGTGGCGAGTATCAAAGGTAATGAAGAAGTGGTGGTCGCCAGGTAAGCCCTCTGCCGCGACGCGCTCAAGGATGCTTTTCAACAGCCCCTGCATCGCCTTTTGCATCATCTGGCCATAATT
>DFBM01000104.1 GCA_002366645.1 Rhodobacterales bacterium UBA3080 | reverse complement strand
AGCTTCAACGGAAAACTACGGGATGAATGCCTGAACGAAACCCTGTTCAGCTCACTGGCTGAAGCCAAAGAAACGCTCAAAGAATGGAGAGATGATTACAACCAACAACGACCACATTCATCACTGGGGAACCTGACACCTCAGGAATTTGCGGAGAAGAAAACATTGGACAAACCGGCAGCTTAACGCCATCAATTTAATCCCAAGGACTCTCCGCTGACTGGAGGATACTAGGGGCGCAGGTCAAAGCATAAGAGAAGGCCGCGATATTCTTGATGAAATGGCTGCTAACAAAGGTAATGACAACATCTTAGATGACTTCAATTGGCAAAATCTGGAGCAAAAATCCGATTATGCTGCGCACTGGATTAAGGAGCAAGACGGGGTAAAATACAAAGAGGTTTTGAGCGACATCAAGGAATCCTCGCGAGCGCTTGAGGAACGGGCCAACCAGATTCAGGCGATACGGGATAAGGCTTCTAAAGAGCTGGCGGATGAAACTGCCCGCTGGGACGAACTTATGGCTGAAGACGATAAAATCGTCGCCTATCTAGAAAGTGCACTGGGTACGAAACTAGGTGGATTTTTCCTGTCCAAACTTCTTCAGGCGGTCGGGAAAAAGGTTGGCTCGAGCTTGGTCGCCTATCTGGACGTTTTGCTAAAAAAATACGACGGGCTGATTTCAGCGCATGACCAGATAACTGACGAGCTAATTAAAACGTACTCCATATATTCGAACAGCGAATGCCGGTAGATAAAAGTTCCTAGCGTGTCGAATAGGTTTGCTAGAAACTACCTTAGAGGTTGGGTACTCCACGCAGAAATGTGGACTTTTCAAATCCCGCCTCGATCTCGCCGGATTACCTGTTTCAATAAATGATAGCTTTCTTTCGGGGTTCTTTTCTGGGTCTCAAAATCAACATGGATCATACCGAAGCGCTTGTCATAGCCGAAGGCCCATTCGTAATTATCCATGAGCGACCAGTAGAAGAAGCCTTGAACGTTACAGCCGTCGCCTATCGCACGATGTATCTGCTGCAAATGTCGGGAAATGTAGTCCATTCGTTCGGAGTCGTTAACCGTGCCATTGATTACCTTATCGTCCCAAGCCATTCCGTTTTCGGTCACGAACAACGGCATGTCGCCGGTGAATTCATCGGTCAGCCAAGTTAATGTTTCGTGCAGCCCCTCCGGATAGATATCCCAACCCATCTGGGTTTTATCGCAATCGGTAGTTATAAATCGTGTGCTCGGCCACGGCTCCGAGGGGGCGGCGACTATGGTCTGGCGCGTGTAGTAATTCACGCCCAGCCAATCCATTGGCTTGCTGATCAGGTCCATATCATCCTGCCATCTTTGAGGCAGATGTGAACCGAGTCCGGCCATTATCGCATCGGGATAGGTGCCGGTCATCAGTGGTTGGATGAAAAGGCGGTTCATAACATCGTCGTAGGTTGCGGCCGCCGCCAGATCTTCGGGTTTTTGACTGCCGGGTCTCAGGGCTTCGAAGTTCAGAACAATCCCGAGGTTATCCTGCCCACGGGCACGCAAGCGCTCCATCGCTACGCCGTGGGCGAGCAACACGTTATGCACCGCGTTCGCGGTTGCGCCGATATCACGTAATCCGGGTGCATGATGGCCGAGGAAATGCGATAGATAGGAAACGCACCACGGCTCGTTAATAGTTGCGACAGAGGCAACGCGATCGCCAATTCGATCCATCACGATGTCGGTGTAATCGCCGAACCAACCTGCAATTTCACGATTGGTCCAACCGCCAAGATCAGCCAGCGTTGCCGGCAGTTCCCAGTGATATAGCGTCAGGAATGGCTTCAATCCGCGCTCCAGAACCGCGTCTACCAGTCGATCGTAAAAATCCAGACCTTCCTGATTTACCGGCCCACGACCTTCGGGCAAGACACGGGCCCAACTGGTTGAGAAACGGTAGGCATCAAACCCGAGTAGAAGATCGAGATCTTGCTCGTAGCGGTGGTAGTGGTCACAAGCGACCGCTCCGTTTTCGTTGTTCACGACGTTTCCGGGTTTAGCCGCGAAAGTATCCCAATGGGTGGGACCCGCACCGCCGAAGGCATGACCTTCGATCTGGTAGGCGGAAGTCGCGGCACCAAACAGGAAATTTTCGGGAAAGTCGGCGCGCTTAAGCATGTCAGCCTCCTTCTGGTGCGGGACCGGTGCTGTCACCAAGTGTCAGCTCGGTTTCGAGTAGCTTATTGTGCGGGGTCCTGTCGCCTGACGCGATTATATCTAGCAACATTTTTGCACAGAGTTGGCCTGCTAGGCGAACCGACGACTTTGCAGCGGTAAAAATCGGGATTTCGACGCCATTTGGCAGATAGGACAATTCATCGTCGTGAATGATGACCGAAACATCGCGACCCATCTTTTTGCCGGCATCGCCGATCGCGCGGCGCACACCGATCGCCGCGATCATCGAGGACACAAGAAAGGCCGTTGGGGGCAGGGCGCGCCTGAGCATTTCGCTGGCGCTGCGATAGCCAAAATCTTCGGTCATTTCTTCGGAAACCATCAGCGCGGGGTCGGCCGCCAGATCGCGGTTGGCGTGGGCGGCCAGAAAGCCGTCCTTCCGCCTTTGGGCAAAGTCCATCAACTCAAGCCCGTTGATCAGGGCAATCCGGCGATGGCCTAAATCCAGCAAGAATTCTGTCGCCCGTTGAAACGAGCGGCGGTTATTTACGTCAACCCAGCTATAATCGGCGACCTCGTCACTGGTGCGTCCATGCACGACAAACGGGAGGCCTAGTTCTTGAAGCAGTTTGATACGCGGGTCGTTCGCGCGGGGACCGTGAATGATAACGCCATCGACTGAAGCCTTGGCCGCGAGTTCGCGATAGATACGCTCCTCGTCAATATCGGCAACGACGGACAAAAGCATATCATGATCATTGCGGGAATATATTTCGCCAGCGCCTGCTATGAAATCCGCGAAAACCGGGTTGACCATCTCGTGTTGGGTGGAAATGGGAATGACATGGCCAATTGCCATGGATCGCCCCGTGGCCAGCCCTTTTGCACGGGTATTGGCAGAATAGTTATAGGCCCGAGCGGCGTCTTTCACGCGCTTTCGGGTTGCCTCGCTTACCTCTGGGTAGTCGTTTAACGCACGACTGACGGTCGTTTGCGACAGGCCCAGCAAAGTTGAGAGTTTTTTTAGATTCATGTGTCAAAGCGCTTTCAAAAGTTCCGATATTTGTAAGGGTTTATTCGCTAAACGTCAAAGGAGAGTTTCTAGCTCTTTGCGAATATATTGGCGAATTGGAATCATTTATTGACAGATGGTTTGAAATATCTGAGGCTTTGGTTACTCAAAGCGCTTTGGAAATGATTCCGAACTCGCTTGGAAACATAATGCTCTGGGAGGAAATTATGAAACGTATACTCTACGCCGGCGCGGCTGCTTTAGCCCTAACGTCCGGTATGGCTTCGGCTGGCAGCCACTTGTCGGGCGAGCAGGTCACCGTATTTGGTCCATGGCTTGGGCCTGACCAGGAAAACGTCGAGGCCGTGTTGGCCGAGTTCGCGAACCAAACAGGTGCGGATGTTCGCTACGTTGGTTCTGACAGTTTCGAGCAACAAATTCTTGTAGATGCAGAAGCCGGTTCCGCCGCAAATGTATCTGTCTTTCCGCAGCCGGGTCTCGCAGCTGATATGGCTGGACGCGGTTTCTTGACGCCGCTGGCTGATGGAACGGGCGACTGGGTTCGCGAAAACTATGCCGCCGGGCAGTCTTGGGTTGACCTAGGTACCTATGCCGGTGCGGACGGTAGCGACAGCCTGTTTGGCTTCTTCTACAAAATCGACGTGAAATCGTTGGTTTGGTATGTCCCGGAAAATTTCGAAGATGCCGGATATGAAGTTCCGACATCAATGGAAGACCTCAAGACGCTTAGCGACCAGATCGTCGCTGATGGCGGTACACCTTGGTGTATTGGTCTGGGATCAGGTGGCGCGACAGGCTGGCCTGCTACGGACTGGGTCGAAGACCTGATGTTGCGCACACAAACACCCGACGTTTACGACCAGTGGGTAAGCAACGAAATTCCGTTCAACGACCCTCGTGTTGTAGCTGCGATCGATGAATTCGGCGCGTTTGCGGGTAACAATTCCTATGTCTCTGGTGGTGCGGGTGCTGTTGCCTCGACCGATTTCCGTGACAGCCCTAAAGGTTTGTTCAGTTCGCCGCCTCAGTGCTACATGCACCGTCAGGCGTCCTTCATTCCAGCGTTTTTCCCTGAGGGAACAATCGTTGGTGAAGACGCAGACTTCTTCTACTTCCCAGCCTACGCCGGTAAAGATCTCGGCGCGCCGGTTCTGGGTGCTGGAACAGTCTGGGGGATCACGAACGACAGTCCGGGTGCTCATGCGTTGATCGAGTATCTGAAAACGCCGGTCGCACATGAAATCTGGATGGCCCGCAAAGGCTTCCTGACGCCACACAAAGGTGTAAATAGCGACGTGTTCAGCGATCCAACACTGCGTAAGATGAATGATATTCTTCTTGGCGCAACGACATTCCGTTTCGACGGATCCGATCTGATGCCGGGTGGTGTTGGTGCAGGTTCGTTCTGGACTGGAATGGTCGACTACGCTGGTGGCAAACCTGCTAGCGAAGTAGCTGACGAAATCCAGTCGTCCTGGGATGCACTGAAATAAGCTGCGGCTTTGAAAATCAGGAATCCGGTATCACACCGGGTTCCTTTGAATAGGGGGAATACCAATGCATCCGGCGCTCCAAGGTTTAGTAACAATCATTCTGGGCGTTGGCGGTTGCGTTGCATATTTTTATCTTTCCAACCAGATTTTAGACAAAGTACTTTTCCCTGCCCGAGGGCAAAACGCGGGCCGTAACATCACCCGTGCCAATATGATCCGTCCTTGGCTGTTTGTCCTGCCCGCACTTTTGGCGCTTGGGTTGTATCTGGCTTATCCGGTCGTTGAGACCCTCCGGCTTTCGTTAACCGAGCGGGTCACCATGTCGGATGGGTCAACGACTTACAATTGGGTCGGTGTGGACAATTACGCCCAGATGTTTAACGAACCAAAGTTCTGGGAGGCCATGCGCAATAATATCATGTGGCTGTTTGTGGTACCTGCCTTTTCCACGGCTTTCGGATTATTGGCCGCGCAGCTTACCGATCGAATAAAATGGGGAAACGTCGCCAAGTCGATGATTTTCATGCCAATGGCGATTTCGTTTGTTGGCGCGGCGGTTATATTTAAACTCGTCTACGATATGCGCCCGGTTACGCAGGATCAGATCGGTGTCCTGAACGCTCTTTACCTAACATTCGGTGGGACGGAACCCAAAGCTTGGTTGACCATTCCGGTTTGGAACAACTTTTTTCTGATGGCGGTGCTGATTTGGATTCAAACAGGGTTTGCCATGGTTATTCTGTCAGCAGCCCTTCGCGGCATTCCCGAAGGAACTATCGAGGCAGCTATTGTCGACGGCGCAAACCCGTTTCAACTATTCTTCAAGATTAAAGTTCCCCAAATTCAAGGGACTATTCTTGTGGTTTGGACGACGATCACAATTGTCGTACTCAAGGTCTTTGACATCGTATTCGCAATGACCAACGGCCAGTGGGAAACGCAAGTTTTGGCAAATTACATGTTCGACAAACTCTTTCGGGCAAACGACTGGGGCGTTGGGTCGGCAAGCGCGATGGTAATCATGCTGCTCGTCACGCCGATATTAATTTGGAATGTGCGCAACGCGCGCAAAGAAATGAAATGAGGGACCACGCAGATGGATAGTATCGCAGGGTCTAAATCCAGCCTTACATGGGCAGTAAACATATCGGTCGTTCTGCTGGTCGCACTATGGCTGTTTCCGACGGTCGGGTTGCTGGTGTCTTCATTCCGAACATCCGACCAAATCGCGACCAGCGGTTGGTGGAAGGCTCTGTTCCCGTCGGTGCAAAACCTCACACTGCGGGCCGATGCGCCAGAATTGCAGGTTCGGGAGGGCGATCTTTATGTGATCGAAGGCGATCTTTTCGAGGTGGGAAAAGACGTTGAAATATCGGTCTTCGGTGTATCTTCGAGAGCGATTGACGCTTTCAAAGTTGGAGAGACCGGCGAGTTGGTGAAGGGTGGTGACATTACGGTGTCGGTTGAAGGTCACTATCGGATGACCAATATTGAACCCTTCGAGGGTTCGCGCGGCCAACGTATATTTGTAACGGCAAAAACACCGCCGGAATTCACGTTGGACAATTATCATAACGTGCTGTTTGACCCCTCCAACCGCGAAGGCATGGCAAAGGCGTTTTTCAATACGTTGACGGTGACAATCCCGGCCACAATCATCCCGATAGTGATTGCCGCCTTCGCCGCATATGCGCTTGCGTGGATGGAATTCCCGGGGCGGGCATTGCTGATCGCCGCTATTGTTGGTCTGCTTGTGGTGCCTTTGCAATTGGCGCTAATCCCACTGCTAAAATTCCACAACGAGATCGGTATAGGCAAAGGGTATCTTGGGGCGTGGATGGCACATACCGGTTTCGGCTTGCCTTTGGCGATTTATCTATTGCGAAATTATATGGTTGGGCTACCGCGTGATATCATCGAGAACGCCAAAGTGGATGGGGCGTCGGATTTCCAGATCTTCGTTAAGATAATCCTCCCACTGAGCTTTCCCGCTCTCGCATCTTTTGCAATATTTCAGTTCCTATGGACATGGAACGACTTGTTGGTAGCCTTGGTGTTCCTGATCGACTCGACCGGCGAAACGACAGTGATGACCAAGCAAATCGTTGAATTGCTGGGCACCCGTGGTGGTAATTGGGAAATTCTGGCAACCTCGGCGTTTGTTTCCATTGCCGTGCCATTGGCGGTCTTCTTTGCAATGCAGAAATACCTTGTGCGCGGCCTTCTGGCTGGCTCGGTCAAGTAGAGAGGATCAAATTAAATGAGTGTAGCACAGGCAATCTACCCAAAGACCGGACCGGACGTGACTTCCGAATGGTGGCGTGGTGCGGTTATTTACCAAATCTATCCGCGTAGTTTTCAGGACAGTAACGGCGACGGCATCGGCGACCTTAAAGGAATTACCCAAAGGCTGCCCTACATCGCGTCACTCGGCGTCGATGCGGTCTGGATTTCACCGTTTTTCACCTCGCCGATGAAAGATTTCGGCTATGATGTTGCAGATTTTTGCGATGTGGACCCGATTTTCGGAACGCTTTCCGACTTCGATGCGTTGATCGAGACGGCGCAGGAACTAGGCGTGAAAATCCTGATTGATCTGGTGCTTAGCCATACGTCGGATCAACATCCTTGGTTCGAGGAAAGCCGTCAATCGGCAACCAACGACAAATCCGATTGGTATGTCTGGGCAGATGCAAAACCCGACGGCACGCCGCCAAACAACTGGCTGTCGATCTTTGGCGGATCCGCATGGCATTGGGATTCGCGCCGCTGCCAGTATTACCTGCACAACTTTTTAGTCTCACAACCAGATTTGAACTTTCATGAACCCGCAGTCCAGAACAGCCTGCTTGATGTAGCGCGTTTCTGGCTGGAGCGCGGTGTGAACGGGTTCCGTCTGGACACCATCAACTTTTATTTTGCGGACAAACAGCTGCGCGACAATCCGGCGTTGCCGCCAGAACGGCGAAACAGCACCATTGCGACGGCCGTGAACCCGTACAATCATCAGGAACACATTTATTCCAAGAACCAGCCCGAGACGTTGGATTTTCTGCGTCAACTGCGTGCAGTGATGGACCCATACGACGCAGCAGCGGTAGGCGAAGTGGGGGACGCCCAGCGCGGTTTGGAAATTTTGGGCCAGTACACAGCCGGCGATGATATGATGCAAATGTGTTATGCGTTTGAATTGTTGTCGGGCGAAAGGCCGTCCGCCAGTTTTATTGCAGATGTATTTGCCAAAGTGGATGAAGTCGCCGCGGACGGGTGGGCCTGCTGGGCATATTCAAACCATGACGTACAGCGCCATACCAGCCGTTGGTCTCTGACGCCGTCCTCGGAGCGGACATTCACTACACTTATGATGTGCCTGCGTGGTTCGGCCTGTATCTATCAAGGCGAAGAACTGGGCCTCCCCGAGGCGGATGTTTCATTTGAAGAGTTACAGGACCCGTACGGCATAGAATTCTGGCCCGAGTACAAAGGGCGTGATGGCTGCCGCACACCGATGGTTTGGTCGCGCTCTAATAGCAATGGCGGGTTTTCCGCGGCGGACCAGACTTGGCTACCCGTGCCAAGCGAACATCTGCGCCATTCTGTGGACGCTTCCGAGGCTGACCCGACAGCACTTGTGCATCACTATCGAAAAGCAATTAGTTTGCGCCACGCGCATCCGGCATTGATGCGCGGCTCGATGAACGGGATGTCAGCAGACGGCGCTGCACTGCAATTTTTGCGAAGTGAAGGAAACGAAGTTGTGTTTTGCGCCTTCAATCTGGGTGGTGAACCGACTCAGGTTAGCCTACCTCAAGGAAAGTGGACACAGATCGGGCAAGAACTGAATAGCGCTCCAGTCGGGTCTGAAGGTGTCGTATATCTTGGATCGTGGCAAATATGTCTCGCGCTTAAAACCGGATAAAAGGGGGATGGAATATGGCCGACCTGAAAATGACTAATCTCGCTAAATCCTATGGCGAAGTGAACGTCTTGAAAGACATCAACCTCGACATAGAAACCGGGGAGCTGATTGTATTTGTAGGCCCTTCAGGTTGCGGGAAATCCACCTTACTGCGCATGGTTGCCGGCTTGGAA
>DFBM01000184.1 GCA_002366645.1 Rhodobacterales bacterium UBA3080 | reverse complement strand
TTCGCAAGGTATCCAACAACGTCACGAACCAGTTCGAAACGCCGGTGTTGTTCTATGCGGTTGTGGCGATTGCGCTTGCAACCGGCACGGCGAACTGGCCTTTGGCGATTGGCGTGGTGATATTTGTGGCCTCGCGGTATGTGCACCATATGATCCATGTCGGCTCCAACCACGTTCGCAAGCGGTTCAACGCCTTTCTGGTCGGGCTTATCGGCCTTCTGATCGCATGGATCGGCCTTGGCGTCGCGTTGCTTGGAACCCTTTGATGGCTAGTGCTTTTGCCACAGCTATGAATAACGGGTAGCGCCTATGACCCCTGCTGCCCGCCTGTCCGCAGCCATCGGTTTGCTGGACGATATCCTTGAGGGAGAACCTGCCGAGCGGGCGTTGACCCGTTGGGCGCGCCAGAACCGCTATGCGGGGTCCAAGGATCGTGCGGCGGTGCGGGATGTCGTGTTCGACTGTTTGCGCCAAAAGCGTTCCTTTGCACATTTGTCGGGGAAGATGACGGGCCGCGGTCTGGTTATGGCGCACCAGTTTGCAGCGGGTGAGGATATAGCAGCCCTATTTAGTGGCGATCGGTTTGCCCCGGTGCCTTTATCGGACGAAGAGCTGGCCAGACTTGGCGCTCCGGAGTCTGAAGCGAGCCTGCCTGAAGCGCTCGATTTTCCGGATTTTCTGTTGCCTGAACTGATGCGCTCGCTCGGGGATGATCTGCCCGAAGTTATGGCGGCAATGGGCCAGCGCGCGCCCGTGGATTTGCGGGTGAACAGCTTGAAAGCTACGGTCGACGATGCCGAACGCATGTTGGCGCGCGACCTGATTTTCACAGAGCGGCATCCGCTGAACGAAATGGCGCTGCGGATCACCCAGAACCCGCGAAAGCTGGCACGCAGTCTGGCTTATGATTACGGTCTGGTCGAATTGCAGGACGTGTCCAGTCAGGTTGTAGCCGCGTTTTGTGGTGCGGAGCGTGGCATGACCGTTCTGGATTATTGCGCTGGTGGCGGCGGTAAAACTCTGGCGCTGGCCGCGCATATGGGTGGCAAGGGCGTGCTGATGGCGCATGACGCGAACGCTCGCCGTATGAGTGATCTGCCCGAGCGAGCGCGCAGGGCCGGCGCAACCGTGCAGGTTTTATCGAGCGAGGCATTACGCCAGAATGACCCGTCCTGTGATCTGGTGGTTGTTGACGCCCCTTGCACAGGCACCGGGGCATGGCGGCGCAATCCTGATGCCAAATGGCGTTTGGATCAGGCTTTTATAGAAAAGGTCACAGCGCTACAGGCGGAAATTCTGGACAAGGCCGCACGCTTTGTTCGCAAGGGTGGAACGATGGCGTATGCAACTTGTTCGATCCTGCGGGCCGAAAATAGCGATCAGGTTCAGGCGTTTCTTGCGCGCAATCCCGGTTGGGAGTTGAGCGAAGAAGTGACGCTGACTCCGGTGCAGGGCGGCGACGGGTTTTATTCCGCAAGGCTGTCCAGAAAATAGCGCCATACAATTATAGGTTGTAAACGGTTTATTAACCCCTAGGGTGGTTCAGTAGCGTTTAGCGTTCTGAATTGTACTGGGTTTATGATGGCATTAGAATCGGTCGACACTGGGATACCCGCGCCGCGGACTATAGAAAGCGCGGGTTGGGGGGCGGTTAAATCGGCGCTCGGACTGTTGGCACTGGTGCAGGCATTGTTGCTGTCGGTGTATTTCAAGTTTCCGCTTGGCTATTTTCTGGCGTCCATCGGGCTCGGTGGTGCATTTTTCTACTTTTTAATGACGTTGATTCGTCTGTTTCGTGTCGCCGAGACGAGGGATTCATTGGTTGTTGAAGAGCCAGCTTATGTTGGTCACGACCTGTTCGATGATCTTCCTGTGCCGATGATCGAGGCGGCAGAGGATGGCGAGATATTGCAAGCCAACGCCGCCGCAAACGCGTTGCTTGGGCAACAGGATATGGGCGGCCTGACGCTGGATAGTATGGTCGAGGGCTTGGGCCGTTCGATCCGCGACCGCATGGTGGATACGATGAAGGGTTTCGGTCTGGGGCGTCCCGAAATGGCGAGATGCAAGCGTGACGGGCAGGAGGTCTTTATTCAGGTGACCATGTCGCGGATGAAACGGAATGGTCGGACGACGGTGCTGGCGGTTTTAAGTGACGCGACGGAGCTGAAAACCCTTGAGGCACAGTTCGTACAAAGCCAGAAAATGCAGGCTGTCGGGCAACTGGCCGGTGGAATTGCGCATGACTTCAACAATATTTTGACGGCAATAACGGGTCATGCAGATTTGCTGTTGCACCGCTCGGACACGATGGCGCCGGACTATGATGACCTGACGCAAATCAAACAAAACGCCAACCGTGCGGCGGCACTGATCCGGCAACTGCTGGCCTTTTCGCGCAAGCAGACGCTGCGCCCGAAATCGTTGCGGCTGGATGATACGCTTGCCGAACTCTCGCATTTGCTGAACCGTTTGTTGGGGGAAAAGGTTGGATTGCATACTGAACATGGTGCCGATCTAAAGCCGGTTCGGGTCGACGAGCGGCAATTCGAACAGGTGATCATGAATTTGGTCGTGAACGCTCGTGATGCAATGCCGCTCGGCGGAACCGTGGTTATCCGGACACGAAACCTGACATTGGCTAAGGAGTTGCGTCGCGACCGGGCCGTGGTTCATCCCGGCGACTATGTAATTGTCGAAGTGAGGGATACGGGGACGGGCATACCCAAGGACAATATCAGCAAAATTTTTGAACCTTTCTACACAACGAAAAAGATTGGCGAGGGTACAGGGCTTGGGCTTGCAACGGTTTATGGCATTATTAAGCAAACCGGAGGTTTCGTTTTTGTGGATAGCGAGCAGGGGGGCGGAACGCTATTTTCGATTTATTTACCGGTAAATGATGATCTGGAGGATATCTCCGAGGTAGAAGTTGTCGCGCAGCCGACCGAAAGCGATGATACAGGTCGCGGACGTGTGCTACTGGTCGAGGACGAAGCTCCGGTACGCGCGTTTGCCGCCCGCGCACTGGCACTACGCGGGTATTCGGTAACACAGGCGTCTTCGGGCGAGGAAGCATTATCGGTTCTGGCCGAAGGAAGCGAGTTCGACGTGTTTGTTTCCGACGTGGTGATGCCCGGCAAAAACGGTCCAACCTGGGTGCGTGAAGCGATGGATACGCGGCCGAATTCGAAGGTGGTGTTTGTTTCGGGCTATGCCGAGGAGGCCTTTCAGGACGGCAAGCCGGATATTCCCAACGCGGCCTTTCTTGCAAAGCCATTCTCGCTGGTGGAGTTGACGCAGAAGGTAAAGGAACAGATCGAAGCTTGAACTATTAACGCCGCGCGGCTTCGTAGATTTCATACTCCGGCGCAAGGTACTGTTCGAGTTGCGCTTGGCGTTCGCTCGATAGCGTGTAGTCGAGTTGCAGGGATTGATTTAGATGTTCGATAGCCAGCTTTTGCTCAAACCGTTCTTCCAAAAAGGCGATATAGGTGGAAAGGTTCTCGAACCGGAAAATGTGGTTAACGGCTGGGTTGCCGTCAGGACCGGCAACGAATCTAGAAGTGCGCCCGATGTCGGAAACGACGGTGTCTTCTGCAATGTATCGTGCGGTGAATTCGTCAAAAGTCATTCCACCGGTGCTCTGCGGTTTGCCGTTTATTGCCGGTCTGGCACGGTATTTATACCAGCTAAACAGCCAGTCGGCGGGCTCGCGAAACAGGCAAGTTGTTTCCAACGGACCGAATCCGGACTTTTCGACATAAGGTACAATGAACCGATTGTAGCGTCGGTAGCGAATATGTTTTACGCGCGGATTGTTCTGGAAAACAATGTCACAATATGGCTGCAACGCCTTTTCGATACTGGTCGACGCGGCTTTGGGCATCGCCAGAAATGTCAGTTTTTTGCTTAGCGAAATCAACATGCACGGGTATCCGGACTATTTTTTCAAACTTTTACCTTTCAGTAACCAAAAATAGCGAAAGATGGAAATAGTGAAAATATTTGTTGCAATGTTCTCGTTTTGGTCTCATGTTGGACGAAAGAGAACAAGAGGCGAACATAAGCAGTGATTGCCCGAGTATGCAAGATATGAAATAAGGAAGCACAAAATGGCTAAAGCAGCGAAAAACCTTCTGGATTTGGGCGAGAGACGCGATATGGATAAGCAAAAAGCGCTAGAATCGGCATTGGGCCAGATCGAGCGTAATTTCGGCAAGGGCTCGATTATGAAATTGGGTCAGGACAATGCGGTGATGGATATCGAGGCGACCTCGACCGGTTCCATCGGTCTGGACGTTGCACTGGGGATCGGCGGGTTGCCGAAGGGCCGTATTATCGAGATTTACGGGCCGGAAAGTTCTGGCAAGACGACGCTGGCGCTGCATGTTATTGCCGAGGAGCAGAAAAAGGGCGGCATTTGTGCCTTTGTCGACGCGGAGCATGCGCTGGACCCGACTTATGCCAAAAAGCTGAATGTTAATCTGGACGAGCTGTTGATCTCGCAACCTGACGGCGGTGAACAGGCGCTGGAAATCACCGAGACGCTGGTGCGTTCGGGCGCAGTTTCGGTTGTTGTCGTGGACTCGGTTGCGGCGCTGACACCGAAGTCGGAGCTAGAGGGTGACATGGGCGACCATCAGGTTGGCGCGCAGGCACGACTGATGTCTCAGGCTATGCGGAAGCTAACAGGGGCAATTAGCCGTTCGAATTGTATGGTGATTTTCATTAACCAGATTCGTATGAAAATCGGGGTTATGTTTGGCTCGCCGGAAACGACGACGGGCGGGAACGCGCTGAAGTTTTACTCCTCGGTACGTTTGGATATCCGCCGCATTGGTGCGTTGAAAGATCGTGACGAAGTTGTCGGCAATGCGACGCGCGTTAAGGTTGTCAAAAACAAGGTCGCGCCGCCGTTCAAACAGGTCGAATTCGACATCATGTATGGCGAAGGAATTTCCAAGACGGGTGAGCTGATTGATCTGGGTGTAAAAGCCGGTTTGGTTGACAAAGCGGGTTCGTGGTTTTCCTACGGGGATGAGCGGATTGGACAAGGCCGAGAAAATGCCAAGACCTTCCTGAAAGAGCATCCGGAAATGGCGCTGGATATCGAGGACAAGATCCGTGCGGCGCATGGTTTGGACTTTGATATCGGGGCTAACCAGAGTTCGGATGTTTTAGAAGATTAAGTGCGAGCAGTAACCAGTATCCTGACGGACCACTTTACAATTAGGGTGGTCCGTTTTCGTTGCTAACCTGTGGACAGTTTTGATTGAGCGCGATACACCCGTTTTGACTTGAAATACATGCCGTGCCAGCGGCTTGAGAACGGGAATTTGATCATGGCTAGTTTGAATGACATCCGCAGCACTTTTATTGATAATTTCGCTGCGAACGGCCACGAGGTGGTTAGCAGTTCCTCGTTGGTGCCGCGCAATGATCC
>DFBM01000065.1 GCA_002366645.1 Rhodobacterales bacterium UBA3080 | reverse complement strand
CCTGCGCCGTCACCGGTTTTCCCGTCCGCATCCACAGCGCCGCGATGCCAAATCGCTTTCAACGCGGCGATACCGTTTTCAACGACTTGACGGCTAGGTTCGCCGTCCACCGAAACTACAAGGCCAACACCGCAAGAAGCGTGCTCGTCGTCTTCGCGGTAAAGTCCGTTTTCAGCCAGATTTTTCCGCGCGACTTCGTGTTCCGCGGCCCATTTTTCATCATATTTGGTCATAGTAGGACTCCTGGAGTTACGGAGAGATTAACGCGTTCTGTCAGGGCCTGTGACCCATTAACTTTTTGTTTACGTTCATTAATCCTGATTTGTGCATACGCATTGTGCACGTCTTGTGCACAGGTTGTGTACCGTGTGTTTTGTCCGGAATTAACCATTACGCGGCTCCCGTCAGCTGTTTGGCAATGCTGTCTGCTGCATCGCGTCCGTCCTTGATTGCCCAGACCACAAGGCTCGCACCGCGCACGATATCGCCGATGGCGTAAACGCCTTTCAGGCTGGTTTCATGGGTCGTGAAATCAGCGGAAATAGTGCCCCAGCGGGTCACTTCAAGCTCCGGAGTGTTCCACAGAACCGGCAGTTCTTCGGGCTCGAAACCAAGCGCTTTGATGACCAGATCGGCATTTTCCACGTAATCCGCACCGGGAATTTCTTCGGGTGTTTGACGGCCCGAGGCATCCGGCAAACCAAGGCGCATTTTCTGGACCATCACGCCGGTCACGGTATCACCACCAGTGAAACCCTTCGGCGCTGCCAGCCACACAAACTCGACGCCTTCTTCTTCTGCGTTCTGTGTTTCCCGAACCGAGCCGGGCATGTTTGCACGGTCGCGACGGTATAGGCATTTCACCGATTTTGCACCTTGGCGGATCGCGGTTCTGACGCAATCCATGGCCGTATCACCGCCACCAATGACCACAACATTTTTGCCCTTGGCGTTCAGTTCGCCGCTATCGATTTCCGGCACCGTATCACCGAAATTGAGATGGTTGCTGGCCGTTAAATAATCGAGTGCCTTAACTATTCCGCCCAAACCGGCGCCCGGCCCGCTGAGGTCGCGAGACTTGTAAACCCCAGTCGCAATGATGGTTGCGCCGTGTTTTGCGCGGATATCGGCGAAGCTGATGCTCTCGCCAACAGCGCAATTGTTAACGATTTCGACGCCGCCGTCGACCAGCTGTTGTACACGGCGCATGACGATATCTTTTTCCAGTTTGAACCCCGGAATACCGTATGTCAGCAGCCCGCCGGAACGATCGTTACGGTCATAAACCGTAACTTTGAAACCAAGGCGTCGAAGGCGATCAGCCGCCGCCAGTCCTCCCGGCCCACCGCCGATAATTCCGACGCTTTCTGTTCGTTCAATCGCTGGAGAAGGCGGCTTAACCCAGCCGTTATCCCAAGCCGTATCCGTAATATATTTCTCGATCGCGCCGATGGTCACCGTGCCGTGGCCCGACTGTTCAATCACGCAATTGCCTTCACACAGGCGGTCCTGCGGGCAGATCCGACCACAGATTTCCGGAAAAGTATTGGTGGCTTGACTGATCTGGTACGCTTCTTCCAGGCGGCCGGTCGCTGTCATGTTCAGCCAGTCAGGAATGTTGTTGTGCAACGGGCAATGCGCCTGACAATACGGCACACCACATTGGGAACAACGGCTGGCCTGCTCGGCCGCCTTTTTGTTAACGAATTCGTGGTATATTTCCTGAAAGTCATCGCGGCGATCGTCTGCGGTGCGTTTGATTGGCATTTCCCGCTCGACATCTACAAACTTCAACATGGGCTGCTTGGCCATATACACTACCTCTGTATTATTCTATTCAGTCACAAAGACCGTCCGGCGTCCTTATTAGCGCGCGCCTTCACATCAATAAAGGCAGTATTGCTGACCTAAAAGCAAGAATTGCAGTGGAATAGCAAAATAATGCTAAAATCTCTCAATTAATAGGTATCATATGTTTACTAAATTGCCGAATGACCTTTGAAACAAGGCGGTATAGTTTCCACGTATTGCTGCCGAATCAATCAGGATAACCGTAATGCCGTTTTTTCATCTGCTGATTCTGGCTCTGATTCAGGGCCTAACCGAGTTTTTACCCGTCTCGTCATCGGCACATTTGATCCTTTTACCCGCATTGACCGGGGCCGAAGACCAAGGGATCACTCTTGATGTCGCGGTCCATGTGGGCACGTTGTTGGCGGTCATTCTATACTTCCGGAAGGACGTTGGACTAGCCCTGCGCGGTGCCTTGGATGTGCTTCGCGGCAATCGAGCATCAGATGGTGCCCGCCTCGCGATCCTATTGGTCGTGGCGACCATTCCCGTGGTTATCGCAGGCTTCATCCTGAAGGTGACCGGTCTGGCTGACGCAATGCGTTCTATCGTGGTTATCGGTTGGGCGATGCTCCTGTTCGGGTTGGTGCTGTACTGGACCGACCAGCGTGGCGGCACCGAAAAGGAGATGCGTGGCTGGAGCTTGCGCGAAGCCATCGTGTTGGGCATTTGGCAAGCACTGGCCCTGATCCCCGGAACCTCACGCTCTGGGGCAACGATCAGCGGCGCAAGGCTGCTGGGTTACGGGCGGGAACAAGCAGCGCGGATTTCAATGCTGATGTCGATCCCCACCATCATCGCTTCGGGCAGCTTGCTGGCACTGGATGTTGTTGGGCAAGCGGATTGGGAGATGGCAAAATACGCCGGTATCGCTGCTGCGATGGCCTTCGTTGCCGCACTATTTGCACTTACGTTGATGATGCGCCTGTTACGCAGCGTTAGCTTCACGCCCTACGTAATTTACCGGATCGTGCTGGGCGTGGTGCTGTTGTTCGTGGCGTATACCTGACGTCTAAACGCCAATCTTTTTGCTGGCATCCGTGTTCGCGGCAAACTGGCCATTCGCACGATAACAGTAAAGGTATTCCTCCAAAATCGAGTCAATCGCGGTCGGTGTGATCCCGAAGGCCTCAAAACCTGCAGCGCCTTCAGCGACTATATTATCCGACGCCAGCAACCGGATCTGGTCGCGTGTTACCATGGCCGGGAACAATCCGCCAGTGAATTTCTCGAACATCTCGAAGGCCCAGGCTTTGGAGCGCGCGATCCACAAAGGTGCGTCGATAACTACCCGCTTCCGCCCCGTCGCATCGACCGCTTTTTGCGCTAGTTCACGCAGGCTGGCAACTTCGGGTCCGCCGAGTTCATATACACCACCTGCGATATCACCAGTTATCGCAACTGCGGCGGCAGCGGCTACATCGGCAACATAGACAGGCTGAAACTGTGTCTCTGCATGAATAAGCGGGATCACCGGACTAAGGCGGCTGAACTCCGCAATGCGGTTAAAGAACCGGTCTTCCCTGCCAAATATTACCGAAGGACGCAGCACCACTGCGTCCGGCATCGCCTGCAAAACGAGCGAGTCGCCCTCTGCTTTGGTTTCGCCATAAGCACTATCGTTCAATGAATCAGAACCTAGCGCTGAAATGTGAACCAGTTTCGAAATACCCGCCTCGACCGTCAGGCGCGCAATCATTTCGGCGGCGTCGATATGGATATCGTCGAATGACTGGAACTTTGTTTCCTGAAGAATGCCAACACAGTTCACGACCGCATCCGCACCTGCAATCGCGCGGCGCGTTGACGCCTCATCGCGGACGTTGCAAAGGATCGGTTCGACTTGCCCAACATCACCATACGGCTTTACGTGCATCGCCTCGTTCGGGCGACGAACCGCTACGCGAACCCGCCATCCGGCGCACGCCATGCGTTGAGCGATATACCGGCCAACGAAGCCGGAGCCGCCGAAGATTGTAACCACTGGAGTTGTGTTGGACATGTTGGAGACTCCTTAAATATTACGTGTCTTAGCAATACTCCCCCAAGGTTCGCCGGACAAGGTAGTTTCGTACTGTTTGTCGCGGATTATTGTGTTGCGGATGCTGGACTTGTTAAAAAAATCTCGGAACACGCTGATTGGGAACCACGGACCGTTGACACCCCCATCCCGCAGGTATAAATCCCGCCCTCACGACACCTGCCCAGGTGGCGGAATGGTAGACGCGCTAGCTTCAGG
>DFBM01000188.1 GCA_002366645.1 Rhodobacterales bacterium UBA3080 | reverse complement strand
TTCGATTATTTATTCAAAATAATGCTTACTGGTGATTTTAACGAAGTCCGGCAAAAGATGCTCTCCACTAACCGCCGAAAGGCACTCTAACCGACCCATCCTCCAAAACTCCCGTCAGATCTGCAAATACCTTGCAGATATTGTCGTTGTCACCTTCCTTCATCGCACCCCCCCGCCAATCTCCCCACAGCAATGCTTGCGGAGGAAAGGAAGTCGAGGGTTTTATAAAGAAACGGTTTCAACGTGAACCGGATCTACCGGTTCCGAATACACCTGCCGGATTTCACCACCACGACAGTAGGCCTGCATTACTTCGATAATATCGATGTAAATGCATCCTATTTCCGGGAAACCGTCTGCAGCTAAATCTTTCGAAAGAAAAACCTGTGCCGAAGAGAATGGCTGCGAGGTATTTCGCGCGGCCGGAAATGCAAAACAGTTTGAAACCGTTTCGCCATCAACCACCTTTTCGAGAGCCATCTGGTAATAGAGCTGCTTGACGATATCCGGCCACCCGGGGACGCTACCCTTTCCCGTGGCGGCATAGTATTTCGCGTCGACAACAATAAGGTGGTCATCCTCGCGCACAACAATGCCTGTCTGCATTCCCCGATCGAGAAGCTCGACGCCGCCACCATCCCTCTTGATATAACCCGGTTTTGGCAATCAGGCGTTCCAGCCATCTTCAACGCCCGGTAAAACCTTGCGGAGCATGTGCTCCCAAACGCTTGAAAAGTCCTCCACTCCGCAGACAAATTCCCCTTCTGAATGCGCCGCAGTTTCTTCGATGTACGCGATCAGGGATTTGGCCAGAAACACAGGCCGGTTGGCATAAAGCGTCGGCAGTAACGAGCGTAGCTCACCCGGCCACAAAAAACGGGGAGATCATGGCGATGTCTTTTCAAAAGTGGGATTTGTGGAAGTCGCCTTGCCTGCTTTGCAACGTCTGCCAGATTTGGAAAAAACCCTGGTTGAGATAGTTCAACAAACCATTTCCCTCAATCCGGAAGATAAATCTGGGCCTCTTCAACTGATGATGAGTTTTATCGCTCTTGCTGAAAGCGAGGTCAGCAGAACACGTGTTCTAAATCACTGGTCGCCTTTTCGGCGACGCCTGGCTACGTTCTCGCACGCAGCTCTGCTTGCGAGAGAAGCGGTGGGCAGAATTGATGTCGCTCATCTTTCTGCGTGGATAATGGAAAACCACGGACACCGCTTCTACCTTCAGAATTTGATGGATTTGCGTGACGAACCTCGTTGGCTCCCTGACTATGCAAGCCCCTCTCAGCTTAAGCAAGAATTGCTTGGGCGATTGTATAATACCGTTGGAAAAGTAGTGGACGGTCTGCCTGAGGGGCCGCTTCGTGAGACTCTCGACCCACAGAAATCTGAAAGCAAATTTAACAAGATCCGAACGATAAAGAGCATGTTCCCGGGCCCTCTCGAGGGACACGACTCGTCACTTCGAAATCCCATTCCACCGGAGCTGGAAGAAGCCCTGGACCGAAACCTATCTGAAAGCAAGTTGACGGTTCAAAGTATTGCGGCACTCATAAACATTTCAGGCCTTTTTCAAGTTGAGAGTGAAAAAGCCGAGCGCGCCGTTGCGGTTATCAGAGCAAGCAACTTTCGTTTCGCTGAACAAATGAGCGACGTTGAACGAGTTACTCTTATTCATGGTCTGGCAGAGGCAGCGAGCCGTTTGAGGAGCGAAAGCCTTGCCAAAAGTGTTCGGGCTGTATCGCGCGTATACAGCGAGAACGCCGGTACGGAGAGACAATATAGCGATGAGGTGATCGTTAGCTTGCTAGCAGCTGGAGCTTTCGAAGAATTCGATGCTTGGAAAGAGTTTTTGGGAGAATGGCTCAATGAGCTTTGCTTCAACGCGAACAGAGGAGCTGAGGGGGAATTGCGTGCGTCTGTTGAAATAATTTGTTTGATTGAACCAAGGCTTCGAAGCAAAATTGGAGCCGGGCTGGCAGCACTTGAATTAATCCAGAAATAGTTGCCGGGTTGCATCTCTATGAATGTCTGCAGTTGGAAGAATAGATAGTCATTTGTCACCTACAGCGAATGACCGCAATCCGCCCCTTATTACCACTCCCAGATAGTCGTTTCGGCTGACTCGCGGCGATTGGGCCACAGCAAAACAATTCACCCAACCGCCATCGATTTCGACTGGACTTCGCACGCGAACAGAGCGTCAGTGTCTTTGCGCCGACGCTGTATGCATTGCCGGCCCTCAGCCCGAGTTTCGGGTTTTGCGCAGTACAAGACTCGGGATATCCCCGGGGCAACTGTACGGAGGCAATTATAATGCAGCATGTGGCGAATACGATATCAACCGAGCAGGGCGTTGATCAGCGGGGGAGAACGCAGACGACCAAGTCCGTTTCAAAGAAGGGCACATTAATTAGTCTATTATCCAACCCCAAAGGCGCGCGGGTGTTGTCGCTTTGCAAGGTGTTGGGATGGCAGAAGCATACGGTGCGGGCCGCCGTTTCAGGGTTGCGAGCGAGCGGTTATGTGATTGAATCCCATCCCTCGTCGCGGGACGGAGTGACGGTTTACAGGATTACACAGAGGCCGTATTCGATATGAGCCTTGACCTGACACAACCGGATCGTACGGAATTCCTTGAGCTTTGGCGCGAGACTTTCGGGCGACCGCCGCCGAAGAACATTTCGATGGGGTTTATGCAAAAGGTGTTTACGTTCGAGCGTCAATGCATGGCGGATCGGCGACTTTCTAAGCAAACCCTGCGCAGACTTAAAGCCATCGCACGAGACGGGGTATCAGCGGTAAATCCCGCCGCCTCTCTCAAGCCCGGCACGTATTTGATGCGCGAATGGAACGGGCGCAGTTATCAGGTCGAGGTGGTTTCCGGTGGCTTTGTAATGGATAGCAAAACCTACTCATCGCTGTCAGCCATCGCAAAACACATCACCGGCGCGCACTGGTCCGGTCCGCGTTTCTTCGGAGTCTCACCATGAAGAAGAAAATCCGCTGCGCGATCTATACACGCAAATCCTCGGAGGAAGGACTGGATCAGGACTTTAATTCACTCGATGCCCAGCGGGAAGCTTGTGCGGCCTACATCACCAGCCAGAAGGCCGAGGGCTGGGTGCTTTTGCCGGAACAATATGACGACGGTGGCGTGTCGGGCGGAACCCTGAAGCGCCCGGCTTTACAACGTCTACTTGCCGATCTGGATGCGGGCCACGTCGACCAGATCGTAGTGTATAAAATCGACCGCCTGTCACGGTCGCTCTCGGATTTCGCCAAAATCGTCGATCGGCTGGACGAAGCCGGCGCGTCGTTTGTCTCCGTTACCCAGTCATTCAACACCGCTACCAGCATGGGTCGGCTGACGCTGAACATGCTGTTATCCTTCGCCCAATTCGAGCGTGAGGTGACGGCCGAGCGGATCCGCGACAAGATCGCCGCCTCGAAACGCAAGGGCTTGTGGATGGGCGGGAGCGTACCGCTTGGCTATGATCCGGACGGGCGGACCTTGGTAATAAACACGGCGGAGGCCAAAACTATAAGGAGGATTTACGATCTCTACACTGAACATGGAACGGTTCGCGAGGTTAAGGAGCAAGCTGCAATTCTTGGCCTGCGCACGAAGCAGCGCGTTACCAAAACAGGCAAAACGCAAGGTGGCATCCCGTTCGATCGCGGGCATCTTTACCGAATCTTAAGCAACCCGATCTATGCTGGCAAAATCCGGCACCACAAAAAGGTTTTTGAGGGGCAACATCCCGCGATCATTGAACCCTATATTTGGGAGAAGGTTCAGAATAAACTTACTGCGGTTTCCGCCAAAGTTAGAGGGCAGTCGAATGTCGCACACCCCTCACCGCTGGCAGGAAAGTTGTTTGACGAAACAGGCGATCGGTTAACACCGAGCCACACCAATAAGAATGGCCGACGCATGCGATACTACATCTCGCGTCGGCTGGTGATCGACAAAAGTAACAAGCATCCGGACGCGTGGCGTCTGCCAGCGCCGCAACTGGAACAGGCGATTGCACAGGCCGTCCGAGAGCGGCTTATAAGTCACGGAATCCTTCCGAACCTTGTTGAAAATCTAAAAGCGAACGAAGCTGATCACCTCGGTAAAAAGATAAATATTCTCGCCCGAATGTTCACCAGCCAAAACCCTGTTCAAAACTGGAATGCAGTGATTGCCAAAGCTAACATCTCCCCCGGAATGCTAACAATAGAGCTGGACGCAAGCGCCATCGCCAAATATTTGGACTTGCCACCCGAACGCCTCAACCCCGATGCGCTCACCATAAATACCCCGTGCCAACTTCGCCGAAGAGGCGTCGAAACCAAGCTCGTCCTCGGCAATACCCCGCCGGAGGTCGACCTGACCCTGATCCGCAATATCGTCAAGGCGATGGAATGGTATGGGGCGGTAAAATCCGGAAAATCCTTCACGCAAATCGCTGTGAACGCAGGCGTTAATACGGACCGCGTTCGAAGTGTAATGGATCTGGCGTTCCTTGCGCCAGACATCATCGAACAAATGATCATCGGAACCCTGCCGCTACATGTGACTTCGGACTATCTGATCAGAACCGGCGTTCCATCAGACTGGAATGCCCAGCGAAAAATGCTGGAAAACGTCGGTACTCGATCGGTTCGTTAACAAATGATCGCCGTTGAAAATTGCAAATTCAGGGTAGTCGAAAGCTCAACATTCACAGCCATCGGCAACATTTAGCCACACCACAGAACAAAACCCGTCCCTCGAAACCGACAAGAGAGATAAACTCGAGAATCCGGCGGCAAATCAGCCCCGAGATACGTCTCATACAAAACCTACCATCCGTAAGCCCCCGTAGTTGTGGGAACATACGGCGGCAAGTAACATCGCAAGTAGTATCTATAAGTTAGTGGCGGAGGAGGTGGGATTCGAACCCACGGTAGACTTTCACCTACGTCGGTTTTCAAGACCGGTGCATTCAACCACTCTGCCACTCCTCCGACGAGGGTCTTTTAGCTATAAGAAGTGCGAAGGTCCACACATGTAATCCAAATCAGTGCACTTTTCATTTCGTTATAACTTGTCTAGACTTTACCGAACGACCGCCAAAGGCGGCAAGGATGAGGCGAGCGTATCCGTAAGAGCCTATTTGGCCGGGATTCAGGGGTAATACATGGGAATTTTTCGAAAAAAATGGTATGCGTCAGCACCACTATTTGCGTTGCTATTAGGTGCTTCGGTTTTGGCGGGTTGCGATGAAACCTTGTCGACAATCTCTGAAACACCTGAGATCGGTGAAAATGCCGTTGAAACAGTTGAGGTAGATGTTGTCGCACCTGAGGCCTTCAGCATCACGGATATGGCGCTCTGGGATGGACGGCCAACTTTTGGCGGTGTCTGGATCGCATATCCAGATATCGAAAAGCCCGAACGCGTTCGAATTCGTAACGATGCGACCGGTAAAGAAGTCATCGGCGCGCTTTACAAACGAGAACGGGATTTCCCGGGTCCAAAAATTGAACTTTCGGCCGATGCTGCCGCCGCATTGGGTGTCTTGGCGGGCACGCCGACAGAACTAACCATCGTTGCGCTACGCCGTAAAACGGTTGAGGTTGAGGTGCCTGTCGTCGAACCAGAGGTTGCAGACGATCCTGATATGAGCGTTCCGTTACGCCGTCCTTCTGCCAAAGCTGCTCCGGTTCCTGCGCCTGCGGTTGTGACGCCAGCTGTCGTCGCTCCCGATGTCGCGCCTGCTGAAATCGAAGAAACAAGCTTGCCACCGGTTAAGCCAATTGCGCCAGCCACCGGCACGTTCATTCAGGTCGCGACCCTTCAAAGTGAATCGCGTGCAGAGGCTGTTGTTGCGAAACTGGAAACGGCGGGTTTGACCGCCGAAATTCGTGAGCGCGAGGCCGGTGGCAAAATCCTGTACCGGATTGTCGTCGGACCAGCAAATTCGCCCGAGGCACTCGAAATCATGATGGCGACTGTTAATCAACTTGGCTATAAAGACGCCATTATTTTGCGATAGGGAAACAGATGTTTACTCGATTGTTCATAGCCGCTTTTACTTTTGTTTGTCTTTTGGCTCAAACCGCCGCTGCGCTTGAAACGACGGCGCGCTCGGCTCTGGTTGTTGATTACAACACTGGCACCGTTTTGCTTGAAAAGAACGCTTACGAGGCAATGCCCCCGGCTTCGATGTCCAAATTGATGACGCTGAACCTTGTCTTCGAGGCACTCGAAGACGGTCGGTTGACGCTTGAAGATACCTTTCGGGTTTCGACCAATGCCTCTCAAAAAGGCGGATCGAAGATGTTCGTTCGGGAAGGAGCGCGCGTCCGGATCGAGGATCTTATTCGCGGGGTTATCGTTCAATCCGGCAATGACGCCTGCATCGTTTTGGCCGAAGGACTTGCCGGAACGGAGGCCGCGTTTGCCAAACGGATGACGCAGCGGGCGTTTGAGTTAGGTATGGATAACTCGCATTTCGTGAATTCGACCGGTTGGCCAGACCCGGGTCAGGAAATGAGCGCAGCCGATCTGGTTTTTCTGGCGACGCGTATCATTGAAAAGTTCCCCCAATACTACACGTTTTTCGCGGAAGAGACTTTCACTTGGGAAAACATCACGCAGAACAATCGTAATCCTTTGCTGGGGTTGGGTATTGGCGCTGATGGTCTGAAAACCGGTCATACCGAAGAGGCTGGGTATGGTCTGGTTGGCTCTGCCGTTAGCAATGGTCGGCGGATTATTTTTATGATTGGTGGGATGGAAACCCCGCTTGCCAGATCAACTGAAGCAGAGCGGATTGCGCGCTGGGCATTTCGGGAATGGGGAATGAAAACCCTTTTCAAGGGTGGCGAACCAGTTGATCGCGCAAACGTTTGGCTTGGTGCGACGGACAGTGTCGAAATGGCACTAGATGGCGACATTGAACTATTATTACCGCTGGAGGGGCTGGACCAGATTACAGCGCATTATACATATGCTGACCCGATAGAGGCCCCTATTCGTGCGGGGCAACAGCTCGGAGAGTTGGTAATTACGTTGCCCACGGGCGAAGATATGAAATACCCCTTGAACGCCCTGACCGCTGTTGAACCCGGTGGATTTGTGGAGCGTGTACAAGCCGCAACCGACATTCTTTTGATGCGCATCCGTGCTGCGACTTCGGGGGGCTGAGGTGTCCAAGGGCATATTCCTGAGCTTTGAGGGCATCGATGGTTCGGGCAAATCTTCGCAAGCAAAAATACTCGCCAGAAGTTTGCGGGATCACGGGCATACCGTAGTTTTGACGCGAGAACCGGGGGGCTCCCCGGGCGCCGAGGAAATACGTAAGTTGTTAGTGGAAGGCGAACCTGGGCGTTGGTCCCCGGAGACAGAAATACTGTTGTTTTACGCAGCACGGCGCGATCACATTGAACGGACGATAATCCCTGCGCTGGAGCGTGGTGAAATCGTCATCACAGACCGCTTTGCAGATTCGACGAGGGTTTACCAAGGCGCAGTTCGTTCGGACTTACGCGAGACGGTCGACGACATTCACGCCCGCATGATCGGATTCGAGCCAGACCGCACTTTTATTATCGACATGGATCCTGATGCAGCACTTGCGCGTGGTTTGGCGCGAAATTCGGGTGAGGACCGGTTCGAGGAATTTGGTCTGGAGTTTCAGCACCGCCTGCGGGAAGGCTTCAAGGAGCTAGCCCAAACCGAAGCACACCGCTGCGCATTGATCGACGGCAACCGTGAGATTGACGAAATTGCGCGCGAAATCCTACGGCTTGCTTTGGAGCTGCTGGTATGAGCGTGCCCGACGAGATACCTGAACCGGACCGGATTGAAGGTGCCCCGCACCCACGCGAAACGGTTGAACTATTTGGCCAAGACGAAGCGGCGACAACATTTCTGGACGCTTTCAATCAGGGCCGCCTGCATCACAGCTGGCTAATCACAGGTCCAAAAGGCGTTGGCAAAGCAACTCTGGCTTGGAACATCGCCCGCTTTCTGCTGGATAGCGATGCTGACACCGGAATGTTTGCCGCGCCCGCTAAAGACAGTTTGAAAGTCTCACCCGACAATCCAGTATTCCGCCGAGTGGCCGCATTGGCAGAGCCCGGCGTGTTCCTGTGTCGCCGCCCTTGGGATGAGAAAGCCAAGCGACTAAAAAAGACGATTACTGTCGAGGAAGTCCGAAAACTCAAGAGTTTCTTTACGCTATCGTCATCGGATGGTGGTTGGCGGATCGCTATTGTTGATGCTGCTGACGAGATGAACACCTCTGCCGAAAACGCCTTACTTAAGGTGCTGGAGGAACCGCCGGCAAAAACGATCATTCTGCTGATTAGCCACCAACCGGCAAAACTTCTGCCTACGATTAGATCGCGCTGTCGCGAATTGCGATGCACCGCGCTTGCGCCGGAGGCGCTGGATAATGCGATGACTCAAGCCGGTTTTTCAGACGTGCCGAATATTTCTGCACTAAGCGCGCTATCTGGTGGATCGGCGGGCGAAGCGATTGACCTGCTGGCAAACGACGGTCTGGAAACCTACGAAAACATCATTTCACTTCTTGCGACCGCCCCGCGCATGAACCGCCCGCGGATCATCATGCTGGCCGAAAAATGCGCCGGTAAAGGGTCCGAAAACCACTATGATATGACCGTTCGCCTTCTGCTTATCGCGCTTTCCCGCCTTGCACTCGGCGGTGCCAGAGGCGGTAGGGACGACACAATTCAAGGAGAGGCCGAGCTTTCCGCACGTCTTTCCGCCAACGCGTACCAAGCGCGCGAGTGGGCTAATTTGGTGCAGGAACTGACCGGAAGAATTACCCATGCACGTGCTGTTAACCTTGACCCTGCGCAAGTGATCCTTGATACGGTCATAAGTATTGATGCCACCGCCGGACGGGCCTCGCTCCTGTCGGCATGAAGCCGGAGCCATGATGACCAAACCCGCAATTGTTGACAGCCACTGCCATCTGGATTTTCCGGATTTTGAAGGCGAGCTGCCGGAAATTATAGACCGTGCCGTTGAGGCCGGTGTTACGCGTATGGTCAGCATTTGCACAAAACTGCGTGCCGAGCCAGATGTGCGCCGCATTGCTGACGCTTATGATCCCGTGTTTTACGCCGTGGGCACCCACCCGATGAGCGCCGCATCCGAGCCGATGGTGACCGTCGAGCAATTGGTCGAAATTGCGAAACACCCGAAAATGGTCGGGATTGGCGAAACCGGTCTGGATTATCACTACACTGCAGAAAGCAAAATCGTTCAGCAAGAAAGCTTGTTGATACATATAGAAGCCGCCCGTCAAACGTCCCTGCCGCTGATAATTCACGCGCGGGCGGCGGATGATGACATGGCACGGATTTTGAGCGCCGAACATAAAGCTGGCGCATTTGATTGTGTGATGCACTGCTTTTCTTCCAGTGCCGAGCTTGGAACTGCAATGCTGAACCTAGGTTTTTACCTTTCAATGTCCGGTATCGCCACTTTCAAGAAAAGCCAGGAACTACGCGATATTTTTGCGGCAGCACCTGCTGATCGCATATTGGTCGAAACCGACGCCCCGTATCTGGCGCCTCAACCCCATCGCGGCAAACGCAATGAACCGGCGTACACAGCATTGACCGCGGAAGTAGGTGCCGAAATTTACGGCATGCACTACGCCGAGTTCGCGACGCAGACCTCGGCCAATTTTGACAGGCTATTTGCCAAAGCTGCAGTCTGGACGCAAAAATAATGGCAATCCTGCGCTACACAATTCTTGGCTGTGGCTCTTCGGGCGGTGTTCCCAGACTGGGTGGACTATGGGGGGCATGTGACCCCGAAAACCCGAAGAATCTCCGCCGCCGTTGTTCAATGCTGGTCGAACGCATTGAAGGAGATGCCGTCACCCGTGTCCTTATCGACACCTCGCCCGACATGCGAGCACAGCTTCTGGATGCTGGTATCGGCCATCTGGACGGCGTAATATTTACCCACGAACATGCGGACCATATGCATGGGATCGACGACCTTCGAATGATCGTCTTCAATCGCGGCTCGCGGCTTCCGGTCTGGGCCGACACGCGCACGACAGACAGCTTGCTGGCACGTTTTGGCTATGCATTCATCCAGCCGCCGGGCAGTTCCTACCCGCCTATACTCGACCTTAACGCCATCAAGGACCTAACCACGATCGACGGACCGGGTGGTGCTATTGTCTTCGAACCGTTCGAGGTCAAGCACGGGAGGATCGATGCACTAGGATTCCGCATCGGCGATCTGGCGTATCTACCTGATGCTGAAACGATCTATGATCCGGCCTGGAAGAAACTGAAGCATCTTAAGGTCTGGGTGGTGGACGCGCTTCGGTACAAACCCCATTCCAGCCATGCACATCTGGCCCGCACGTTGGAGTGGATCAAACGCGCCGCACCCGAGCGGGCTGTCATAACGAATATGCATATAGATCTGGATTACGATACGTTGGACACCGAAACCGCTGACCATATCACTCCCGCATACGACGGAATGGTGATCGAGATCGAAGCGTGATTCTTCAACTTGTTCAGGTTGTTTTACCGGTCTTTCTGGTAATCGGTTCGGGTTACATCGCGGCACGGTTAAAACTAATCAAGGACAGCGTCGTCGACGGGTTGATGATTTTCACCCAAGGTTTCGCGATACCCTGCCTTTTGTTCCTAAACATAATGCGGCTCGATCTCGGGGCGGTTTTTGACTGGCGGCTGCTGGTCGCGTTTTACACCGGCGTTCTTGCCAGCTTTACTCTTGGTGTTTTTGGGGCCAGATCGCTATTTCGTCGCCGACGCGGGGATTCAGTCGCCATCGGTTTTGCGGCGATGTTTTCAAATACCGTCTTACTTGGACTACCGATTATGGAGCGCGCCTACGGACCGGCGGCCCTCGCTGGAAACTTCGCGATTATTTCGATCCACGCGCCACTGCTCTATCTGATTGGTATCACCATGATGGAGGCCGCACGTGCCGACGGTCGGGGGGTCGCCGGAACCGCGACGGCCGTCACCAAAGCCATGTTCAAAAATACGTTGATGATCGGTCTTGGTCTTGGCTTTGCAGTTAACCTGAGTGGCATTACACTGCCTTCTAGCGTTATTTCCGCAGCGGAAATGGTATCTCGTGCAGCCTTGCCTGCCGCACTTTTTGGGCTTGGGGGCATCCTCGCACGGTACTCCCTGCGCGCCAGTGTTGGTGAGGCCGGCATGGTTTCAATACTCAAACTTATGGTGCTTCCCGGAATTGTATATGTCATGTGTACAGCAGTGTTCGATTTGCCGATCGAGTTTACACGTTCCGCAGTCGTTTCCGCCTCCATGGCGCCGGGCGTGAATGCCTATGTTTTCGCCAATATGTACAACCGTGCGAAAGGTGCAGCCGCTAGCGCGGTCCTGCTAGGCACCGCTGCATCAATATTTACCGCCTCTATGTGGCTGTGGATTTTGGGATAACCAAGTCAATTCGCCTACTGGCACATTCCTTCGGAAACTCGTATGAAGCTGCCAAACAAACGGGAGTCGTCCATGTCCGAAGTATTAGTCAGACTAGAAGTCGTTCAAGGTCGTCGAATGTTCGGCGTCTCAACCATCATCGGTCTTGGCCTGACATTGCTGTATATTGCGGCGGTCTATCCACCGTCAAAGTCTCTTTCGCTTATCACCCTCGTTCTTGCCGGAGGATTGTTCATCTGGGCAGGTTTCCGACTGTTCCGCGCGACAAACGATGCTGTAATTCTGACTCGTGAAGGCCTAAGCACTCAGTCGGGGAGTGTATTGTGTTCGATCGACGATATCACCAGCATAGACCGCGGTTTTTTCGCGTTCAAACCCTCCAATGGCTTCCTGATCCGCTTGAAAAAATCCGGCGAACGGTCATGGTCACCAGGTGTTTGGTGGCATCTCGGCAAACGGATCGGCATCGGCGGGGTAACGTCGCCACGACAATCGAAAGAAATGGCATCTATTATTTCGATACTTCTGGCTGAAAAACAAAACCCGAAGCCGGATTAATATCGCTTCAAAATCTGAAGAGACGCTACATTCTATTAAGCCGACGCGGCGGACTGCAAATACGTTTAGGCTCCCGCCATAAAAAAAGGCCGCCCCGAAGAGCGGCCTTCAATTTTCGTTAAATCACCGATTACTCGATGATTTTGG
>DFBM01000125.1 GCA_002366645.1 Rhodobacterales bacterium UBA3080 | reverse complement strand
GGGATCACGGTCAGGATCATCCATTCAGGCCGGTTGCCGGAACCACGGAAGTTTTCAACCAGCTTCAAACGCTTGATGATTTTCTTAGGCTTCAACTCGCCAGTTGCTTCGGCCAGATCAGCACGCAGCTGTTCGGCTTCGGCATCCAGATCAATCGCCGCCAGCATTTCGCGGATAGCTTCAGCACCGATACCGGCAGTGAAAGCGTCATCACCGAACTGGTCCTGCGCGTCCATGTACTCTTCCTCGGTCATCAACTGACCGTGGTTGAGGTCTGTCAGGCCCGGCTCGATCACAACATACTGTTCAAAGTACAGAATGCGTTCCAGATCGCGCAAAGTCATGTCCAGCATCAGGCCGATGCGGGATGGAAGCGATTTGAGGAACCAGATGTGCGCAACGGGCGCAGCTAGGTCGATGTGACCCATGCGCTCGCGGCGAACCTTCTGAAGAGTTACCTCAACACCACATTTCTCGCAGGTAACACCGCGATACTTCATGCGTTTGTATTTTCCGCACAGGCATTCGTAATCTTTGATCGGGCCAAAGATACGCGCACAGAAAAGACCGTCGCGCTCAGGTTTGAACGTACGGTAGTTAATGGTTTCCGGCTTTTTAATCTCGCCAAACGACCATGACAAAATACGCTCTGGCGAGGCCAAAGAGATTTTTATTTCGTCAAAAGTCTTCAACGGCTGGACCGGATTAAACGGGTTGTTCGTGATTTCCTGGTTCATTTTATGATCCTTAATCTCGTTTATAGGGTAAGGGCGCTAACGCCCCTACTCCGTCTCCGAATCCAGCAGCTCGACATTCATGCCGAGCGAGCGGATTTCCTTGACCAATACGTTGAACGATTCTGGCACGCCAGCTTCGAAGTTGTCTTCGCCTTTGACGATGCTTTCGTACACTTTGGTACGACCGGCAACATCATCCGACTTGACTGTGAGCATCTCCTGCAAGGTGTATGCAGCGCCGTAAGCTTCAAGCGCCCAGACCTCCATCTCACCGAAGCGCTGACCGCCGAACTGCGCCTTACCACCCAGCGGTTGCTGTGTGACGAGCGAGTATGGACCAGTCGAACGCGCGTGGATTTTGTCATCCACAAGGTGATGCAGTTTCAGCACGTACTTCATACCGACTGTCACAGGGCGCGCGAACTGCTCGCCTGTACGACCGTCGAACAGGATGGACTGACCGGATTCATCCAGGCCAGCACGCATCAGTGCATCATTCACATCTGCCTCTTTGGCGCCGTCGAACACCGGCGTCGCGATTGGAACACCGTTCACAACGTTGCCCGCAGCTTCAAGAAGCTCGTTTTGCGGCATATCGGAAATGACTTCGTCGTAGAGGTCAGGACCGTAAGCAACTTTCATTGCATCCTGAACTGGCGACATATCACCCGAACGCTGGTATTCCTTCAGCGACAAATCAATGGACTTACCAAGGCTGCGTGCAGCCCAACCCATATGTGTCTCCAAAATCTGACCAACGTTCATACGCGAGGGCACACCCAGCGGGTTCAGACAGAAATCAACCGGCGTACCATCCGCAAGGAATGGCATATCCTCTTCAGGTACCACGCGGGAAATAACACCTTTGTTGCCGTGACGACCGGCCATTTTATCACCCGGCTGAAGCTTGCGCTTCACGGCGATAAAGACTTTGACCATTTTCATCACGCCAGGCATCAGATCATCGCCGCGGCGAATTTTCTCTACCTTGTCGTCGAAACGTGCCTGCAGAGCAGCCTTTTGCGCTTCGTACTGTGCGTTCAGTGCTTCAACTTCGGTCGCATCTTTGTCTTCAGACAAAGCAAGCTGCCACCATTGACCATGGCTTAGACCTTCAAGCAGTTCTTCCGTAATGGTTGAACCGGCTTTCACGCCTTTCGGACCTTTAACAGCCGTTTTGCCTAGGATCAGCGTTTTCAGACGGTTGTAGATGTTGCGATCGTAGATCGCCAACTCGTCATCACGGTCACGGCTCAGTTGTTCAACGTCTTCGCGTTCAATCTGAAGCGCACGTTCGTCTTTTTCAACGCCGTGGCGGTTGAAGACACGAACTTCCACAACAGTACCGAAATCGCCAGGTTTCAGGCGCATCGAAGTATCACGAACATCCGAAGCTTTCTCACCGAAGATAGCACGCAGAAGTTTTTCTTCCGGTGTCATCGGGCTTTCGCCCTTCGGTGTGATTTTACCAACCAGAATGTCACCCGGACCAACTTCGGCACCGATGTAAACAATACCGGCTTCGTCGAGGTTGCGAAGCGCTTCCTCACCGACGTTTGGAATATCGCGAGTGATTTCCTCAGGCCCCAGTTTCGTATCACGGGCGGCGACTTCGAATTCCTCGATATGGATCGAGGTGAAGACGTCATCCTTAACGATACGCTCGGAGATCAGGATCGAATCCTCGTAGTTGTAACCGTTCCAAGGCATAAACGCGACGAGCACGTTTTTACCAAGCGCCAATTCACCGATATCGGTGGACGGGCCATCAGCAACGACTTCGCCCTTCTTAACGCGATCACCCACTTTTACGAGCGGACGCTGGTTAATACAGGTGTTCTGGTTCGAACGCTGGAACTTACGCAGACGATAGATGTCCACGCCCGGATCACCCGGCTCCATATCTTCGGTAGCTTTAATAACGATACGCATCGCATCAACCTGGTCGATGATACCACCACGTACCGCAGTAATCGCCGCGCCGGAATCCCGCGCCACAACTTCTTCGATACCGGTACCGACGAGCGGTGCCTCGGCTTTAACCAGCGGCACAGCCTGACGCATCATGTTCGAGCCCATCAAGGCCCGGTTCGCATCGTCGTTTTCGAGGAACGGGATCAGCGACGCAGCAACCGACACCAACTGGCGTGGAGATACATCCATAAGATCGACGTTCTCGATCGGGTTCAGCATGTAGTCACCGGACGAACGTGTCGAAACCATGTCGTTTACAAAACGACCATCGGTATCAATCTCGGCGTTCGCCTGCGCTACCGTGTGGCGCATCTCTTCGGTGGCGGACATGTAGTTGACTTCGTCTGTCACCTGACCATCCACAACCTTACGATAAGGTGTTTCGATGAAACCGTATTTGTTAACCCGTGCGAAAGACGCCAAGGAGTTGATCAGACCAATATTCGGCCCCTCCGGCGTTTCAATCGGACACATACGACCGTAGTGCGTTGCGTGAACGTCGCGCACCTCGAAGCCCGCGCGTTCGCGTGTCAGACCGCCAGGCCCAAGCGCAGAAAGACGGCGTTTGTGGGTAACTTCGGACAGCGGGTTGGTTTGGTCCATGAACTGCGACAGCTGGCTAGAGCCGAAGAATTCACGAACGGCAGCCGCCGCAGGTTTCGCATTGATCAGGTCTTGCGGCATGATCGTGTCGATTTCAACCGAGGACATACGTTCCTTAATCGCGCGCTCCATACGAAGCAGCCCGACACGGTACTGGTTTTCCATCAGCTCGCCAACGGAACGAACACGACGGTTACCAAGGTGGTCGATGTCGTCCACGCCGCCTTTACCGTCACGAAGATCAACCAAAGCTTTAACAACTGCGATGATGTCTTCGTTGCGCAATGTGCGGAGCGTATCAGGGGCGTCCAGATCCAGACGCATGTTCATTTTTACACGCCCAACGGCCGAAAGGTCGTAACGATCAGAGTTGAAGAACATGCTGTCGAACATCGCCGAGGAAGCCTCGACGGTGGGTGGCTCACCCGGGCGCATGACGCGGTAGATATCCATGAGCGCGGTGTCGCGGTTCATGTTCTTATCAATCGCCATCGTGTTACGGATGTACGCACCAACGTTGATGTTATCGATATCCAGCGTTGGAATATCTGTCACACCGTTGTCGAGCAACGTCACAAGTGTACCGGAAACTTCTTCGGTTTTCGGATCAACATCCCATGTCAACTCGTCACCGGCTTCGACCCAGATCTCGCCGGTTTCTTCGTTGATGATGTCTTTGGCTGCGAAACGGCCAATGATCTGATCGAAGGGAACGAGGACGTTTTTAACTTCACCCTCATCGATCAGTTTCTTGACAGTGCGCGGCGTAACTTTCTTGCCAGCTTCGGCAATCACCTCACCGGATTTCGCGTCAACAACATCGAACAAAGGCTTCGTGCCACGGATCCGGTCCGGGAAGAACGGAGTGGTCCAGCCTTTTTTCTTTTTGTTCTGCTTGTAGTTTACGGTCTCGTAATACGCGTCACAGATGCCTTCCTGATCCAGACCCAGCGCATAAAGCAGTGTGGTCACAGGTAGTTTGCGGCGACGGTCGATACGTGCGTAAACAACGTCTTTTGCGTCGAACTCGAAGTCCAGCCAGCTGCCGCGGTACGGGATGATCCGCGAAGTGAACAGCAATTTTCCGGACGAGTGGGTTTTACCCTTGTCGTGATCAAAGAAAACACCCGGCGAGCGGTGCATCTGGGAAACGATCACACGCTCGGTGCCGTTGACCACAAATGTGCCGTTCGGTGTCATCAAAGGCATTTCGCCCATGAACACATCTTGTTCTTTGATGTCCTTGACAGAACGCGCACCAGTATCTTCGTCGACATCAAACACGATAAGACGGAGGGTAACTTTCAGCGGCGCGCCATAAGTCATGTCGCGCTGCATGCACTCTTCTACGTCGTACTTAGGTGGTTCGAGATCGTATTTTACGTACTCGAGAACCGAAGTTTCGTTAAAATCTTTGATCGGGAATACCGACTGGAATACCGCGTTGATGCCTTCGCCGTCCATCGGCTGGCCCTGATCACCGGACTCCAGAAAAAGTTTATAAGAACTTTTCTGAACCTGAATCAGGTTCGGCATTTCCGCAACTTCGCGGATTTTGCCATAATACTTGCGGATACGTTTGTGACCTGAATGCGTCTTAGCCATGCTAATCCTAACTTATTTTTCAACGCCCGACACGTGACTGGGAACACGCATCTAAAGCCTTGCGGCGAAACCAACCAATTCTTGCGAAACTCCCACATCTCGCTTCCGGATGGTCTGCACCTTTCAAGATGTCCATGCTCGAAAATACTTCGGGCACCTTGAGAGACGCAAACAGCCGGACCCACCCAAAGGGCGGATCCAGCCTTATTTCTAGCCGTGCAGCCTTAGCTGCGACAGATTACTTCAGCTCGACAGTTGCACCAGCAGCTTCGAGTTTCGCTTTGATCTCTTCAGCTTCAGCTTTAGGAGCAGCTTCTTTAACTGCTTTGCCGCCTGCGTCTACGAGGTCTTTAGCTTCTTTGAGGCCCAAGCCAGTGATGGCGCGAACTTCTTTGATGACACCGATTTTCTTGTCGCCAGCAGCAACCAGAATTACGTCGAATTCATCTTTTTCTTCAGCAGCGGCGCCACCAGCGTCACCACCACCGGCAACCATTACGGCGCCACCAGCAGCAGGCTCGATGCCGTACTCGTCTTTAAGGATATTTTTTAGTTCTGCAGCTTCGAGAAGGGTAAGACCCACGATCTCTTCAGCAAGTTTTTTCAGATCAGCCATTTTACTTTTCCGTTTTCAGTTTCGATGTGTTCCGATGTCGTTCGTTACAAACTAGTCAGCCCAACAATTGCATTAAGACTTACGCCGCTGCCCGTTCTTCGAGGGTAGAAAGAATACCCGCGATGTTCGATGCAGGCGCGCCAATCGCACCAGCGATGTTCGAAGCAGGTGCACCCAGACACGCAGCGATCGAAGCAAGAAGCTCCTCACGCGACGGCATGGCCGCAACTGCTTTGACACCAGCTGGGTCAAGAAGGTCTTCACCCATGGAGCCACCTAGGACAACGAGTTTGTCGTTGTCTTTGGCAAAGGCTTCAACAGATTTCGCTGCTGCAACCGGATCTTCCGAGTATGCGAAGACAGTCATTCCTGTAAGCAAGTCAGCCATACCAGCGGTAGGCTTGCCCTCAAGAGCGATTTTGGCGAGCTTGTTTTTGGCGACACGAACAACACCACCTGCATCGCTTACGCGAAGGCGGAGGTCCGTCATCTCTGCAACTGTGAGGCCTTCGTAGCGTGCAACCACGACGACACCAGAGTCCGTGAAGATTTGACCGAGTTCGTCGATCACTGCTTCTTTTTGGGCTCTATCCACAATATTACTCCAAATTATAGAAGGGTCACCCCTTCCGGCTCATATTCGCTACGACTTACGCCGTAACGTCTCGGGTCTTGTCCAGGTTCCCGCCAAATTCGCCCGAGTGCTGACGCACAAGGTTGATTCTGATCGTTCCCCGTCTAAGGCAGGATTTATGATCCGAGGATCACCCACCGTCTTGGACAGATGGGCTATTGGTTGCGCCGCCAGCCCGAAACATCCCCCGCCGTCAAGCGGGGGAATTCTTTATTCGGCAGTAGCTGCTGCTACGTCAACCGAAACGCCTGGGCCCATAGTCGAGCTAAGCGAAATCTTTTTCATGTAAGCGCCTTTTGCGCCCGCTGGCTTGGCTTTTGCAACAGCTTCAACAAACGCTTTAACGTTTGCAACCATTGCAGCTTCGTCAAACGAAGCTTTGCCGATACCTGCATGTACAACACCGGCTTTTTCAGCGCGGAATTGCACTTCGCCACCTTTGGCAGCTTCAACAGCGGCCTTGATGTCCATAGTAACTGTACCAACACGCGGGTTTGGCATCAGGTTACGTGGGCCAAGAACCTTACCGAGGCGACCAACGATTGGCATCATGTCAGGTGTAGCAATACAACGATCGAAATCGAGGTTGCCGCCCTGAATGCTTTCCATCAGGTCTTCTGCACCAACGATGTCTGCACCGGCTGCTTTAGCTTCATCAGCTTTTGCATCGCGGGCAAAAACAGCTACGCGCATTGTTTTACCTGTGCCGGAAGGCAAGGACACAACACCGCGAACCATCTGGTCGGCGTGACGCGGGTCAACACCCAGCACCATTGCAATTTCAACAGTCTCGTCGAATTTCGCAGTCGCATTGGCCTTAACCAGTGCTACAGCTTCTTCAACAGTGACATTGGCCTGTTCGCCAAATGCTTCTTTCGCCGCAGCGAAACGTTTTCCAACTTTAGCCATATCGATTACCCCTTAACCTCAATGCCCATGGAACGCGCGGAACCAGCGATGATCAGCATCGC
>DFBM01000156.1:717-3045 GCA_002366645.1 Rhodobacterales bacterium UBA3080 | reverse complement strand
CTTCCGATATGTAGGAAGCCCGTTGGTGAAGGGGCGAAACGTGTGACGACTTTGGACATGAGTTAACCCTTTGGTAACCAGAATTGAGATATATCTGCGGGGGTTTTAGGTCATTTGTGGTAGGGAGAACAAGATAACAAACCTGATTGATGCACTCGAATTTCAAAGGCACCGGTTAATACTCTGGATCCCGGTCGTTTTTGGAACAGGTATCAGCGTATATTTTTTGATTGATAAGGAACCTTCCGGCGTCACCGTTGCATTTGTGATCGGCATCGGGTGCTTAATCGCTACTTTCATTCGTCCCGTGCATATCGTGAACTCGGTAGTGCTTTGCGCAGCGTCGCTCCTTTGCTTTGGTTTTGGATATGCGTCAATCAGAACAACTATGGTGGAGGCACCCGTGTTGACCCGCCAATACTACGGACCGGTCTATGGACGCATTATTGGACTTGACCGCTCGGCTTCAAACGCCCCACGGATTTTATTAGATCACATATATTTACCAGGAATTCCCGAAGCCCAAACGCCCAAGAAAATACGAATGTCGCTTCAAGGTCATATCCCGGAGAATACCTTAGTACCGGGGGGGCGAGTGGCGATAACTGGTGGCCTTTCACCACCGGGCCCGCCCGCAGAACCAGGGGGCTTCGACTTCCGAAGGATGGCATGGTTTATGGCACTAGGTGGGGTCGGGTATACACGAAATCCGGTTATCCCAGCCGCTGTTCCGGATGACGATGATCTCCGTATAAAACTTTTCTACCTCAGGATGAGCATATCAGGGTTCATCAGGGAATCTATACCAGACCAAAACGGGGCTTTTGCGTCAGCAATTATTGCGGGCGATCGCTCTGAAATAAACCCAGCGACTCTGGATGGGCTTCGTGCCTCAAATTTGGCTCACCTGTTGGCTATTTCAGGGCTACATATGGGGCTGCTAACGGGGTTCGTTTTCGCATTGCTTAGGTATGGTCTGGCGCTTTTTCCCTACATGTCGTTAAGAGTGAAGCCAAAAAAACTAGCGGCCGGCTTCGCTATTTTCATCGGGTTCGCGTATCTGTTGGTGTCGGGCTCCAGCGTCGCTACGCAGCGGGCTTTTATAATGGCCACGGTGGTCTTGATTGCAGTAATCCTGGATAAACCCGCCTTGACACTTAGAGCTGTCGCTCTCGCCGCTTTTGTAGTGCTCATGATCAAACCTTATAGTGTTCTAGAGGCCGGATTTCAGATGTCTTTCGCTGCTACAACCGCATTGATAGCGTCGTACGAATGGTTAAACGCTCGCGATTTTTGGCGCGCAACAAACCAAGGTTTGTGGAAAGTATTTCGACCGATATTTGGTCTAATATTCACGTCGGCGGTCGCAGGAATTGCCACCGCACCAATCTCGGCGTTTCATTTCAACCAGATTTCACATTACGGATTATTGGCCAACCTTCTGGCCGTGCCGATAATGGGGTTGGTGGTGATGCCTAGCGCAGTTGTTGCCGCAATTCTGATACCGGTTGGCCTCGAAGGCGCGGTGTTTTACGTCATGGGGAAGGGTATCGGGGCAATTCTTTGGGTCGCTTCGTATTTCTCAACACTTGATCACGCCACCTCTGCCGTAAAATCTGGCCCGACGTGGGTACTGGGTGGTGTCTGTGCTGGAGGATTGATTCTTATTCTTTGGCGGGGCTGGGGGCGGTCGCTCGGAATAATTGTTTTAGCAGGATCCTTAATAACTTGGTTCAACGTTAGTAGGCCCGAGTTATTAATCGCAGAAAATGGAAGAGTTTTTGGCGTTTTTAGCGATCAGGAACGAACAATTAGCAAGTCACGTGGAAGTGGCTACGCCGTTGGTATCTGGCTGGAGAACGACGGAGATATGGCCACACAACCTGAAGCATTCGAGCGAAATGGTATAAACGACAGCGGTAAAGTTACATTCGCAGACCTAGCCGATGGCTGGCGCGTCGTATCATACTCGGGTGATAGCCTGCCCGAAGCAAATGAGCTTTGCCAAATCAATACTATCTTAATTTCATCTAAATTGGACATTCAACCCAGCGCTTGCACTGTAGTCGACAAATCTTCCCTTCGAAAGTCAGGCACCGTGGCGATAAGCATCGAAAATGGATTGGCGCGGATTACTAACAGTCGTGACGCCGCGCGTTTTCGTCCTTGGGGGCATTGACTAGTAGGTTCTAATCAAGCCAACTAGTCGACCCTGCACTTTGACTTGATCATCCCGGTAAACGCGAGTTTCGTAGGCTACGTTAGCAGGCTCAAGTGCGATCGAACTCCCACGTTTACGGAAGTATTTCAGAGTCGCCTCCTGATCTT
>DFBM01000156.1:0-614 GCA_002366645.1 Rhodobacterales bacterium UBA3080 | reverse complement strand
GGTACCGCAACTGTATGGGATACATCTTGAATCGCCTCGATCGGGGTGCCGGCGGCGATACGCCCCATAACTGGCACTTCGTTCGACTGCATTTCAACCGGAATGGCAGCAGACGGCGGATCAACACGACCACCTTGAACAACTGATGGGGAAAATCCACTACCGCCAAGGGATTCTGGCAACCTGACAATTTCGATGGCGCGCGCACGATGCGCAAGTCTGCGAATAAAACCGCGTTCTTCAAGCGCTGTAATCAGTCGATGGATACCAGATTTGGAGCGAAGGTCCAAAGCTTCCTTCATCTCGTCAAAGGATGGAGGAACACCGTCTTCTTGCAGCCGATCATTAATAAACTTCAATAAGTCGAGTTGTTTGCGCGTTAGCATGTCCGTCTCCAAACCCAAAAAATGCACCTATAGTCACGTTAAGTTCTACAAGTGTTCTTGTTTTGTGTCAACTACTGCCGGTTCTATACTATTTCCACAAACTCGACAGGAACACCTTTCGTCAGCGGTCCGTCGTTTGGCGGGTGCACTAACAATGCATTAACTTGGCCCAATATGGTTAACAAAGAACTATCTTGCTTATCGAATGATGTCACTTGCCAGTTTCCA
>DFBM01000178.1 GCA_002366645.1 Rhodobacterales bacterium UBA3080 | reverse complement strand
GTCTTCTCGCCAGCTTCCTGCTCTTTCAGCATCTGTATGATCTGCTCGTCTGTGAACCGCTTCTTCATTTGTCCGTCCTTTTGGTTGGGCGGACTCTACATCAAAATGGAGGAGTTCTAGGGGCGCAGGTCACCTTCTATACTCTCAATGTGAATAGAGACAGGCACCGCTACAGGCGAGCAAATGCAGACCCTATCGGGCAACCTTATCGCTCTGTCGATAGTGCGGAGGTTAAAGATTGTCTGATAATGAATAATTATTTCGTGATTGTCGCTACAAAGGGGCGCTACAAAGAGCCCAATCTGGGCGTATAAAAATGCAATTAAAACAGATGGATGGCGGTTTATTTGCTGTCTCTTCTCGACCGCACCAAAATATTTCATCCTACCAAGATCAGTTTTAGCGAGAATAATACGTTCACGAATAAGTGGTGAGCGTTATTGTCAGGTCTGTATTGCCGACGTTTGTCAGGTGGTTTAAGCCTGTGTAGGAAGTTGTATATGATATTGGGGAACTTCCCTTTTTCGGCTTGTTGTAACCGGTGGCAGTTCTTATCTAATTTCCCAATCAACGAATATAACGGGGCGTGTTATGGCGAAGAACGATAAAAATAAAACAGACGACGAACGCGAGAAATCAAAAGCAATCAGCCCCTTAACCGGATTATTCCCTTATCTGGCTCCTTATAAAGGCCTGATGATTGCGGCTGCGATTGCGTTGGTGTTTACCGCCGTTGTCTCGTTGGTGTTGCCGATGGCCGTGCGTGAAGTTGTGGACGGGTTTACGCTCGACGCGCTTGGGCAAATGGATTCCTATTTTATTGTTACGATCCTTGTGATGGGGGCGATGGCGGTCGGCACCGGCTTGCGGTTCTATTTCGTTACCCGTCTGGGTGAACGCGTAATCGCCGACATTCGCATGTCTGTTTACCAAAAAGTTATCGGCCTTAGCCCCGCGTTTTACGAAAAAATCCTGACCGGAGAAGTTCTTTCCCGCCTTACCACAGATACCACGCTGATCCTGTCGGTTATCAGTTCCTCGGTTTCGGTCGCTTTGCGTAACGTCTTGATGCTGGGTGGCGGCATAATATTTATGTCGATCACGTCATTGAAAATGACGGGGTTGGTGTTGCTGATGGTGCCCTTCGTTATTCTGCCGATCTTGGCACTGGGCCGCAGGTTGCGTAAGCTTAGCCGCGAAAGTCAGGACAAGATCGCCGAAAGCTCGGGCGAGGCTTCGGAGACCTTGTTGGCGGCGCAAACGGTGCAAGCCTATACCCACGAAGAAGTCAGTCAGGACAGCTTTAATAACTTGACCGAACAGGCGTTTGACGCCGCGAGACGGCGGATTATCACACGGGCCATCCTGACGATTTCTGTTATTTTCCTGGTGTTTACTGGCGTTGTCGGAGTGCTGTGGATGGGCGCGCGCGACGTTATTAATGGTGCCATGAGTGCGGGCCAGTTGGTGCAGTTTCTCATCTACTCGGTGATGGTCGCGGGCGCTGTTGCCGCCTTGTCCGAGATTTGGGGCGAGTTGCAGCGCGCGGCGGGTGCAACTGAACGTTTGATCGAATTGATCGAAGCGGAAGACATTATCAAAGATCCGGTCTTCCCCGTGGCGGCACCTGAGCGTGCCGAAGGGGATATCGAGTTTAAAAACGTGACATTCACCTATCCCGCACGGCCGGAAATCCATGCGCTGGAAAACTTGAACCTGCACGTAAAACCCGGGGAAACAGTCGCGTTGGTCGGCCCTTCGGGCGCGGGTAAATCAACTATTTTCCAGCTACTCATGCGGTTTTTCGATCCTGATACCGGTGACATCACGCTCGACGGTATCGGTATCGAAACGATGCTGCGCGAGGATATGCGCGGATCCTTCGCACTGGTTCCGCAGGACCCCGTAATTTTTGCAACCACCGCGATGGAGAACATCCGTTTTGGTCGTCCGGATGCAAGCGATGCCGAAGTGGTCGAGGCGGCGAAAGCGGCGGCGGCGCATGAATTCCTCGAGCGTTTGCCAAAGAAATACAACTCCTATGTCGGTGAACGCGGCGTTATGCTATCGGGTGGGCAAAAACAACGGATCGCGATTGCACGCGCAATTTTGCGGGATGCGCCAGTACTTTTGCTGGATGAAGCGACCTCTGCGCTGGACGCAGAAAGTGAGCGGGCCGTGCAGCACGCGGTTGAGAAGCTGGCGCAAAGCCGGACCACCCTGATTATTGCACACCGTCTGGCGACCGTTAAAAAGGCGGACCGGATTGTGGTCTTTGACGAAGGCCGGATTGATGCCGAAGGCACGCATGACGAGCTTGTCACACAGGGCGGACTTTATGCGCGTTTGGCCAAATTACAGTTTACCGACGGAAGCGTGACCTGACGTTAGGTTTGCCCTTGCGTAACTAGCGGAATCCGCACATTCTCTTGCACAAATACCGTCCAAAAAGGGCGAATTTGGTGACCGGGAGAGAAAAAACGATGCCACACTACGCCACGATTGCGGACAAAATTGCCACAGAAACTGCGATGCCCTTTTTGGATCGCATGCCGGAGAAAACGCTTTATCAACTATTAACACGCACAGCGTCACGTTTCCCTGATCGGAATGCGCTGAGTTTCCAGATCAAATCCGGCGTGAAGGACAAAGCTGAAACACACAGTTGGTCGAGCCTGAAAGCGCGCGTCACGCAAGCGGCAAATGTTTTCCGCAAGCTGGGCATTGGCGAAAAAGACGTGGTTGCCTATCTCCTGCCGAACTGTAACGAGGCCGTTATTACACTGCTTGGCGGGGCGACCGCCGGGATTGTGAGCCCGGTTAACCCGACCATTGAGCCAGAACAAATCGCCGCTATTTTACGGGAAACCGACGCTAAAGTTGTCGTGACTCTCAAAGCTTTTCCAAAGACTGAGGTTGCACAAAAAGTTGCCGAGGCTATCGAGCTGGCACCGAATGTGACAACCGTTCTGGAAGTCGATCTTGGTCGTTATCTGACTCCGCCGCTTAGTTGGATCGTACCGCTGATCCGCCCGAAAAACGAAGTTGGTCACAAGGCGCAGGTTCTGGACTTTAACGCAGAGCTGGACAAAGCGAATTCGAACAAGCTTGATTTTGAGGAAACCAACGAGGATCGCGTTGCTTCGTATTTCCATACGGGTGGAACTACAGGCATGCCGAAAGTGGCACAGCATAAGTTCTCGGGGATGATTTATCAGGGCTGGTGTGCCGAAGAAATGTTGTTCACCGAAGAAGACGTGTTGATCTGCCCACTGCCGATGTTCCACGTGTTTGCGGCATATCCGATCCTGATGGCCTGTTTGGCGTCTGGCGCGCATATGGTTATGCCGACTCCGCAGGGCTATCGTGGCGACGGGGTGTTTGATAATTTCTGGAAGCTGCTGGAGCGTTGGGATGTGACCTTTATGGTGACGGTGCCAACGGCGGTTTCAGCCCTTATGCAACGCAAAGTGGATGCTGACGTTTCCAAACTGAAATATGCGTTGTGCGGATCGGCACCGCTGCCGGTCGAGCTGGCTAAACGGTTCGAGGAATCGGCAGGGGTTAAAATTCTGGAAGGCTACGGAATGACCGAGGCAACCTGTCTTGTGTCGATCAACCCACCGCACGGCGAACGCAAAATCGGTTCGGTCGGGCTGCCGTTCCCGTATTGCGAAATCAAAATCCTGCATTGTGACGAAGCTGGCAACATTACCAAGGAATGTGACATTGACGAGATTGGCGAAATCTGCGTCACCAATCCGGGTGTTGCAACCGGTCACACCTACACAGAAGCGCCGAAGAACGTTGGGTTGTTTGCGGACGGGAAATACCTGCGCACGGGTGATCTTGGCCGGATTGATGCGGAAAGCTATCTGTGGATTACAGGCCGTGCCAAGGATTTGATTATCCGTGGCGGTCACAACATCGACCCTGCCATGATTGAAGAGGCGCTCGCTGGCCATCCTTCCATTGCCTTTGCGGGTGCCATCGGCCAGCCGGACGCACATGCCGGCGAAGTGCCTTGCGTTTACGTCGAGTTGGTTGGCGGAGCGGACGTAAGCATCAAGAATCTGGACGACTATCTGGCAGAACATGTCGGCGAGAAGGCGGCGGTTCCCAAATATGTAGAAATTCTGGACGAGTTGCCGAAAACACAAGTGGGTAAAATTTTCAAACCCGAGTTGCGCAAAATGGCGATTACACGGATTTACGACAAAGCGCTGCATAAAGCGGGTCTCGAAGCCAATGTGGAATCGGTGTTCGAAGACAAGAAGCGTGGTCTGGTCGCGGTTGTGAATTACGGTAGTGATACGATCTCGGATGAAGCTGTGAACGACGTTCTCGGCTGCTTCACGCCACAATGGGAACCTGCCCATAAGTAGCAACCCAAAAGAATATTTCTTTTTGGGAGCATACCGCGTTAAGCTTCATGGTATTCTAGAAACCGATTACGGGAGAGTACCATGAAAATTCTTGCTCAAGCCTCTGCTTTTGCGCTGGCCGCGTCCTCCGCGATTGCGGGCAGCGTAGCTTTGATCTAACCAGAGACGGTGGTTGTTGCCGAGGAAACCGGAGGCACGATGGGTGGTTCCGGACTTTGGCTTATACCACTGCTAGCCATCGCTCTGATTTTTTTAGCGACACAAGGAAATGACGATCAGAACTTTAGCGATAAACGTCTGAAGGCCGATATTATACCGGTCGGAATGAGCCTGAATGGTCTGCCGCTATATCAGTTCCGCTATATCGGTGGCCGCCAAAAATACGTAGGTGTCATGGCGCAAGATGTTCTGGCGCATACGCCTGAAGCGGTCGCCAGAAGCTTCACCGGATTTTACCGCGTGAATTACAAAATGCTTGGCCTTGAGATGCAGAAGGTCGCCTAAGCCTTTTGGGCGAATCGGGAATACCGGTTCGCCAATCCGACCTTTTTGGTTGTGAGAGCTGTGTGAAGTCCGGGATTATACGCTTGGAGGGGCTCGAACCGCCATTTTTACCCGCTGTAGCGGATAGACCCTTTTCGCCGAGTTTCATGACGGTTCTCAAAGTCATCTGAGCAAAATCTATAGTTTTCGAGACACCTTCTTAGGTTTGTTCTATCAGCATGCGATCTCGGCGTATTTACAATCTCTGTTGTCTCCAAACGTTAATATTCGCACGTTTTCTATTTTCATCACGCGGATTAACCAAATTTTTGGTTCTTTCAGTGTTTTTCTGATTAGAAACACTGAAAATGAGCAAATACACATGCAAAAGAGTGAACTTAATAAAGAGTTAGGCCGCAATCGCGGCCTTCTCCTTTCCATTGGGTTGTTTAGCATTTTCGTGAATCTGCTGATGTTAACCGGTCCGATATTCATGCTTCAGGTCTATGATCGCGTGCTGGGAAGCGGCTCGGAGGAGACGTTGTTGGCGCTGTTTTTGCTGATGGTTGCGCTTTACGCAATTATGGGCGTTCTGGATTATATCCGTGGTCGGGTCTCGGCGCGAATTGGTGCCAATTTTCAAGCCGGATTAGACAATCGCGTATTTGGCGCGCAGATAAACCGCTCGTTGCAGACCAGTTCGCAGACGTCGAGTCTTGCGGATCTCGAAACTATCCAGAAGTTCTTTTCTTCTCCGGTAATTTTCGCGTTTTTCGATATACCCTGGACGCCGATTTTCGTCGCTGCCATCTTTATTTTTCATCCATGGTTGGGATGGGTTGCGGTGGCTGGTGCATCCATATTGATTATGGTGACATTGTTTAATCAACTGCTGACCAAACGCGTACCAATCGAAACGCCCTGATGAC
>DFBM01000009.1:5274-10730 GCA_002366645.1 Rhodobacterales bacterium UBA3080 | reverse complement strand
GACTGGAAGGTCGTGATAAAATGGGTGCGATCCCAGCCCAACGCCTCGGCCAATAGACGCGTCGTTTTCTGGCATTGGCAATGATACGGGTCGCCGTTTAGCAAATACCGCTCAGGAACGCCGTGATAAGAAACGACGAGATGGTCCGGTTGTGCTTCTAGCTTATCGTAGGTTTCGCGCACCGATGCGGCCAGGGACTCAATGTAAGCGGGATTGTCGAAATAAGCGGGCACAGTCCGGATCGCCGGTTGCCAGTTCATCTCCATCAACGTCCTAAACGCCTGATCGTTAGCGGTTGCGGTCGTCGGGGCGGCGTATTGCGGATACATCGGGAAAAACACGATCTTCTCGCAACCCTGCTCCTTCAACCGCCGGATCGCATCTCCGGTGGACGGGTTCCCGTAGCGCATACAGAAATCGACGATAATGTTGTCGCCATATTTCGCCGCCAACTGCGCCTTCAACTTGCCGGTTTGCGCCCGTGTTATGGTTAGCAACGGGCTTTCGTTCAATTCGTTATTCCAGATTCCACGATAAGCCGCGCCGGATTTCGAAGGCCGGACCGTCAGAACAATCCCCTGCAAAATCGGTTGCCATTTCCAGCTGGGGTAGTCGATCACTCGCTTGTCCGACAGAAATTCGTTCAGATACCGACGCATCGACCAGTAGTCGGTGGCATCCGGTGTGCCGAGATTGGCGACCAGCACCCCGACTTTCGCGCGAGCTATCGGTATGTGATCGTCAGGCGCATGGGCGAGGCTGCCTTCGCCGGGGTTAACTAAGTCAGACATTGTTGCTCCGAGTTTGTTGCTAGCCCGGAATATATCCTTCAAAAGTGATATTGTCAGCAACCTGCCGCGCTTTATTTTCCTGATCAGGGTCAGTGACCGTCCAACAGAGTACGGGAACGCCTCTGGATTTCAGCTCTGCGACGCGCCCGTCTTCGAGACGATGCCATTCATGCGAAATAAAGCTGCACTCGGCGCCATCAAAATCGGGGATGGCAGCCAGGTCAGCGATGCGGTTTTGGGGTAGCATGGGCCAGAACTTCGGACTGAAATCACACGTCGCCAATCCGCGCGGCAGATCTGGCGCCAGTTTTGCCATTTCATAAATCGAATGCGGGTTAAACGACATGACAACCGCATCCGCCGAGTAATTCGCCAACAGTTCAGCGACGCGCTGCTCCAGCCGCCCGACATTCGGGCCGCACGCTCCGTCCTGATCCTTCAGTTCGATCAACAAAGGTGCGCGACCGTCGACCATCTGCAAAATTTCGGCGAGGTCGGGGATGGTTTCGTCACCATTCTTTAGCTTTATCTGCTTTAGCTCCGCTGCAGCACGCAACTGGATCGGGCCGGATTCGGTGGTCAAACGGGAAAGGCTGTAGTCATGGAAAACCATCGCTTCGCCATCCGCTGACAACTGCAAATCCAGCTCAATCCCGAAACCACCCGCAATCGCCGCCAAAAATGCGGCGCGCGAGTTTTCTAGGATACCGTTGTCGACATCATGCAGACCGCGATGCGCGATCGGGCTACTTAGAAAGCCAACGGGCAGCTTAGGCAATCTGGAAAATACCTTCTACTTCGACAGCAACGCCGAATGGCAACGAAGAAGAGCCTACTGCCGCGCGCGCGTGGCGCCCCTGATCGCCAAAGACTTCGACCATCAAATCGGACGTACCGTTCACTACCTTCGGGTGGTCGGTGAAGTCCTGTGTTGCGTTAACAAAGCCGTTCAACTTCACGACACGCACCAAACAGTCGAGGTCACCACCACACGCGGCGCTTAATTGAGCGATCAGATTAATTCCGCAAACCCGCGCCGCCTTATAGGCGTCGTCGACCGAAAATCCGTCACCAAGTTTGCCGAGGATCATGCCGTCCGCATCCATCGCGATTTGTCCGGAGACATAGACCAGATCTCCAACCTGCACAAAGGGCACGTAGTTCGCAGCAGGTGCGGGCGAATTTGGTAGCGTAATCCCGAGTTCATTCAGGCGAGTTTCGAATTTTCCAGACATAATTTGCTCCATCAATTAAAGAATTTTCCAAACGCTACATGTATTTTCGAAACAAATAAATCGGCAAATGCACAATTCGTGAAACCTTCATTTTGCCGCCAGCATACGAAAAAACCCCGCCACAATGGGCGAGGTCAAGTCGTATGCCATTTCAGACATCAGGCGGTTTAACTGTGTATTAGTCGCGCATCTCGGCGCGAATTTGCTGGCGAAGCACGTCGATCGGCACCTGCTTGCCTTCGCTTTTATAGCTCCAATAGGTCCAGCCATTGCAACTTGGCGCGCCTTCGAGTGCGGCGCCAACCTGATGGATCGACCCGCGGGCGTCATGCGCAACCAACGTGCCATCAGCACGGATTTTCGCGCGGTGACGACCGTTCAAAGAACGCAACTCTTCGCCCGGGATAAGCATTCCGCGCTCAACCAACTGCCCAAAAGGCACTCGTGGCTCGGCACGTTTGGAGCGCGTCACCTCTAGCGAGGAACGATCATAACGGCGCGTATTGTCGATGCGTGCCTGCGCAACTTCGCGGTAAGCTTCTTCGCGCTCAATTCCGATAAAGCGGCGACCCAGTTTTTTGGCAACTGCGCCAGTTGTGCCGGTCCCGAAAAACGGATCGAGGATCACATCATCTGGCTTGGTGCTGCCAACCAGAATGCGGTGCAGCAGCGATTCAGGTTTTTGCGTTGGATGGGCTTTCTCACCAGCGGAATTCTTCAGGCGCTCGTTACCGTTGCAAATAGGCAAAACCCAGTCGCTACGCATTTGAATGCCATCGTTAAGCTCCTTCAACGCTTCGTAGTTAAACGTGTATTTGGAATCGTCGGACTTCCCCGCCCAAATCATCGTTTCGTGCGCATTCGTTAGGCGTTTGCCACGGAAATTCGGCATCGGGTTGGATTTACGCCAAACAACGTCATTCAAAATCCAGAAACCGGCGTCCTGCATAGCGGTGCCAACGCGGTAGATATTGTGATACGAGCCGATAACCCAAATCGCGCCGTGTGGCTTCAGAATACGGCGAGCCGCCTTCAGCCAAGCACGCGAAAATTTATCATAAGCGGCAAAACTGGCGAACTGGTCCCATTCGTCATCGCAAGCGTCGACCATGGAGTTGTCCGGACGGTGCAGCGCACCCTTCAGTTGTAGATTGTACGGAGGGTCTGCAAAAATCAGATCAACCGAGCCTTCGGGAAGGCTGTTCATTACTTCAATGCAATCGCCAGCAATAATTTGATCCAGCGGAAGCGCGCTACGCGCCTCGGTTTTGTTTTGTGTAGCCATTGTCTGCCTCGGACATATTTTGTTTGTTTTTTTGTTACGTCCAAGATGATTCAAAAGTGATTCGTCGTCAATTTCTTTTTGAATCAATGACTTAATTAATTATCTTGATACAACATCTTGTGTATAGGTTTGAAGCTGACTCTATGGTGTGGGGTCGCCCCAAGACGATTTAGGCCCTCTTGGTGCGCCTTGACTCCATATCCGGCATTGCTTTCCCAGCCATAGCCCGGAAACTGTTGCGCTAATGTCACCATCACCCGGTCGCGCGTGACTTTCGCGATTATCGACGCCGCAGCAATTGAAAGCGACCGCCCATCGCCTTTCACGATTGCTTCGGAATCGCAGCCCAGTTCGGGTGGAATCCGGTTGCCATCAATCAAAGCATAGAGAGGAAGTGTCGGCAGATCGGCAACTGCGCGGCGCATCGCCAGATAGGTCGCGTTCAAAATATTGAGCTCGTCGATTTCCTGCACGGTCGCCTGACCAATCCCCACCTTGGCCGTCGCTATGATCCTGTCAAACAGGACACCTCTGCGCTTTGCTGTCAGTTTTTTGGAATCATTCAGGCCGTCGGGAATTTCTGCTGGATTCAAAATCACCGCACTGGCGACCACCGGGCCTGCCCAAGGTCCCCGGCCCGCTTCGTCAATCCCACAAACCGGCTGCTGCGGGCTTTGTTGTTCAAAACTAAAATCGGGAGCATTCATGCGGCACCTGCTTTTAACGGAAATCCGTAACATATTGGTGACCCCGGGTGGATTCGAACCACCGGCCTGCCCCTTAGGAGGGAACCGTTCATAGCGCTATTCCTTTTGTGATTTCTTAATGTTAGGTGTTTGTACAGCGTCATCCTGTACGTGTTTTGTACGAAATCGAGCCCTGATGTCGGCCTCATCGGTCTCGGCGTGGGCATAGATGCGCATGGGCAAATCGGGGTCTGACCAGCGCCCAGCCTTTGCCGCCGTGACTGGATCAACGCCTTGACGAACGACCAATTCGGTGAAGAAGCCATGCCGTCCTGCTGGGTGGGCAGAAAGGTACGGGATACCCGCGCGCTTGCAGATCGTCTTCCAGCGCGTGTTGTAGCCGGTAGAACTCCCATAGCCGAAAACGCGCGCCTTCATGAGCTTACCGGTCCTGCGGTTCTTGGGGCGTTTTGGCGGCAGAGCGAGGAGCTCATCCATCATCTGAGGTGAAACCGTGATCCAACTCTCTGGATGACCCTTTTGCGCTTTTACGCGGACCTTGGTTTCGTGGGGCCGCAGGTCGTCTGGCTCCAATGATACGGCCTGATCAATCCGCGCTGCTGTCTCGAACATGAAGCGGACCAGCGCGGCATTGTACGGATCGGCGGCACGGCAAAAAGCTTCGATCCACTCTTTATCAGCAGGCGTGCGCTCTACGCGACTAAGCTTCCCGCGCCGCTTGTCCTGAGCGATGCGCTCGAACTTATCGTAAGGCTTCACGCGGATCAGAGGCGTGCCTTCCAGCTCGTGCGCATTGTTGATCACCGCACTCGCGGGCGTCACGATTTCACGCCACCATGTGTCCGTTGATGCCTTGGGTTTCAGCTTTGGCCCGAGGCCCTTCAACAAAGCACCGGAAATTGCACTCAACGACAGGTCGCCAATCTCTTCAACAATTGGGATCAACTGCTTCGCTGCCTTAGAGGACGCGTTGTAGAGCATGATTGCATCGGAGAAAGTCTTGCTAGGTTCGTCGCCCACAACATAGCGACGGATCTGCAGTTCGGTCTCACGGTTTATCCAGTCCCGTGCGCCCTCTTCTGTAGATGCCTTAGTGCTTCGCCGGTATGGGCCGGCGATTGGCCTGCCGTTGTATTCAATCCACCCCTTGGCCCAGTAAACGCGGCCCCTCTTGTAGATATGGAGCGGCATGACTGGCCTCCTTCAAAAATCGTATCGATCTGCGCGGGCGTGATCAGCATTGTCCGCCCAAGGCGGTAAAAAGCCCCAGTTTCGTTCGCGCGCTCTCGCAGTGTCCGTTCAGAAATGTCGATCCCCATCCCGGCCATAACTTCGACCCACTGCGCAGGCGTTTTCCCAAGCCCCAGGATCTGAGAGCTGTCTGAATAGTTGGTCTCTGCCATTTCAGTCATCCTTGTCCGCTTAAGTTGAATCGGCG
>DFBM01000009.1:987-5209 GCA_002366645.1 Rhodobacterales bacterium UBA3080 | reverse complement strand
AATAGTCAATTGGAAAATGCAGATGCTGCAGAAACATGCTGATCTCTTTGCTGCAATGGGCGCTCGCCTCACCATTGCTCGCAATGAAATCGGCTTCTCACAAGCGGCCATGGCGGAAGCTATCGGTGTCTCACCGCGCGCGTATCACAGCTACGAAAAGGGCCAGCGCGGAATGCCTGTAGAAGCCCTGGTCGCGATGGGTGAACGGTTCGAGGTGGACGTGCCGTGGCTACTACTGGGCACCAAATCCATTCGAGCTGGGCATGATTTTGAGGCCCTAAAACACATCGAAAGCTCGCTGGATCAGCACCTCACCGAAGAGGACATAAAAATCAAAAGCGAAAAGCGCGGGGCCATCGTCGCCCGTTGGTATCAATCGCATGTCGAAGGCCGTGAAGTGACGGATGACGACGTGCACACATGGATCGAGTTGGTAAGGGAGTAATCTGGTGAACAAGGCAAGCAAACGCTGGAACATGTTGCGACATTCGGTCTTGGAGCGCACCCGCCGTGAGGTGATCGAGCCCTTTGGCCCGCTTTACCTGATCTTCCTTGGAATCAGCGTGTTCTACCTAATCGGCTTGGGCCGACTATCATTAGCGCAACAGACTGCCGAATACTCTGTTTTGGCTGCCATCATGATTTTTGCCATCGCCGCAGCTGGCTTGGCACTTCCATTTTTGACAGGTGCGGTGCTGACTCTACGCGCGGCCGATCGAAAACTGGAACGTCTTCAACGCGGGTGATCCGATGGCCTTCGGTATCTTCATCCATCGCAGCGACTCGATCTACGACGACATTCCCTCTGAGCGGTATCAGTTTCCCAAGCAGTACCTCTCACGCGCCCAACAGTGCGAAGGGTATTGGATCGTCTACCTAGAGCCTAGCAAAGTCAAAGAAACCAAAGGATATTTTGCGGTCGCTAAGGTCCAGGAGATCATCCCGGACCCTAGGAAGCCGGACATGTTTTTGGCGGTGATAGAGCCGGGAACGTATCTTGATTTCGGCGATCCAGTTTCATTCCGAGACGAGAATTCAATCATCGAACAAGGATTACTGAACGATCAAGGAAAGATATCCGGGCGCGCGCAAGCCGCGGTAAGAACCCTTTCCGCTGAAGACTTTGCTCGAATTGTCGAGCATGGCCTTGGACGGGATGAGGACATTCTGCCACGCGTGGGTGACTCGATGCAGATGCCAGGGTTTCAAGATGAGCAGACACCTTTCCACCATATGCCCGTTCGGGAACGCGTTAACCAACTGAGCAATCGCGCGGTTCGCGACCGTAATTTCAGAAAGAATGTCCTCCGCGCCTACGGCGAACGGTGCGCCATCACGGGCTTACGTCTGATCAACGGCGGTGGCCGCGCTGAAGTGGAAGCCGCTCATATCCGACCAGTAGAGCATGACGGCCCCGACATCGTGAGCAACGGGCTCGCCCTGTCCGGCACAGCGCACTGGATGTTTGATCGCGGACTCGTTGGTTTAGCTGACGACCTAACTATTCTGGTTTCCCGTCAAAGCAATGACATCGAAGCAGTGACATTGATGATCAACTCGTCTGGCAAGATCTTGGTGCCTGACCGCCTCGCCAACCGGCCAAGGGCAGAATTTGTGACTTGGCACCGAGAGAATTGCTTCAAGCACTAACCACTCACTGCGGACATTAAGAATAATTGCAGCGAAGGCTAAGTGAGAGCCCATTGTGTGAATTCGGTTTTCCTGCTGCGGGCGCTCGCAGCGTGGAAAATGCTGAGTCAGCGTAAAATTTGGTACTGCCTTGCGGCGGGGAAACCAGCCGTTCGTGCCGAGTGCAGCAAGGATCAGAGGTCAAATACACAGAGTGCGGACAATGCGGTCGTCCGGCAATGGCGTTTTAATGGCAGCTTTTGACACATCAAGATCTGGCAATTCGCGTTTGTAGCATCGCTGGGTCATGAATCGACTTCGTGCAAAAGCAGGGTCCAGGATTGGATTTGCGACAAACTGAAAAGGCCGATTTTGCTATAGCTATGACCTTGAATTTTCTTCCCAGCCCTGCATTACCCGATCAATGATGGGAAGAAGTTCGGCCTGAGACGCACCCTGACGCGCGAGGCTCGACAACCCTGATATGATCACTTCGAAGTAAAATGCCAATGAATTTGGGGTGCTGTCGGGCGGTAAAAACTGCGGTTCAGCAATCATGAGCCGCTGATGAATTGCTTCCGGTGTCTCTTTGACCGCACTGTGCAAGGCGTCTGAAACCCGCTTTGGGACGTCTGGAGCGTTCGCGCATGAGATGTTGGCCGCGATCATGCAACCGGGTGGCGTGTCTGGTGAGGTTAATCCAAAAACCGTAGCCGCCAATAGTTTTCGCACCGCCTGGCGTGGGTCGGGCTCTATTTCAAGCACAGCCTCCCCTGGCCGAACGAAGCGATCCAGATACCTTTCAAGAGCCGCTAAAAACGTTTCTTCCTTGTTGCCAAACGCCGCGTAAAGGCTCGGCTTGGTCAGACCGGTGGCTTTGCACAAATCTGTATAAGAGGTGCCGACATAACCGAAGTCCCAAAACACATTCAGGATTGTTTCAAGCGTTTTGTCTTTGTCAAAGCTCAGTGGACGACCACGCATCATACCAACCCTGTGATTTTCTCGTGACCTTAAGTTTCTGAAAACTTCCAACTCACCTTTATATAATGATCGGTATTTAATTTATTGACAAGAAAATTCCAATTGATTACCGATTGGTATGGATTAGGCAAAGGAACATACAATGATGATACTCAAACCCGCCGCCAAAATGCTCACCCTGACTCTGGCTGTGGTCGCATTATCCGCCACTGTCGTATCCGCCGAGGGAAACTCCGGGCATGTAACCAAATATGATGATCTGGCGTGGCAGCCAGCTGGCGAAGGTGCCGAAGCCACTATCCTTTGGGGAAGCGAAGAGGATGGCAGCGCCGTGTGGGCATTCAGGATGCAGCCGGGCGTAGAGTTCCCACTGCACGCACACACGAATGACTACAATGGCCTCGCGATTCAAGGGAATTGGGTTCATATTGACGCTGACGGCAACGAGGTCACGACGGCTCAGGATGCAATCGCGTTCGTTGAAGGTGGTGCGTTCCACGGTGATCGATGTGCAGGCCCAGAGGTCTGCATCACACTTGTTGATCTTGATGGAACACGCGACATGTTCTTCAAGGAATAACCACTCACGGAGAACTGCATGTTCGGAGGAACTATATTCAGGGCCTCCGAACATGGAATGGAGCAAAAACTCGCATGACGTCGCATAGAGAATTACTGCAAAAGCTACTCAAAGGCATCGAAACTGGCGATCCCGAGGCGGCAACCGTCGTCAACGAAGCCAAATACATCCAGCATAACCCGCGCACGGGTGACGGAAGCCCCGGTCTTGCCGAACTCTTTGTACGTTTGGCAAAGACAAACCCAAGGGTCATGTTTGTAAGGGTTTTTGAAGACGGCGACTTTGCCTTCGCGCACAATGAGTATGACTTCAACGGCGTCGAAGTGGCGTTCGAGGTGTTTCGGTTCGAAGACGGTCAAGCCGTCGAACACTGGGACAACATCCAGATTATACAACCGCCAAACCCATCAGGGCGCACAATGCTGGACGGCGAAACAGCAATCACCGATCTGGGCCAGACCGAGACCAACCGGAAACTCGTTAGCGAGTTTGCCAAACAGGTTCTTGTGGACCGGCAGCACCACAGCATCGAAACCTATATCGCCGCCGATCTTATCCAGCACGACCCGAAAACCGCCGATGGTGCCGCAGCGTTGCGTAGTTCACTCGAAGCCGCAGAAAATGGAGTGCCCATGAGGGCCTACCACCGTGTACACAGGGTTTTGGCAGAGGGAAATTTTGTTCTGTGCATGAGCGAAGGCGAAAAAGATGGTCACCATTCAAGCCTCTATGATCTATTCCGCATCGCCGATGGCAAAATTTCGGAACATTGGAACACTGTCTCAATAATTGCACCACGTAGTGAGTGGAAAAATGATAACGGAAAGTTCTGAAGGCTAACCTGCCGTTTAGGGCATTCACTTTGGAAGCCGACATTGGCCGCATCGCAGAGAAATGGTCAGTAAGGGCTCGAAGCGGCCTGTTGCACGCGCCGCATTGTACATTTGGTTGATAGATCCAAAGCAGCCGTCGCCGATTGTGCTATAATCCAACGTCAGCGCGGTGCTGATGTTTGGGCTTGGAGGGCGG
>DFBM01000009.1:294-857 GCA_002366645.1 Rhodobacterales bacterium UBA3080 | reverse complement strand
AGCAAGCTGCGCGGCTGTGATCTGGTCAGACTAGCCGTGACCGACTTGGTCAAGGATGATCGCGTTCGCGAACGGGTCTCGGTAATCCAGAGCAAAACCAAGAAACCAGTTCAGTTTGAACTGACTGAAAACACACGAGATTCCGTCATTGCTTGGGTGAGGTCACCCGAGATGATCGGTTGCCGCTTCATTTTCCGAGCCGGTTCCACGACCGCCCACATATCTCAACGCGTCAGTATGGTCGGCTTGTTCGTGATTGGGTGACAGCGATTGGTTTAGAGCCAAGCGGCTACGGTACCCATTCGCTTCGCCGAACAAAGGCTGCCGAGATTTACCGCAAAACGGGCAATCTTCGCGCTGTCCAGCTGCTACTTGGGCACACGAAGGTCGATAGCACAGTGCGCTACCTCGGCGTTGAGTTGGAAGATGCTCTAAGTATCGCTGAGCGAATCGACCTCTAAGCGATGTCGGCGAACGGTGCCAGCCGTTCGCCGATTTAGATGAGACCTAGGACCACGCAGCGGCGAAAACGAAGTGCGGCCCAACCAGTGAGTTCGAGTTTC
>DFBM01000009.1:0-201 GCA_002366645.1 Rhodobacterales bacterium UBA3080 | reverse complement strand
AAGCTCTACCCGTTCGCTGACCGACGCTTGCGGCAAAACGTGTCTGATATAGCCAAGGCTATCCGAGGAGTGATTGATTTGATGATATTCCTGAACAGCCGCGTCAAAATCATGTCTGCGCTCAGCGTCCTCTGCGAAGAGCTTTTGCCAAGGTGGGAATACGAAAACACGCTCAGCATAGGCGTGGGTTTCGCCGAGTAT
>DFBM01000084.1:3637-4655 GCA_002366645.1 Rhodobacterales bacterium UBA3080 | reverse complement strand
GCCCTCGGCGGCACCTGCCTGAACGTCGGATGTATTCCGTCCAAGGCCCTGCTACACGCGTCCCATTCCCTGCACGAAGCCCAGCATAACTTCACCAAAATGGGCCTGATGGGAAAAAGCCCGTCGGTCGATCTCGGCAAGATGATGGACTACAAACAGGACGTGATTAACGGCAACACGGCTGGCATCGAGTTCCTGTTCAAGAAGAACAAAGTCGACTACATCCAAGGCTGGGGCAAGATCTCCGGCAAGGGCGAAGTCACCGTTGGCGAAGACGTGCACTCCGCAAAAAGCATAGTAATTGCAACAGGTTCCGAGCCATCCACCCTGCCCAACATCGAAGTCGACGAGAAGATCGTCGTGACCTCCACGGGCGCGTTAAGCTTGCCAAAGGTCCCGAGAAAACTCGTCGTAATCGGCGCTGGTGTCATCGGGCTGGAACTAGGCTCGGTCTACTCCCGCCTCGGCTCAGAAGTCACCGTGATCGAGTACCTCGACCAAATTACGCCCGGCATGGACGGCGAGATTTGCAAAACCTTCCAGCGCAGCCTGAAAAAGCAAGGCATCGGCTTCATCATGGGCGCGGCTGTTCAGTCGGTTTCCACAACAAAAACAAAGGCTAAAGTCAATTATAAGCTTTTGAAAAAAGACTTGGACGAAACCATTGACGCCGACGTCGTTCTGGTCGCAACAGGCCGAAAACCATACACCGAAGGCCTCGGCCTAGAGGACATCGGTGTCGAAATGACAGAACGCGGCCAAGTCCAGACCAACGCCCATTGGCAGACAAACGTCGAAGGCGTCTACGCCATCGGCGACGTCATTACCGGCCCGATGCTGGCCCATAAAGCCGAAGACGAGGGCATGGCCGTCGCCGAGACAATCGCCGGCCAAGCAGGCCACGTAAACTACGACGTCATCCCCGGCGTGATTTATACGACACCCGAGGTCGCTTCCGTTGGTAAAACCGAGGAGCAGCTAAAGGACGAAGGACGCGCTTACAAAGTCGGCAAGTTCA
>DFBM01000084.1:0-3544 GCA_002366645.1 Rhodobacterales bacterium UBA3080 | reverse complement strand
ACCTGCCATGCGCATCCGACATATTCCGAAGCCGTACGCGAGGCGGCATTGGCGTGTGGTGACGGAGCAATTCACGCCTAACCGCCGCGCATCGCGCGGCTCGGCCTAACGGGAAAAGGGCGACCGGAAGGTCGTCCTTTGACGGGCGGGAGCGCTCCCTTATGCTTGATAGTAAAGAACTTTTCCGTCGTATTTGCTGAACCCAATATCACAATCGGCGTAGGTCGTCTCCAACTTGTGTAACTTCGCAACACCGTTGCTCGCATCGACCTCGCTAGCCCAATCCACGTCGACATGAAAGCCATGTTCGGTCAACTCCTGACCCGACAGGCATTCAGACAACGCACCACGCAAATTTTGCCGAACGGCCTCGAAGGCAGCTATACATGCCAACACTTCAGGGGTTCTGCGAGCCTCAATTTTCGATGCAATCGCACCGCAAGCAATCCAGTCCTCGAAGCATGGCCTTAGCGACCCATCCGGCCAACGCTCCCCCGCAGCCACCAAAATCGTGTCTTGCCCGAGAGCCTCAACCTTTTTTGCAACCGCAGACGCATTTCGAAGGGCACCGCAATAAACCTCACCCCTACGAGCGTTTAGCGAAGGAAGTACAATCCTGGGTCAGGAATATCCGTCAAGCGATTCTGGTGAAAGATTCCGACCGCCGCCTTTTCTCAGTCCCGCGCAATCGAGCCCGAGCACCGTCGAAAATTTCCCGGCCAGTTTACGTTCGTAAAACGGAAACACCCGACCACCGGACTCACAAGCTACTGACACGGCAGTGCTGAAGGAAAGGCAATCAACGACCACTGCCACTGGCGCGAGGTCGTCTAATGCATGCAATCCCCATTCAACGTGTAGTCTCACCTCCACCCCTAAAAAACAAACGCCCCGAACTTTGTCGGGGCGATGTTAGTCATAAACGAGGTGCTGTTAACCCCTCACATCGTCCCAGAAACTCTTTACCTTACTGAAAAAGTCACTGGAGGCGGGGTTGTTTTCGGTGCTCAGATTCTCGAACTCTTTTAGAAGTTCTTTCTGTCGGGATGTCAGATTGACCGGTGTTTCAACCGCGAGCTCGATGTAAAGGTCACCCGAACCGCCACCCCTTAGGGCCGGCATACCTTTTCCGCGCAACCGCAATTGCTTACCCGACTGTACGCCAGCCGGTACTTTCACGCGGGAACGGCCGCCATCCAGAGTTGGTGCCTCAAGCTCACCTCCAAGCGCTGCCGTCGCCATCGAAACGGGGATTTGACAGAACAGATTCTGGTTTTCCCGCTCGAAAATCGCATGTGGTTGCACTTCGATGAAGATGTAAAGGTCGCCCGATGGACCACCGCGCAAACCCGCTTCGCCTTCTGCGGCCAAACGGATACGCGTACCGGTTTCGACGCCTGCTGGTATGCTGACATTCAACGAGCGGTTCTTTTGAACACGTCCCGCGCCAGCGCAGGTGCCGCAAGGATTTTTGATAATCTGGCCGCGGCCAGAACAGGTCGGGCAGCCGCGTTCAACGGTGAAGAAACCTTGTTGTGCACGGACTTTACCCATACCCGAACAGGTTGGGCATGTTGTCGGTTCAGCACCACCTTCGGCACCTGTGCCGCTACAAGTGTCACAGGCGACGGAGCTCGGAACCGAGATCGTAGCTTGCTTGCCCGTATAGGCTTCTTCCAGTGTTACGCCGAGATTGTAGCGTAAGTCCGAACCGCGAGTCGCACGTTCGCCACCGCGGCGACCACCGCCGGCGAAACCACCGAATAGGTCGTCGAACACGTCCGAGAATGCGCTACCGAAATCGCCTTGGCCGCCACCACGATGGAATCCACCGCCGTTGCCAGCACTTGCGCCGGTCCCGCCTTCAAAGGCTGCGTGACCGAAACGGTCGTACGCTGCCTTTTTCTCGGGATCTTTCAGTATGTCATAGGCCTCGTTGACCTCTTTGAACTGCTCTTCGGCGTTAGGATTGTCCTGATTCTGGTCCGGATGAAGTTCCTTCACCTTGCGGCGATAGGCTTTCTTCAGTTCCGCAGTATCGGCACCTTTAGCTGCCCCGAGCACGTCGTAATAATCACGTTTTGCCATGCGGGAATTCCCCTTTACCAAACAAAAAGGCCCGCCCGATCAGGGGCGGGCCAATTTTGTATCAAGCCGGATTAGGCTTTATTTTCTTCGTCGAGGTCTTCGAAGTCCGCGTCGACGACGTCGTCGGCGTCAACTCCGCTTTCGGCAGCGGCCGCTTCGGCTTCAGCAGTTTCCTGCTGCTCCTTGTAGATGGCTTCGCCAAGTTTCATCGCTGCCTCAGTCACATCCTGACTGCGGGTTTTGATGGCTTCTGCGTCGTCACCTTCGAGCGCTTCTTTCAGGTTCGTGATCGACATTTCGATAACTTCGATTGTTGTCGGATCGACCTTCTCGCCGTGCTCTTCGACCGACTTCTCGGTGCTGTGGATCAGGCTTTCAGCGGCGTTGCGTGCCTCGACCATATCCTTCTTCTCTTTATCCGCCTCGGCGTTTTCTTCGGCCTCGCGCACCATTGCTTCGATATCGTCGTCAGACAGACCACCGGACGCTTGAATGGTGATCTTCTGCTCTTTGCCGGTGCCCTTGTCTTTGGCGGACACAGAAACGATGCCGTTGGCGTCGATGTCAAAAGCAACTTCGATCTGCGGTACACCGCGTGGTGCTGGCGGGATCTGTTCAAGATTGAACTGGCCGAGCATCTTGTTGTCGGCAGCCATCTCGCGTTCACCCTGGAACACACGGATTGTCACAGCGTTCTGGTTGTCTTCGGCAGTCGAGAAGACCTGACCTTTTTTGGTCGGGATCGTCGTGTTGCGGTCGATAAGGCGTGTGAACACACCGCCCAGAGTTTCGATACCAAGCGACAGCGGTGTCACATCCAGAAGAACAACGTCTTTCACGTCGCCCTGAAGGATACCGGCCTGAATTGCGGCGCCCATGGCAACCACTTCGTCCGGGTTAACACCTTTGTGTGGCTCTTTACCGAAGAAAGCAGTCACTTCCTCGATAACTTTAGGCATACGGGTCATACCACCGACCAGAACAACCTCGTCAATGTCGCCTTTGGCCAGACCAGCGTCTTTCAGCGCCGCTGCGCATGGCTTCATGGAGGCTTTGATCAGATCACCAACCAGCGATTCCAGTTTCGCGCGGGTCAGTTTCAGAACCAAGTGCAAAGGCTGGCTGGTTTTCGGGTCCATAGTGATGAACGGCATGTTGATTTCAGTTTGAGTAGAGGACGAAAGCTCGATCTTGGCTTTCTCGGCACCCTCTTTCAGACGCTGAAGCGCCATTTTGTCGTTCTTCAGATCAACGCCGTTTTCTTTTTTGAATTCTTTGGCAAGGTATTCAACGATACGCATATCGAAGTCTTCACCACCAAGGAATGTATCACCGTTGGTTGATTTCACTTCGAACAGGCCGTCGTCGATTTCAAGAATGGATACATCGAATGTACCACCACCAAGGTCATAAACAGCGATGGTTTTGCCGCCCTCTTTATCAAGGCCATATGCCA
>DFBM01000113.1 GCA_002366645.1 Rhodobacterales bacterium UBA3080 | reverse complement strand
GATAATCAGACCACCAGCTGTTTTTTCTTCTTCTTCAAGACGACGAACAACTACGCGATCATGTAGAGGTGTAAATGCCATTGTGGATGCTCCTATTGAGTATTCCAGAGTTGGGGTGACTATGCCTTTGGCACTCGCCACCATTGAGTGCTAACGGGAGATATCTAGGCAGTGAATTTGGGCGAGTCAAGAGACCGGAATGGGGTTTCGCAGTAATAGGTGACAAAGCCGCTTCACGCGCCTATATATGGCCGAAATATTGCAGCGCACAAAACGAGACACACCATGATCAAGATTTTTGGCCACACGGCCCCGGACACCGACGCAACCGCCTCCGCCCTGATTTGGGAGTGGTATCTAGAAGAAATGCAGGAAAAATCGGCCAAAGCTTTTGTTCAAGGCGCGCCGAACACCGAAGCGGCATTTGTGCTGGAACGCTGGGGGTTCGAAACTCCTGATCTTCTTGACCTGCAGGCTGACGACAAAGTCGTAATCGTGGACACAAACAATCCGGCCGAACTGCCTGCCAACATCGGCGACGCGGACATCCGCCAAATCATCGATCACCACATGCTGGTTGGCGGTCTGACCTCGAACACACCTATCAATGTCACGATTCGCCCCGTCGCGGCCACAGCTACAGTTATGTACGGTATCATGCGCTCGCCTGCACAAAACACCATGCCGGATGCGATCAAGGGTCTGGTTCTAAGCTGCATTATCTCCGACACACTGGAATTCCGCAGCCCGACCACAACGCCACGCGATATCGAAGTCGCCAACCGTATGGCCGAGAACCTGAAAATCGACATTCCATCCTACGCCGCCGAAATGTTCGCGGCCAAATCAGACATCGCGCATTTTTCGGATGCCGAACTGCTGCGGATGGACTCAAAGAAATTCGAAGTTGGCGGCACCAACTTCCGTGTCTCGGTACTGGAAACCACCAGTCCGGCCACAGTTCTATCGCGTAAAGACAGACTGATCGCCAGCATGGACACCGTCGCCAAAGCAGACGGCGTAGACCAGGTGTTACTTTTCATCATCGACATCCTGACCGAATCCGCGACGCTGCTAATACCAAATGATACTGTTAAATCCGTCGCTGAAAAGTCATTCGGTTGCGCTGTGGAGGGCGACACCGTCCACCTACCTGGCGTCATGTCCCGCAAAAAACAGATAATCCCGAGCCTGAAGGTCTGATGACCCGCATCATCGATTCTCTCGCGCAGATCGCCCACCCCTATGACGCGCTGTTCGTCGATCTCTGGGGCTGCCTACACAACGGGGTCGAACCGTTTGCGGATGCCGTTAACGCTCTGCGCCAGTATAAGGCGCAGGGTGGCATTGTGGTGTTGCTAACCAACTCGCCACGTCCGAAAGCCTCGGTGATCCGGCAACTTGAACGCATCGGGGTGCCTTCCGACGTCTACGACGAAATCGCGTCTTCCGGTGATGCGGCCCAACAGGCGTTAGCGGCAGGCATGGTTGGCAACAAGGTTTATCACCTCGGCCCCGAACGCGACCTCAGTTTCTTTACCGGCGAAAACGGCCCCATCGACGTTGAGCGTGTTCCGCTAGAGCAAGCCGAGGGCATCGTCTGCACGGGCTTGTTCGACGACTTGAACGAAACGCCCGACGACTATCGCCTGACGATCCTAACCGGCAAAACCCGAGGCTTGAAACTGCTCTGCGCCAACCCCGACATCCTCGTCGATCTCGGCGACAAGCGCATCTATTGCGCCGGTGCCATCGCCGAGGCGTACACCCAAGCCGGCGGCACCAGCCTGTACTTCGGCAAACCACATTCGCCGATCTATCAACTCGCCTACACTCGCCTTGCGGCCATCGCAGGGCGCAAAATCGACCAAGATCGCATCTTTTGCATCGGTGACGGCATCTCCACCGACATTCGTGGCGGCATCGCCGAGGATCTCGACACCCTGTTTATAACGGGCGGTCTGGCTGCAACTGAAATCAGCGAGGTCGACGGCAAACCTGACGAGGTCGAACTCGCCAAATTTATCGACGCACATAAGCTGACACCGACGTTTACAATCAGTCACTTACGATAAGCTATAAAATCCAACGGTAATTAAATTACAATTACCGCAAAACTTACGAATATATCTTGCGCGGCGAATTCGGGCGGTCTATACATGGTGCAACGCAACAATGCGAAACCGGATATGACCACAGGCCCCGAAATGTTAGACGCTCCACAGCATAACCTGCCGATCGGCACCATCTGCATCGAAGACCTTGAAATCGGAATGGAACGCTCGCTCGCCAAAACTATTGGTGACCGCGAAATCGAGCTGTTCGCCGAACTGTCAACCGACCACAACCCCGTCCACCTAGACGAGGAATACGCGCAGGAAACTATCTTCGGCGGCCGCATCGCCCACGGCATGTTAACCGCCGGCCTGATTTCAGCGGTAATTGGCGAGCAACTTCCCGGTCACGGCACAGTCTACCTGAAGCAAAATCTAACCTTCATGGCCCCCGTTCGCCCCGGCGATCGCGTCGAAGCTTGTGTTAAGGTTCTGGAAATCGATTATGCCAAACGTCGGGTTACCCTTGATTGCAGGTGTCTGGTAGGCGATACCGTTGTTCTGAAAGGCGACGCGCTGGTTCTGGCGCCAAGCCGCAAGTTCGACTAAGGGCGCAGGCTTGGCCTGCGGGGCAAGCATGAAAATTTTCAAATCCTACACGGAAATCCCTGCCGACTGCCAAGGCGCGGTTGTCGCCATGGGCAACTTCGACGGCGTACATCTGGGCCATCAATCCGTCATCGCGTTAGCCCGCGCCGTCGCCGCCACGAACAACGCCCCCCTCGGTGTCATCACTTTCGAGCCGCACCCCCGCCAACTATTCGCCCCCGACGCCCCCGATTTCCGGTTGATGAACGCCGAGACCCGCGCCCACCGGATCAACAAGCTCGGCATCGACGCGTTGTTCGAACTACCTTTCAACACCGCCCTCTCCCAACTCACCGCTGAAGACTTCGCCCGCAACGTCCTAGCCAACGGCCTGAAGGTCAAACATGTGGTCATCGGCGCCGACTTCCGCTTTGGCAAGGGACGGCAAGGCGATGCAGACGCGCTCTGTGCGTTTGGCAGTGAAATGGGTTTCGGTGTCACGGTCGCGCCGCTGGTTTCAGATGAAAAGGGCGACTATTCCTCAACAGCAATCCGCGAAGCCCTGTCCACTGGCCACCCCGAAGACGCCGCCCGCATCCTTGGTCACTGGCATCGTATCGACGGAGTCGTAGAAAAAGGCGACCAGCGCGGGCGTGAACTCGGCTTCCCGACCGCCAACATCTCTCTCGGCGGATTGCACCTGCCAAAGTTCGGGGTCTACGCCGTGTTCTTCGACGTCCTTGACGGACCTCAACAAGGCACCTATCGCGGGGCGGCATCGCTTGGCATCCGGCCAACATTTGGCGTGAACAAACCCAACCTCGAAACCTACCTGTTCGACTTCACTGGCGACCTCTATGGCGCTTCCGTCTCCGTCGCGCTGGTGGCCTATCAACGGGCCGAAGAAAAGTTCGACTCGCTCGAAGACCTGATCAAACAGATGAATATCGACTGCTTTGAAGCCCGCGAAATCCTGCAGAAAGCCACTTCCTGATGCGCTCCACATTCTTCAATGTCGTATTCGTTTCCAGCACTGCGGTTCTAGCCTTCACCGGCTACGTCGCCAGCTTCGTCCTTCCCGCAACGGCCATGCGAAACTGGCTTTATGCATGGGGAACCCTAGGGCAATGGGGCGTGCGTAACATCCTTAACGGAACGGTCGAAGTTCGCGGACGCGAGCACCTACCCACCGACCAACCCTATGTCATCGCAGCAAAACACCAATCGGAACTGGACGTTTTAATGATGGTGGCGCTGTTTCCGGACATGACAACGGTCGCCATGAAAACGCTCGAGAAAACACCGTTCTTCGGCCGAATTATCCGTAGGCTTGGCTTCATCATGGTGGATCTTGCAATCCCCGATAACCGCACCAAACAGGTTATCGACGGCGCTCGTGTAGCCTTCGATGAGGGGCGGCCAATCGTCATTTACCCCGAGGGGACACTGATGGCCCTTGGTGCCAAGGAGCGATACCGCGGTGGTATCTGGCATATCTACAACGAACTCGGTGCCAAAGTAACGCCAGTTGCAATGTCCGTCGGGGTGATCTGGCCGCGTCGCGACAAGGTAAAATACATGAACCAAACCGGCGCGTTTGAATTCCTGCCGCCGATCGAACTCGGTCTTGACCAGCCAACGTTTATGGCGCGACTCGAGGAAACCATCGAAGCCAACACCATGCGGCTGATCGAGGAACATGCCTCAGGTGATATTCTCGACGCTGCCCGTGACCGTCACGCCCGCGGTGTCGGAAACGAGGATATCCCATGGCAAGCCGAACAGAATCGTTCCCGTAAAGAGCTTACCCGCAATAAGTAGCCTCGGAACCAGTCAGGTTCCGGATTTACGGCTTTCATCCAGATAGATTTCGCGCAGACGTTTCGCGACGGGACCGGGCTTTCCACTGCCAATCGCAGCGCCATCAATCTCGATAACCGGCAGCACAAAGGTCGTCGCCGAAGTGACAAATGCCTCGTCCGCCTGTTGCGCCTCTTCGATCGAGAAGCTCCGCTCCTCCACTTCCATCTGCGCCTCGCGTGCAAAGCGCAGAACCGCGCCGCGTGTGATTCCGCTCAGGATATCGTTCGAGAGATGCCGCGTGATGATCTTGCCCTCTTTAACGATGTAGGCATTGTTCGACGTACCTTCCGTAACCTGCCCGTCTTCAACCAGCCACGCATCATCGACACCAGCAGCCTTCGCCGCCATTTTGCCAACCGACGGCGCGAGCAGCTGAATGGTTTTGATGTCCCGGCGTCCCCAGCGAAGATCGGGAACCGAAATCACTTTGATGCCCGCCTCGGCAATTGCCGGATTGTTAAGATTCTTCGTTTGCGTAAACAAAACAAGACTAGGCGTAACGCCCACCGGAAACACAAAATCCCGATCCGCCGCACCGCGCGTTACCTGAAGATACACCAGACCTTCGTTCACATCGTTCGCCAGAATCAGTTTACGGTGAATTTCTTCCAGCTCGGCATCCGTCGTAGGTGTCGCCATATCCAGTTCGTTCAACGAGCGGGCCAGACGTTTCATATGCCCGTCAAAGTCAATCATCTTACCGTCAAGAATCGAGGTAACCTCGTAAACCCCGTCAGCCATCAGAAAACCGCGGTCGAAAATGCTGATCTTGGCGTCTTCTTCGGCCAGATATTCCCCGTTAACGTAAACAGTGCGACTCATCGTATTTCCCCGTGTCTGTGAAAGGCCAATTGTCCGTTGGGGTTTTCTTTAAGCCTATTTGCCGATCAACGCCACAGGCGCATTTGCATCGACAACATAATCTTTGGGTGCATTATCGGTTGCCACGGTCCGCCGCTTGAACTCGTAATTCATAACGCTGCCGTCGGGTTCGGAATGGATTACAAGGCATTGCAGCAAATGTCGCCCGCCATCAAAAAGGTCAACAAACCCGCGCAAATGCGGCGCATTTCCCGCCACCATCGAAAAGCCGCTCTCCCAGATTTTGAGTACTGCATGCTCCGCCTCGCCGTCGTGCACGCGCAGCCGGTTCTTCTTGATTGCGTCTTTCATGCGCGCTTTTTGCAAGCCCGCCATTACATCTGCCGAAAAATGGGTTTCCATCGTTAACTCCGTCTTGGTACCGGCCTATCGTTTGCCAATAACATCTTAACGTCAAGTTACAATTATGCGAAAATCCGCGGCACTAGGCCACTTGGTTTTCGGTGATGGTGTCGGTTTTCTTCGGAACATAATGCTCCAGAACAGCCGCCAGATCGTCGGGTCGCAACGGCGTCCGCATCAGGCTGCGGGCGTTGGGGATCAAATCGAATATAGATCCGTCCGAGAAGAAACTGGTGCTCGTGACCGCGATAATTGGCACATCCGGGAACCGATAGGTCGCAAAATCCGAAATGGCGATCGCGCCGCCATCAGGTAACACGAGATCCAGAACCAGCGCATCGAAAGCCTCGAACCGCAACAGGTTTATCGCCTCGCCCTGCGTAGCGGCCTGCACAACCTCGACTCCTTGCCGCTGCAAAAAGCGCGTCCACAAGTTTGACAGGTCTTCGTTATGCTGCACCAGCAGTATCCGCATCACTTTCTCCGGTAATCGAATCTATAAATTTCCGTTAACAATTATGTAAATATTTACCAAATGTATTAACAAATGATTAACGGGCTATATGTTGTGGTTAAAAATGCTATACATACAACATAACCCATTGGATAATCAGGATTATCGCCCACTAATCCTTAACAAATGAATAGCCGAGCAGCCATCGCGATGATATTGATTTTTTCGATATTTGTCGGCCAGAAGACAGAGACCACCAAATGACCACACTCGAGCTACTACTAATAGCGCTTCTACTTGATGCAATTCTCGGGGAACCGGATTGGCTCTGGTCGCGCCTACCTCATCCGGCGACTGTGATGGGGCGTGCCGTCGAATGGCTCGACAATCGTCTGAACCACGGCGAAAACCGCCGTCGTGCCGGCACTGCCGCGATTTCCATACTGATCGGAGGCGCGCTGGTTGTCAGCTTGCTGATCACCGCCATCCCCGACGCTGGTCTTTTTGAGGCTATCGCCGCCGCCATTCTGCTCGCACAGCGAAGCCTGACCCAACATGTCACCGAAGTCGCCGACGCCCTGCGCCGCAGCCTGTCCGAGGGACGCCGCGCCGTTTCAATGATCGTCGGGCGCGACCCGGAAAACCTCGACGAAAGCGCCGTCGCCCGTGGCGCGATCGAGAGCGCCGCTGAAAATTTCTCCGACGGGGTGATCGCGCCCGCTTTCTGGTTCTTGCTCTTCGGCCTACCGGGGATCGTGGTTTACAAAGTCATCAACACTGCCGACAGCATGATCGGACACCGTAATGAGCGGTACGAAGAATTCGGCAAGGCTGCAGCCCGTCTCGACGATATCATCAACTGGGCTCCGGCCCGCCTTACCGGCGGCCTGATTTGCCTTGCCTACTGGTCGCAAGCGGCGTGGGACGTTATGCAGGCCGACGCGCAGCACCATCGCTCGCCCAACGCCGGCTGGCCCGAAGCTGCTATGGCTGGCGTGCTCGGAATCGCGATTTCCGGCCCGCGTAGCTATAACGGCGCCATGACCGATCTGCCGTGGGTGAATCCGCTAGGCCGCAAGCCCCTCGGACCGATGGATATCGAAGCCTCGGTCAGGGTTCTCTGGCGCAGCTGGCTGGTCGCCGTCGCAATCCTCGCCGCGACAGCGCTGGTATTTTAACTAGCTGTTAAGCTCTTTCGAATGCATCCATTCCGCATGCTTGGGGGCCTTTTTGGTCTTCGACCACTCTTCCAGCATCTCCCACTTAACTTCGTCGAGCTTCGCCAGCATCGCGTCCTCGTCAGGGTCCGGACACGCCAGCTCAACCCGATGGCCATTGGGATCGAAGAAATAGATCGAATGGAAGATCGAGTGGTCGGTGACCCCCAAAACATCCACCCCGTTTGCCTCCAGATGCTCCTTGAATTCGATCAGTTCGGCGCGATCTTTAACCTTGAACGCAATATGCTGCACCCACACGGGCGTATTCAGATCCCGCCCCATTTCGGGCTGCGTCGGAAGTTCGAAAAACGCCAAGACATTCCCTTTGCCAGCGTCGATAAACACATGCATGTAGGGGTCCGGCGCATGAGTGGACGGCACGCGATCCTCGGCAATCGCCAAGATGAAATCCATGTTCAGCATCTTGCCATACCATTCGACCGTCTCCTTGGCGTCTTTGCACCGATAGGCCACGTGGTGAATTTGTTCGACTTTCATTGTATATTCCCCTTTATCCAGCAGCCTTCGCTGCAATTTTCATAGCTTCACTCAATATCTCACGATCCCCGATGTGGTTCGACAACAACAGGATCAAACGCGCGTGAATCTCGCGGCTTTGTTTCTCGTCTTTGTCATCAAGCATCTCCAGAAGCTCCGCATAGAAGTCATCGGGATCAGCCAAGTTCGGCTCTGTATTCAAGCTACTCATTTCGCCCTCCCTGTTGCGGTGTTAACGGCCGCGACCACCGCCGCCTCGTCATATTCGGTCCAACGTGCCGCGACGACTTGATCCGGCCGCATCAAATACACCGCACCCTTCGCATCGCCGAGATATCGCTCCGCCAGTTCCGGCGCGCCCTTGGCGGCCAGCTTCAGCGCCGAGATAGCAACCCCATCCACCTCCAGCGCGTCCGGCACTTCGACATCAATCGCCAGCAACTGGAATCCACCGCCCAGCTTGTCGATCAGCCAGCCATCCCCGAACGGTGCATCCGCCGCCGTGGAACCCGGCCTTGTCCGGCGGGGCAAGTCCGTATCCGCCCCGTTCAGAACCGAGCCGTCATAGGTGCAGGGCCGCGCCAAACGTCCTGAATTTACCATCGACTTGGCGAAATCGTATTCCTTCGCCAGTCCCAGCACCGCGTCCCGCAGCGCTTTGCTGGCATCCGACTTCGGCGTGATAAAATCCGTGGCCCTTGTCGAATTCAGAATGTTTTCATCGGCACCATAGGTTCGTTCGCTATTATAGGAATCGAGCAAGCTCTCCGGTGCCAAACCGTCAATCACCAGCTTCAGCTTCCAGACCAGATTGTCGACATCCTCGAACCCGGAATTCGCCCCACGCGCTCCGAACGGGCTAACCTGATGTGCGGCATCCCCCGCAAACAGAACCCGCCCATGCCGGAAAGACTCCATCCGCCGACACTGGAACGTGTAGATCGAGACCCACTCCAGCTCGAATTTCGCATCCTCGCCCAGCATCGCTTTAAGGCGAGGGATCACGTTCTCCGGCTTTTTCTCCGCCTCGCGGTCAATGTCCCAGCCAAGCTGCAAATCAATGCGCCAGACGTTGTCCGGCTGTTTATGCAGCAAGGCCGATTGCCCGCGGTTGAAAGGCGGGTCAAACCAGAACCAGCGCTCCGTCGGGAAATCCGCCTCCATGATCACATCCGCGATCAGGAAATTATCCTCGAACACCCGCCCGACAAAATCGATCCCCAGCATCCGCCGCGTTGGCGAGCCAGCCCCGTCACCGGCAATCAGCCACTCCGCTTCCAGAATATACGGCCCGTCCGGAGTCTCGATTTCCAGCGTCACATGCTCTGTATGCGATCCGATAGCAACAACACGATTGCCGCCCCGAAGATCGATATCCTTGCCTTCCGCCTGAAGCGCCCGCACTCGCGCTACCAGATACTCCTCCAGATAATACTGCTGCAAATTGATGAAAGCAGGCCGCTTGTACCCCGCCTCCGGCAGCAGGTCGAATCCGTAAATCGGGCTGTCGCCGCCGAATACCTTGCCAACACTCCACGTCACACCCTTTTCGACCATCACATCGCCGCAACCCAGACGGTCCAGAATCTCCAACGGTCGTTTCGCAAAACAAATCGCCCGCGAGCCGTTGCTGACCTTATCGTTATCATCGAGCACCACCACCGGCACATCCTGCTGCGCCAGATCAATCGCCGCGGCCAATCCAATCGGACCTGCCCCGATGATCACCACAGGGCGGCGAACCGGCTGCGTTTCGTCCTGATCCGCCGAGCGGACGTAAGGATAAAGCGGTGTCTCGAATATCTTGTTCATAACTTACCCCTGTAAATCAGCCCACATTTCCAAATCGCGTTCGGCCGTCCAGATGCGCGGATTATCCATGCCCAACGCCTCGTCATAAGCCCGTGCCACATTGAACGGCAGGCAGTGTTCGTAAATCGCGTAGTCCGCGAACTTCGGGTCACACTCCGCCCGAACCGCATCCCATGCTTCTTTCAGACTGCCACCGCGCGCCGCAACCGCAGCCGCTGGCCAATAAGTGCTTTCAACAAAATCGCGCGTGTTCTCGATGGCGGCGTTAACCATGTCGTCACCCACCAACGCATCGCCGCGGCCCGGCGCAATCGCCCGTGGCCGGAACGCTTTGATCGCGTCGAGCGTATTGCCCCAATCGGCAAAATGCCCATCGCCACAATAACACGCCGAGTGGTATTCAACGATGTCACCCGTAAACATAACCTGCTCGTCCGCGACCCATGCAACGATATCGCCTGCGGTATGCGCGCGCCCCAGATGCATCAGATCAACGCGTCGCTTACCAAGATAAACCGACATCTTGCCAGCAAAAGTCATGGTTGGACGCGTCAGGCCCGGAATGCTCTCGTGTCCCTGAAACAGACGTGGAAAACGCTGGAACTCGCTGTCCCAATCTTCCTGCCCGCGCTCGGAAACCATCGCGCCAGCCTTGTCGGACATGATAATCTGCTCGGCGCCGTAAGCCGAAGCGCCCAACACACGCACCGCATGATAATGCGACAGTACCACATATTTGATCGGCTTGTCGGTAACTTTCCGAATTTCCTCGATCACGCGGTTCGCCATACGCGGAGTCGCCTGCGCATCGACGATCATCACGCTGTCATCGCCAATAATCACACCGGTATTCGGATCGCCCTCGGCGGTAAACGCCCAAAGATCACGCCCCACCTCGGTGAAACTGATTTTCTTGTCTTCCATATCGCCTTGCGACGCGAATGCCTTAGCCATGTTGCTATCCTATTTTGTCCAGTCCGGTTCCTGCACCGCCGGAAGTATCCGCCCGGTGCATTCGCCAAATCCAATTTTATATCCGTCACCCGAAGTCCAGCCGCGCAGGGTCATTCGGTCGTAATCCTCTAAGAAAGTACGCACTTCGCCGGTGTCGAGCGTGAAGGGTTCCTTGCCGCCCCAGCATTTTTCGAGCAGCGAGCCGTATTCCGATTTGTCCGGCCCCGAGATCGTCCCCGATCCAAGCAAATCGCCCGTGTTCATTGGGCAGCCCCCGACCGCATGATGGGTCAGCTGTTGGGCCGCAGAATAATACATCCGATTGTAATTCGTCTTGCAGATCGTGGTTGCCAAAGGCGCGCCTTCGGGCTGCATCGTGACTTCGAGGTTTATATCATAAAGCCCCGGTTTGGGTTCAGACAAATAAGGAAGAAGCGGCTCGTCGCGCTCCGGTGCTACACACCGGAACGACTCCAACGCCGCTTTGGTGACCACCCACGGGCCGATCGACGTGCCGAAAGCTTTGCCCTGAAAAGGGCCGAGAGGTTGGTATTCCCATGCCTGAATATCGCGCGACGACCAGTCGTTCAGCAGCACATAGCCAAAGATCATTTCATCCGCTTCAGACGTTGTGACAGGCTTGCCCATTTCGGTCGGGACACCGACGACTGCACCGAGCTCCAGCTCGATATCCATGCGCGCCGACGCACCGAAATGCGGTGCAGCCTCATCCGCCGACTTCAACTGCCCCTGTGGCCGGTGGATATCTGTCCCCGAAACCACAACGCTGGAGGCGCGGCCGTTATAACCGATGGGGATATGCAGCCAGTTTGGCGGCAAGGCATTCTCGGCCCCGCGAAACATCGTGCCAACGTTGATCGCATGTTGCTTGCCCGCATAAAAGTCTGTGTATTCCGCCACAAGAAACGGCATGTAGAGGGTAACATCCTGCAAAGGCACCAGCGCGGCGCCGCGCAGAGCGGGGTTTCCGGACAACGCATCATTGCCACCCTCGGCCAGCAGTTCGATCAGGTTTTCGCGCACCACTGCCCACGCCTGCGGGCCGGTCTCCATCAGGCCATTCAGGAAAGGCAGATTGAAAATCTCGTCGCCGTCCTCGAATGCCAACAGGCCGACCGTTTCCAGCACAGCAAGGTCCAGAACCATATCGCCAATCGCGACGCCGCAAACAGGCTCGTCCGCCCCGCGGCCAAATACACCGTATGGCAGGTTGTTCAGTGGAAAATTTGTGTCGGGGGAATTTGCGCTTTCCACCCAGCTTCGCATCAACGGCAATTCGGCATCCTTTATTCGAGGCCTTGCAAATCGGCAAAATCCGTGGCTTGTTTGCGCTGACAATATCGTTGCAAATGAAATGAAGTCAAGCATGAGCACCTTTGATCTAGACGAATTCCTGCCGTACCGACTGGCGGTCCTGTCGCGTAGCATCAACGAGGATTTCGCCAGAGTTTACGGCAAAACCTTCGACCTGACTCAGGCCGAATGGCGTGTCATCGCGCATCTTTCGCAACAGGAAAAGGTCAGCATTCGCGAAATCCATCAGCGGGTGGATATGGGCAAACCCAAGGTGACACGGGCGGCGCAACGGCTGGAGGCCGCAGGTTTAGTCGCCAAAAACACCCACCCCGTTGATAAACGGCTGGTCGAGCTTTCCCTGACATTAAAGGGCAAACGTCTGATGGCTAAAATCGCACCGATGGCCCGCAAATACCAAGCCAGCGTTCTGGACAAACTGCCAGCAGATCAGCGCGCGGCGCTAGATCAGGCGCTCGACACCCTTACCGGGCAATAGCAATAGCGGTGTACGTGGCGTCGCTGTTGCGAAGACCGGCACCACCATGCATTATTCCGGAAAGTTTTAACCGGAGAACCCCATGACAAACGACATCGTAATCCTTGACGGCGCCCGCACGGCTATCGGCACATTTGGCGGCAGCCTCGCCGGTATCCCGCCTGTTGATCTGGCGACCCACGTTACCGCCGAAGCCCTGAAACGGACCGGCGTAGATCCGGCCCAGATCGGCCACGTGGTATTCGGAAATGTCATCAACACCGAACCGCGCGACATGTATCTAAGCCGTGTCGCTGCCATAAATGCCGGTATTCCTGACAGCACGCCGGCGATGAACGTCAACCGGCTTTGCGGTTCGGGTGCGCAGGCGATTGTCTCGGCCGCACAGACCTTGATGCTGGGCGATGCCGAATTTGCGGTTGCGGGTGGTGCAGAAAGCATGAGCCGCGCACCCTACCTCATGTCGCAAGCCCGCTGGGGTCAAAAGATGGGCGACGCAAACATGCAGGACATGTTGCTGGCAACGTTGAACTGCCCGTTTGGCTCGGGTCACATGGGGGTTACGGCTGAAAACGTCGCCGGAGAACATGATATCACCCGCGCCGATCAGGATGACTTCGCGCTTGAAAGCCAGCGCCGCGCTGCGGCCGCGATTGCGGCGGGTCACTTCAAATCGCAGATCACACCAATCGAAGTTAAAGTTCGCCGCGATACCGTCCTGTTTGACACCGACGAACATCCCAAGGCGACCAGCGCCGACGCGCTTGCCGGATTACGACCGGCATTCAAGAAAGACGGCACGGTAACCGCAGGCAATGCGTCCGGTATCAACGACGGCGCTGCCGCCATGGTGCTGGCGACTGCCGACGCCGCTGCGCGGGCCGGACTGAAACCGAAGGCCCGCATTCTGGGCTACGCCCACGCGGGCGTCCGCCCCGAGGTCATGGGGATCGGCCCGATTCCAGCGGTGGAGATGTTGCTGAAACGCACAGGTTTGTCAGCGTCGGACTTTGATGTCATCGAAAGCAACGAAGCCTTCGCCGCCCAAGCCTGCGCCGTTAATCGGGCGCTAGGTCTCGACCCCGCCAAAGTGAACCCGAACGGCGGCGCAATCGCGCTTGGCCATCCGGTCGGTGCAACCGGCGCAATCGTCACTCTGAAAGCGATCTATGAACTGGAGCGCATTGGCGGTTCCAAAGGTCTGATAACCATGTGCATCGGCGGCGGTCAGGGCATCGCGCTGGCAATCGAGATGATCTAGACGGCCAGCAAAAGGTTAACGGGATTAACGCCCCCACAAAAAGGTTAACGCAGTTTGTACATACAGGTTGTGTACACATTGTGTACGTGTTGTGTACCGGAAATACGTCCGGCTTCCACGCTGCGTTAACCAATTCGTCTAGGCTAGAAATTCGGCAACTGCGGCCTCGAATTCGCGTGGTTTTTCGGCGTGCAACCAGTGCCCCGCCCCGTCGATTTTCTCGAACTGTGCATTAGGAAACAACGACAGAATCCGGTCGTGGTGCTGCGGCTGAACATAGTCCGATGCGCCACCCGAAAGGAACAGTACTTCCCCCTCGAAACGCCCCGGAATATCGGGGAAACCGATGATATCGGCCATCGCTGCATCGAGTGCGTCGAGGTTGACTTTCCAGCTCGGCCCGCCTTCTCCCAGCGTCAGGCTTTGCAACAAAAATGAACGCAATTGCGGGTCTCCGATCCACTCCGCCAGTTGCTCCTCGGCGTCGCGACGCCGCTCGACTTTGCTCAAATCAACGGCTCGCATCGCCGCAATTTTGTCGGACTGACTGTGCCCGTAACCCACAGGCGCGATATCCGCGATCACCAGCTTTTTAACGAGTTCCGGCCGCGATACAGCCAAAACCATCGCCGCTTTCCCCCCCATGGAATGACCAAGAACATTAGCCTGCCCCGCGCCGCCGGAAATCACCGAGGCCAGATCGTCAGCCATATCGTGATAGCTATTGGAGGGCGCATGAAAGGACTCACCATGGTTACGCATATCCACCGAAAACACCTGCCGATCACTGGCAAAGCGCTTTGCCAATACGCCCCAGTTCCGAGCCGTGCCAAAAAGCCCGTGCGCAATCAACAAAGGCACCCCTTGAAGATCGCCGTTCGTGATGGTGTTCAGTGTCATATTTCGGCTCCGGGTCTTGAAGGTCGATTAATTCAGGATCTGAGACAGTCGCAATCTTTGCTATTCCGCACCGGGGATACAGCGCAACGATTCGCCCGATCTTCAGTGTTTCGTCTTACCTGTTAGTACTTAACCCTCAAAACAACCCTATATACGGTAGCATTGGGCGTTTTTCCGCTCGGTTTTCCAAATTATTCATATTTCGGACGTGGAAGCTTTGACCTCTTGTGCGTAATTCGTTAACAATTTCGTGGTATTTTAATCTTAAGGACAGACCTATGAAACGTTACATAAAATCGTCTGTATCCGCTTTGGCCATGAGTGCTCTGGTCTTTGGTGGCGTAGTAGTTGCATCAGTATCGATGGTTTCCGGACCAGTATTTGCGAAAAGCGACAACGCCAACAATGGCAATGGCAATAGCGATCGCGGCAATAGTAACGGAAATAGCGGTAATAACGGTAATAACGGCAACGGGAACTCCAAAAGCAACGGTAACGGTGCTACGGCCTCTTCGCTTGGTGCGTTAAACGCGGCCCATGCGAACGAGAATGCGTTCCTGAACGCTTCCGACAATTCCCGCGTTGGCCTGATCCGCGCCTATGAAACGGCAGTTTACGCAACGTTTGATGCGCAGGCCGATTTGGATTCAGCGGTTGAAGCGTATGATCTAGCGGTAGCAACGCGCGATGGCGCAGCGACAGCATTGACAGAGGCGCAAGCCGCGCTTGCTGCCGAAGAGCTGCTTGCGGCTGCCGACGCAACCTACGTAGTCGATCCGTCTTTTGCAGCAGCCGTGACATCGGCCGAAACTGCGCTTGCGGATGCTGAGTCGGCACTCGGAGTGGTAGATGGCGAAGTTGATACAGCTGAAGCAGCACTCTCGGACGCACAGGGTGTTGAAGACACCGCACTTGAAGCGGCAGCAAACAAGGACATAACCGAAGACGCGATTACAGCGCTTTGGGATCTTCTGGAAATTACAGAGCCGTAACAACGGCCTGTTTTTTCGCCTACGAATTTCACACCCGCAGAGGAAATTCTGCGGGTGTTTTCGTTTACTCCCGCAACAATCCATGACGCGACGTTTCGCTACGCTTGCCCTGCCTTCAAAAACCACATAAACGCTGCACTGACGTAATTTCGGCCGGAGAATCCCCATGTCAGACGCAACATTTGTTCCCAAAAAAGTTGTCCTTGCCTATTCGGGCGGACTGGATACCTCAATCATTCTAAAATGGTTGCAAACGGAATACGGCTGCGAGGTTGTTACCTTCACCGCGGACCTTGGCCAAGGCGAAGAACTTGAGCCTGCACGGGCCAAAGCCGAACTGCTGGGGATCAAACCTGAAAACATCCATATCGAAGATGTCCGCGAAGAATTCGTTCGCGATTTTGTATTCCCGATGTTCCGCGCAAACGCTGTTTACGAAGGGTTGTATCTACTAGGCACTTCTATCGCCCGCCCGCTAATTTCCAAACGTCTTGTTGAAATCGCTGCGGAATGCGGTGCCGATGCCGTCGCACACGGGGCAACTGGCAAAGGTAACGATCAGGTTCGTTTCGAACTGAGCGCCTACGCCCTGAACCCCGACATCAAAGTCATCGCGCCTTGGCGTGAGTGGGACCTTTCCAGCCGGACCAGACTGCTCGATTTCGCTGAGAAGAACCAGATCCCGATCGCGAAGGACAAGCGCGGCGAGGCGCCTTTCTCGGTTGATGCAAACCTGTTGCACACGTCCTCGGAAGGTAAGGTTCTGGAAGATCCTGCGGTCGCCGCTCCGGATTATGTATATCAGCGGACCGTGCACCCCGAAGACGCGCCCAATACGCCCGAGTTCATCGAGATCACTTACGAAAAAGGTGATCCGGTTGCCTTGAACGGCAAGGCCTTATCGCCTGCCGAGATGCTGACCGCCCTCAACGAACTGGGTGGCAAACACGGTATCGGCCGTCTTGACCTTGTAGAAGGCCGTTTCGTTGGCATGAAGTCCCGTGGCATTTATGAAACGCCCGGCGGTACGATCATGCTCGAAGCACACCGTGGCATCGAGTCCATCACACTGGACCGTGGTGCGGCGCATCTGAAAGACGAGATCATGCCGAAGTATGCCGAGCTGATCTACAACGGCTTCTGGTACTCGCCAGAACGCGAAATGCTGCAAGCGCTGATCGACACCAGCCAGCAACATGTGACCGGAACCGTTCGTCTGAAGTTGTATAAAGGCATGGCGCAAACGGTTGGCCGCTGGTCAGAACACTCGCTTTATTCCGAGGAGCATGTGACCTTCGAGGACGACGCCGGTGCATACGACCAGAAAGATGCCGCAGGTTTCATCAAGATCAACGCTCTGCGTCTGAAACTTCTTGCGGCACGCGACAAACGGGTCAAGTAGCCCGAGCGTTGCAACTGAACTGAATTCCTCTAGTATTGCCGGTGTTTTAACGGGGACCGGCAATGCAACCGAGATTGAGCATTTCCATTTTCAACACCGCATTTTCATGCGCCGCAATT
>DFBM01000162.1 GCA_002366645.1 Rhodobacterales bacterium UBA3080 | reverse complement strand
GATGCCGAAGCTTTGTTGCAGGCCGAGCCTAGCTCATGATCCGAATTCATACTAAAACCAACCCAGGCTCGAGTTTTTCAACAAAATAGGCGGAGAGCGGTCATCCGCTGCGTTTTCGAAGGTTTTCTTCTAACTTCCTTGGGCCAGACATTAGTCGGGCTGACGCATCCCAAGGGGTGAGCTCGGTCTCTCAGTGCGGAAGCCGGCCACTTGTTCCGAATGCCAAAATATGGTTTCGCGTTTTAAAAAGAACTTTGCCAAAATGTTGCACGTGAGCGAAAAACGACCGCGTCGAAAATGTCGAAGTGGGCAACGGCTCACCGTCGGGTCTCCCGGAATGGTGATAAAACAGGAGTAGATACGGCCACGAACGATAAAAGACCCACCATAACTCCTGCCTTTTTTAACTAACCTCGTGTTTAGCCATAGCCGACAGTCGGTCTTTCTCACGTTCCACAGCCGCAAGTACAATGCGTTTTGTGTCTTCCGGTAAGTCCAGAGCTAAGGCCGCTTGATGACCCTTGGTTGACATTTTTCGCAAAGTTTTGCCGACGATATCGATAAGTTTGCCATCGTCATAGTGAGAGTATTTGGCAGCAAAATCGTCCCAGTAATAGGCTAGAAAGACAACGTCGACTACATTTTCAAGAGCTTGAGATTCGGCGTCCTTTTTCAGCTTTTCCTTTTTAAGAAACATTCCGACCCGTTCGATATCATCTGCACTGTAGCTGTTTTCGGCCATGATTGCGCCAACCAGCTCGGCATGCATCTTACGTAGTTCTAGGCGCCATTTCTGATAACCTTCGCGGTTTTTCGGATATTTGTCGCGCGGGATTTCCCATCGGCGAATGTGTTGTGCCCTCGCAGCGATGCGTAACAATTCTGACGCGTCGGGATAGAGCTTTTCCAGCGTTTCGGTCATCCGGTCCGCGTAAACACTCTCAAATGGATATGCCTCACCATCAACCATGGTTACTCTTGAATCCTCGGCGTTGGCTGCATCAATGGCTGCAATCACTGCCACAAGTTGTTTGGACGTTGTATTTTTCATTGCATAGTATTCCTGATCGTAGTTGTGTTTCAGCACTGTATAGAAGCACCAAACCAGTTTGCAAATTCTACTGCAACAAACGCTGATTTTCCATAACAACAATTGAATCGGTAACCCATTACCTCTTGGACATGTCGTCACCGGTTTGCAAGCAATCCCGGGTCACCGTAGTGTTGCCGGACGCGGACGCCGATTGACAAACTCCCAATGAACTGGTCCTTCCGCATATTTCGAGGCTGATGATTTGAGTTGCACTCCCCTTTTTTGGACCACACGGCTGGAACTAACAGTAATGTAGATTCAAATACTGGGCATTCAGTAACAATTTTGCATAATAATTAATCAAATAACATTAAATGTCTATTTATTGCCCTAATAGGCTGGATTTGTGCTTTGCAGCATGTTTGTCTAGCTTCAGCCAAGGCCGAAAGAAACACCGCTTCGTAATTTGGTGAGGGTGTGCGGCAACGAAAGCGATCAAATTGGGATGCAGAGGCCCTTAAGTTTATATCAATGTAGTTTCTAATTAACCTATGCATTTCAACACTAGTAGCTTAAGAGGACGAAATGCCCAAAACTCAGACCTCTACGAATTGTTCAGATTTAGCGATTTTTCAAGAATTAGATGGATTTCACGTCGCATCCGAGCTCTTAAAAGCCTTGTCTCACGAAGGTAGGTTAAAAATATTATGTCATTTGTCTAAACAGACGAGATCGGTTGGCGAATTGGCTACTTTGCTTTCGTTGCACCAATCTGCGGCCAGCCAACAATTAAAGATTCTACGTGCAGCCGGACTGGTCACTTCCTCTAGAAAGGGCACGAGTATCTATTATTCGCTTACTGAAAACAAAGTCATAAAAACCGTTGACCTTTTATACAGTATGTTTAACGCAACTGACGGACCTGCTTATCCTTCGCAATGTTCCTGCATTCATTCAGTCGGACAATGGCCCTAAGTTCATCGCAAAAATCGTTCACAACTAGATAGCAGCCGTCGGTGCGAAAACGGCTAACATCACCCGAGTCAATGCAACGATTTCTATCTGTTCATGATGCCATCTTCAATCAATGCAATCTGCAACGCCATCTGATCTCCCTAAATATTTTTCGCAAAGTACGCGCTTCAGCCTGTGCCGAGTGGAGTAAAACTGTAGCCGAATAATTCTAGCAAACCGAAGCTTTCAAAAGTTAAAGGTCGCCAACAAAGACACCGAAAGCGTTGTCTCTGCACTGATCAAACAGTCGCAGCGGCTGCCTCTAATCTCGGGTGAGGTTTGAAGTAGCGAAAGGGGCTGGGTTTGGTCATCCGGCGACGCTAAGTGAACCACCTGACCTCTTCAACTAAGTTTTGTCTGACAGTGCCGCGTCAAGTATTGGCTGAGGTCGCGCTTACGCGTCAACCGAATTACTTCCAGCGATCGCCGATCGCATCGAGGATGCGGCTGCCAGAGAATGACGTGGACGCAGAGCTAGTAACCTCTTTGAAGTTCACTTCCGGGTCATAAGCCGGAATTCCGAGGTCGAGGTTATTGACGGTCAGCAGTCCCATGGATGACAAAAGGTTGAGCGCCGCCACATATTCATCACGTTGCGCTGAAGCTAAATTTGACTTGGCCGAAAGCAACTCTTGTTCGGCATCCAGCAAATCCAGCGTTGTACGCGAACCAAGTCGTGTCTCCTCGAAAATACCATCATAAGCGATTTCCGAGGCTTCAATTTGTAGCCTTGCAGCCGTAATTGATGCGCGCGCCACGCGAATATTAGCCCAGGAAGATGCCGTCGACTGGCGGATTTGACGCATGACATTCTGCGTTGAAGCTTTACGGCTTTCCATAATTTGTGCAGCCGAGCGTATCGAACTAGATAGGACTCCACCGTTGTAAATCGGCATGGAGCCATTGATCGGTATGGGAGGCAATTGCCGCTTCAACTTCGCTGATCCGCACGTACCGGCGCGAACCAAATGGCGTGTAATATGGGACCAAGCCGCTAGACACGGCTCGTCTAAGCGCGTGTTTGCGGATTCCCATTAGTTGGCAGGTTTCGGGAATAGTACGGAGTTTTTCCACACAATTGTCTTTTGATGGCTTTTGCATCGTCAAGTTCCTAATCGCGAAGAGCAGTGCAAACGCAGATGCGCTCGTTGCCGTTCGGCAGTTGTTAGATTTGACGATTAGCCAGCGAGGATGAGCCTCGGGGTCTTATGCAGTTCCTAGAAAACTGCCCGGTGTTGTAAGGTTCGCCTACTTTGAACGCACTTAAGGCGGGCTAAACGCAGTATCGGAAACCTCTAGCTGGCTCCACTACGATTCCTCTCCGTAATCGGGGATTGTATATGTCACGGTTGATCGTAGAGGTCAATATACCGGTGATGGGGCTTTGGGCGGTTTTCATCTTCCGCCATCTGCACCGCCCTCCATTAATACCAACCCACATAATGCACGGGGAGCATGCGGTAAGCAAAGGATGGATGAACGTGACGGCAGTGTAGGGGGTGACGGCGCGTGACAAGTTCAGTGGGATAGTGTCAGCGACTTAACCCGCGAGTTCTTCGTGGGTCAGCAGCGTGGCTATCTCATTCGTGAGCATCCCCAGCGACATCGGGCAGGCGATGTCGGGTACTACGCCGACATCGTAAAGCTCGGCCACGCCTCCATCCAGACGCAACCACTGAACACAAGCACCGGTTTCAAGGTCTATGATCTGCACGCCGCACCAAGGTTCGGAGTCTGCCTCTTCCAGCTTCTTGTCCAGATCTAACCCTTCGAAACGTTTGTAGCGGGGTTTGGAAAGCCCGACAAAAGCATACTTCCCGTGAAAGCTAAGGCCACGCACGAAACCCGGACAAAAGGCGACGGGATGAAATTTTGATGTTTTGACAGTTTTGCCAACCTCAACCCAGCCGAGTTCGCCAGTGCCGGAGTTTAATACCCACAGTTTTCCGTCATGCATCCGTGGCGAATGTGGCATGGATAACCCCTCGCACACGATTTTGTTGGTCTTGATATCTATCACGATACCGCCACTGTCTCGCCGATCCCGCCAGCCGTCGATGGTATTGGACTTGCTAACCGCGGTGGCGTAGCGCAACTCTCCGTTTTCGATGGCCATTCCATTTAAGTGACAGCGGTCTTCGTTAATAATTTGCGAGACGAACTTGGGCTTCCAGATCGGCTTGAAACCTTTGCGCTCTGATAAGGTAGCGATGCAATTGAAACGGGTGTTAACGAATACCAGACTTCCGTCGTTCAACTGTCCCACATCGTGCCCATCCAACGCGCCAGTAGTATAAGATACGCGGGGGATAAAGCAGGCGTCTTCGGTCTGGTTAATAAACTGCCCGGGGTCTAGCGTGTTTTTAAAACTCAGGATTTGCGCGGCGGTTACAAGCAGAATTGTGTCTTTGTCTTGAACCGAAATACCCATCGCTTTTTGAAAGAACCGTTCGTTGACCCTCAGGCCGCCCTTCGGGCCGCGACCAACCAGATATAGTTTACCCGACTGGTATGACGAAAACGCCAGCGAGATATTTTGCGCAGCCAGAAAACCAACGAGTCCGCCGGACATAGAATATTTCGTCGGCTCCATTTTTTTCTTGCGTGGTCCCTGTTGCCGAGTGGCGGTTTTCTGTTCGCTCATAGCAAAATACTTCCTGCACAATAATTAGGTCCGGCTAAGCAGATAATATAAACGCTGGGGGTGCAAGAAATTTAATCAAATATTCATATTTTTATGCCGATTCAGAAATATTTTGATTTTTCATTGACTTATGCTAACTTCACGGAAAGGTTATCGGTTTTTTTAGGTACGTGTAGAGTTTGCGCTCTTCACGTTCATATGTGTTTGGATGTAATTATGCGCGTCAAAAAAATGAAAAGTAATCTGCTTCTAACAACTTCATTAATGACTGCAGCGCTCTTTAGTTACGGCAGACAAGCAAGTGCTGGGATGTGTTTTGGGCCCAACCCCTACCTCTGCTACGGGGATATTTACGGCGCGCAAAATTTCTATAATACGGACCCCAGCGTTTTCATTCTGTCCGATGCCAATATTGATTCCCAAGGAGACAGCGATCCAGCGATCGAGGTGACGGGCGACGGCGATATCCTTGTTCAGTCCGACCTTGGTTCAAAAATTTACAGCGAATATTTCGACACGGAAGCATCCGAATTTGTAGGCGGCGATGGAATAAGAATAGAGCATCTAGGGGTATATGGCGATCTTGAAGGCGCCGATGGCTCGATCGTTGCTGATATCAATAGCGAGATTACCGCTTTCAATACAGCCATCAATATTTCGAACAATTCTTATGGCGATGTCACACTGACTTCGACTGGGAATATATCGGGTGGCGGTGGTATCGAAGTAGTGAACTCCGAATACAGCGGCGCATTGTCAATTACTTTGGGCGCAGGCAATACGACAGGTACCTATTCCGATGGAATTAACGCACAAAATTATGGCACAGGTGCGCTTACGATAACAGGCGGTAGCGGAGCGGTTTCCGGCGCTGAAGCCGGAATATATGCTGAAAACCGTTTCGACGATTTAATCATTACCGTAAGTGGTGGAGTCAGCGGAAGTAACGGTGACGGTATCCATGCGGAAAACCGCTACGCTTCCGGGGTCGTTAGTGAAACATATATAGAAGGACAGTATTTCCCTGCTTATTACCGCGATGGGTATTATGTAGATAGTTATACTTATCCCGGTTATTTTTTTCCTGGTTATGAGGGCGACCCAGCCTATTACTACGCCCCGTATACCGTAGGCGGATATTTCGTAGATCCAATTAACCAACCTGCACATACTACTGATGGTTATTTCCAAACAACTAA
>DFBM01000095.1:13009-13177 GCA_002366645.1 Rhodobacterales bacterium UBA3080 | reverse complement strand
ATCAGGTTCACCAAATCGCGCGCCTCAGATTAGAAGCGATGTGTTAACATCTATTTGGTACCAAACATCCGATCACCAGCATCACCAAGACCCGGCACAATGTAGCCAAGCTCGTTCAGGCGCTCATCCAGCGCAGCCGTTACAATCGGCACATCCGGATGCGCCTCT
>DFBM01000095.1:12858-12985 GCA_002366645.1 Rhodobacterales bacterium UBA3080 | reverse complement strand
TTTCATGCGCGCAACACCTTCGGGGGCCGCAAGAAGGCAGAGGAAACGAATGTTCTTCGCCCCTGCTTCCTTCAACAAATCAATCGCCGCGACCGACGAGTTTCCTGTCGCCAGCATCGGGTCCACG
>DFBM01000095.1:11951-12764 GCA_002366645.1 Rhodobacterales bacterium UBA3080 | reverse complement strand
GGGATCAACTCCAGAACCCCGTCCAGCAAGCCGTTGCCAGCCCGAAGAATCGAGATCAACGCAAGTTTTCGCCCCTCCAAAACGGGCGCATCCATTTCGACCATCGGCGTTTCAATCCGCTTGGTCGTCATCGGCAGCTCGGTCGTGATTTCATAGGCGAGTAGCTGGCTGATTTCGCGCAACAACTGGCGAAAAAGGCCGCTCGGCGTATCCTTNNTCGCGCATCATTGAAAGTTTGTGCTGAATTAGCGGATGTTTAACGATTGTTAAGTGGTCGTTCATCATTTTCCCGGTTCCCTATTCAAATTGCGCCAGCAAGCGCTGCCGCGTTTCATCGTCGCAAAAGGCTGCGTTCATCGCTGTGCGATTTGTTTCGTTAAAATCACTAACGTCCCAGCCAAAGGTCTCGTGCAGCATAGTATATTCGCGCGTCATGTCCGTATAAAAATACGGCGGGTCATCCGTTGAAACCGTAACCGGCACGCCGGCCTTGCGCAGCGCATCGATCGGATGGTCCGCCCAGCTAGGGAATACATTCAGCGCAATATTGGAGCCTGGATTGACCTCCAGCACAATTTGTTCGTCGGCCAAACGCCGCACCAGTTCAGGGTCCTCGATCGAGCGAACACCGTGACCGATCCGCGTCACATTGATGGAATCAAGCGTTTCGCGCGCACTGTCCGCCCCGCAAATCTCGCTGGCATGGCTGGTCAAGCCCAAACCGGCGGCAGCCGCAATCTCGAACGAAGGCGCAAAATCCACCGCCTTCAGGTGCCGCTCCTCGCCGCCCATACCGTAACCGGTCAACAAACC
>DFBM01000095.1:4690-11864 GCA_002366645.1 Rhodobacterales bacterium UBA3080 | reverse complement strand
GCCTCCAGATCACCACCACCGCAAAAATCGGGTGACAGAAACATCTCGGCATAGATCACACCATTCGCGGCGCTCTCGTCCAGAACAGCCTCGGTCAGTCGCCGGAAGTCGTCGGGAGTCTGCAAAACCGTGCAGGCAGCTTCGTAAGTCTGCAAAAACTCCGCAAAATCTTTCCAGCGATAACTGCCATCTTCTTTGAATATCTTCGAGAGGTCGACGCCTTTTTCCGCCGCCAACATCCGGATAAAATCAGGAGGCGCCGCCCCTTCAATATGTAAATGCAACTCGGTTTTTGGAACCGTCTTCCAATTTGTCATAAAAAACTCCTGCCGTGACGCCCGGGTTCCAATCCCAAATGCGCCGCGACTGTTTCGCCCACGTCAGCCATTTGTACAAGACCGATTTCACGATCCGTAAGACTGGGGCCAGCGCATAAAACCGGTACTCGCTCACGTGTATGCTCAGTGCCGCGCCAAGTCGGGTCGTTGCCATGATCTGCCGTAATTATCAACAAGTCATCTTGCTTCAACGCTGCGAGTATCTCGGGCAAACGCACATCAAACGCCTCGAGCGCCCGCGCATATCCGGAAACATCGCGCGGATGACCGTAAAGGCTGTCGAATTCCACAAGGTTGGTGAAAATCAAGTCTCCATCTTTCGCGTCCGCCATGAAGTCCAGCAAGTCGTCAACCAGTTCCAGATCAGGTTTACCTTTTTTTAATTCCGAGATGCCACGATGGGCAAAAATATCACCGATCTTTCCTACCGCCAGAGTGCGTCCGCCAGCGGCTATAACGCGGTCACAGATTGTGTCCTCTGGCGGTTCAATCGCCAAATCCCTGCGGTTGATCGTACGTGAAAAATCTGCGGGCGTTTCGCCGATGAACGGACGGGCAATGATACGGCCGATCATCAGGGGATGAAAAATTTCGGCGGCGATTTCACAAATTTCGTACAGCCGCTCCAACCCGAAATGCTGCTCATGCGCTGCTATTTGGAAGACGCTGTCCGCCGAAGTATAGCATATTGGTTTACCTGTGCGGATATGCTCCTCCCCCAACTCGCGAATGATCGGCACACCCGAAGCATGACAATCCCCGAGGATACCGGGCAGGTCCGCGCGCTTAACAAATTCGGCAATCAATTCCGGCGGGAAGGCGGGTTTTGTGTCAGGAAAATACCGCCAGTCGAAAGGCACCGGCACACCGGCCAGCTCCCAATGACCCGACGGTGTGTCTTTGCCCTGTGAAATCTCGGTCGCCGCCGCATATGTCCCGACCGGACCAGCATCAAGGCCGGGCGCGGGATGGCCAGACGCCAGCCTGATCGCTGCCCCTAAACCCAACTGATCGAGATTTGGCAGTTTTAGCGGACCACTACGACCTTCTTCCGCTTGCCCGTTTGCACAGGCATCAGCAATATGACCAAGTGTATTCGACCCTTCGTCACCAAATTGCGCTGCGTCCGGCGCGCCGCCGCAGCCCACGGAATCGAGAACCAGAATTAATGCGCGTGCCATATCAGCTTCCAACCAAGTGGTCTTTGTCAAAGCTTACGGGTAGCAAATTACCGACAGTTACATCTTCGATCGCACCCGAAAGATCAGCCAGATGTACTACGGTTTCGCGCGCGGCAAACTCGGCGATTTTCTGACGGCACCCACCACATGGCGTAATTTGAGAGGCACCGCCGGCAACAACCAGCACCTCGGAAATTTCGGTTTCACCCGCTGCCACCATTGCTGCAATTGCTCCGGCCTCGGCGCAGGTGCCTTCTGGATACGCAACGTTTTCGACGTTACATCCGGCATATATTTTACCCGATGCGCCACGGATTGCAGCGCCAACCTGAAAGTTGGAATATGGAGCATAGGCGTTTTCTCGTGCGGCCATTGCGGCTTTGAAAAGGTCCATTAAAAATCCTCGCAAAATGTATGATATCACTTCGGGAGTATAGAATAGAGGCCCTGTTGGGCAAGCGATTGGCGCGAGAAAGTTCGAGAAACTTACGTTTTCTCCCAGCTTTCTTTTTTTCGATAAAGCGTTGAAGGGGAAACATCCAGCAAACGCGCAGCCTGCGGGATGGAGCCGTCGCAAAATTCGATCGTGGCTTCAATAAACTCGCGCTCTAATGTGGCAAGCGGAGTGCCGATGAACGCAGACACATTGATTGGTGTGAATTTTCCGTTATCCAGCGGGGCAGCAAACGGTGTATTCGGGGCGTTTCCGTTGTGTTTACCCAGCGACGCCATCGTGATTTCGGACGGCAGCATTTCAGGCAAAACCACCGGACCATCGTTCAACACGACAACATTGCGGATCGCATTCATAAGCTGGCGAATGTTGCCCGGCCATGCATAGCGCATGAATATCTCAGTCACCTCATCGCCAAATTCGGAAAAACTTTTCCCCTCTTCGTCGGAAAACCGCGCCAGCATCCGGCTCGCGATCAACATAATATCGTCGGCGCGGTCGCGCAGCGGGGGCAAATGGATCGGAACGACGTGCAACCGGTAATATAGATCCTCCCGAAAACGGCCCGCCCGGACTTCGGCTAGCGGGTCGCGATTGGTTGCACAAACAATCCTGACATCCACCATGCTTGGTCTGGTCGCACCTACCGGCTGGATCGTCGAGGTTTGCAAAAAGCGGAGTAATTTAGTTTGCAGGCCCAGATCCATCTCGCAAATTTCATCAAGAAACAGCGTCCCGCCGCTCGCCATCGCAGCGGCGCCCTTCTTGTCCGCAATGGCACCCGTAAACGATCCCTTGAGGTGGCCGAAAACTTCGGACTCCAACAAATCACGCGGGATTGCGCCGCAGTTTAGTGGAACAAAAGGGCCGTTCTTCCGGTTCGAAACATCGTGGATTGCCTGGGCGCAGAGCTCTTTGCCTGTGCCGCTCTCTCCCGTCACAAAAACCGTCGCAGTCGAACGACCGATGTTGCGGACCATGCCGTAAATGTCCTGCATAGCTTTCGAGGCACCGATGAAACCCTGAAAACTTTGGTCACTATCGGTGCCGAGGGGAATGTCTTTGTCATTTGCCATGGCTTTGCGGGCGTTATCGACAGCGGAGAGTAAGCGCGTTTCATCGAAGGGTTTCACCAAGAAATCAAAGGCACCCAACCGCATCGCCTCAACAGCTCGGTTGATCGAGCCGTTCGCGGTGATGACGATAATTTTCACATCCGGTTGCGTCGCGATAAATTCCGACATCAGCTCCATGCCATCACCATCAGGCAACAGAAGGTCCAACATCACGATTTTGTTCTTAGATTTTGTAAATCGCTCGCGCGCCTCGCTGACCGAAAAGGCACACTCGACCGCATGACCCGCTTTGGTCAGTACGGCTTCATATACCATCGAGAGCGACGGAGTATCTTCGACCAAAAGCAGTGAAGGGTTCATTAAAAGCTAGCTTTCGGTTTCGTTCACAAGGAAGGATACGACCGTTAGAATGCCTTCCTGACAGATCAAATTCAATGGCCTAGTTTTTTGCGCAACACCGGAGCGCGCAGCCGAGTTGAGTTCCTGTGCAAGGTTTTGCAGGTTCGTCGCCCCGATCGCCCCTGCCACGGAAATCAGAATATGGCTGTGGGAACGCATTTCCGTAAAGTTGCCCGCTTCTTCAGCCGCCTTCAAACCTTCGCCAATTGAGTTCAGGTCGAGGACAACTTTTTCTAGAAACTCACTCAGGAAATCTGGGCCAATGGTTTTGGTGATTTGGTCGTAAATTTTGCGATCAATAAACCCGGTGTCACGCTCCGAGACGGCTGGTTTTGCGTAATTCTGGGGTGTCGCCATTCCATGAACATATTCGAGTATCATCTGGCCTAGCGGCGCGATACCCGCGATGGGTTTGGCGATAAGACCATCCGCTCCGGCGGCGTTTATTTTTTCACGATGTTCTTGCATCACATATGCAGTCAGCGCAATCAGAGGCGTCGCTGACTTCTGGTCGTCACGTGCGCGTATTTCCCGCAAAACCTCCAACCCCGACTTGCGTGGCATCTCGATATCAAGCAGTACGGCGTCGAAATCGTCACGCTCGAACAATTCCAACGCCTCCACCCCGTCCGATGCGACAGTGAATTTTGCTCCCATACTCGCAAGCATTTGCGTCACTACCAGTTGATTGGTGAGGTTATCCTCGGCAAGCAACAGGTTCAGATGACTCAAATCAGGTAAACCATCCCCAGTTGCCGGTAACGAAGGGGGCGCATCCGCATCCGATGTCGGGAACGTAACGGTGATATAGGCGCCTCCATCTTCATGATTTTGCACAGAAATCTGACCGCCAGCCTCGGTAACCAACTTTTTGGATATATACAGTCCGAGCCCCGAACCCTCCTTCGGGGAATCTTCGGGGCGGCCCCGGAACTCAAACAGCATCTTCAACGAGTCTTCGCTGAACCCCGGACCATTATCACGAATAGCAAACGTAATGGAGTCGCCGGCATCTTCGACACTGACGGTCACAGTACCGTTTTGCCCGAACTTGACGGCATTACCGATCAAATTATTGAAGACCCTGTGGAAACCTACGCGGTCGATAACGTTGATCTTCGGCGTAGTTTCAGGCATCGCGATGTGCACCCTCACGCCAACCTGTTCAGCCGGGTCCTGCCAGCGTTGGGCCATCAACTCCAATTCGTCGCGCACGTCCAGCGGGGCTTTATCTTCCGCAACATCCACACCGCCAAACACCAACCCCAGCAGATCGCTTAGCATCGCCCCGGATGCACGAGCCCGCTTCAGACGTTCGCGAGTGTCTTCCGGCAAGCTCGCGTCATCAATCAGCTCAAGGCTTCCAAGCAAGCCAAACAACGATGATCGCACATCATGTGCGAGCAGGGCAAAACCGGCATTCTCTGCATTGTCATTCAATTGCGTTTCAACACGAGCATCTTCGCCAACAACATCCACCTTCATTTTTCCACCTACCGAGTCGTTTACCAACCGTAGTAGCGCACTTTCCACCCAAGGTTGTTAAAAAAGTATTGTAGTTGCAGAAAATAATGGAAAAGTAGGATGATTATGCCGTTCGTAGGGCAACAATTTCGCGAAGTTCGTGAAAATCGAGAGGCAGTTTGACCGAAAAATCAAATGCGTCGGGATTGATTGGCGTTCCTAGACCCACAATCAAAGCGTTCGGATGGTTTTCACGTGCTCGGACAAGGAAATTGCCTTCCGTGATATTCCCGGCTTCGACCAAAACAATATGCGCCTCGGTCGGGTCGTCTTTTTGCAAGAAGTCTATGTCACTGGTCGACAACGCCGCCCGACAAATAGCCGCCATCGCCTCGGAACTGGTGATCACCGCAACACCCAGGGCGGTCACGACAAATTCTTCGATCGGTATACGCGCAATAACCTGAATACGCTCGCCGACCGGATTATCGACCAGAAGCGTGCCGTTCATTGCCTCGATAAATCCACGAGCGATCGCCGGCCCAAGAGCATCAGACGCGAAAGCGCGGTCATCGCGTCGGTCGCCGCCAAGGATCAGATCCGGCGTCCATTCGCCACCATGTGAGAGGTAATCAAACGACAACTTCACCACCAGCGCGCTATTGTTGCAGGAAAACTCCATTTCCGCGTCGCGTACGCCGGCTGTTTCAACAACATATTGTGCCAAATGGCTGAAAGCCTGCCGCAACCGCCGGAAATCGCCTTGATAACGGGGCGGGCAATTCTGATTGACGGTGACATCAAACGATATACCTTCGCGCTTGGCCAAAGGGGTGAACTGCTCCCGCACCGCATGCGCCAAGTGCGTTAGCTCGAACGGTTTGTTTTCGAGATGGAGCTCATCGGAATGTAGCGCGCTAAAATCCAGAATGTCGGCCAACAAGCCGACCATCTGCCGACCCGATTGTTCTGCCTGCTCGATCAGATGCAGTTGGTTCTTTTGAACCGCACCTTGCTTGGAAAGCGCCAGCAAACCAAGGACGCCGTTCATAGGGGTGCGTAACTCGTGGCTCATCATGGTCAGGAATTGCGACTTGGCACGGCTAGCTTTTTCGGCAACATCGGCAAGCTTGCGGTTTGCGGCCGCCAACCGCCTGAACCGCATGCTTTCACGGTTAATGTAGGCTAGCGAGAACAGTGCAATCGCGATTGCCAGACCGCCGAGCAAAAGGGTACGATTGACGCCGGCCTGCAATTGTTCACGAATTTCACGGCCGCGGGTTTCTTCGCCAAGCGTAACGAAGCGGCTGAATTCACGTAGCTCGTCGGCGTAAGGAGCGAATTCCAGTACCAGTAGCGCAGCGTCAGCCTTGGCGGTGTCTTGAAGGTTTACGATCCGCCGATCCACAGATTTCATCTGGCTGAACAGGCGTGGAACGATCAGGGTTTCGCGGTCATATTGTGCCAACCGCTCGCCAACCCGCCCTTGCTGGAAGACCGCAATCCGGCTCCAAAGGATATCGAAACGCGTGTTGACCGTGCTTGCATCAACACCCGTTCCGTCGATCTGAAACTGGTTTAGAGCGTCGCGGAAGCGCCCAAGTTCCTGCTCCAACTGAAAGGAGGTCCACGTGATATCTTCCTGACTGGCCGCCTGCATCGCCAGTACGTCTTTTCTAAACGCATTGTAACCGAGTACAGCGAACCCGCTGACCCCGAGAATTACGGCCAGAACCACCAGTCGTGGAAGGCCATTCTTTTTCACAATGCGCTTACCCGAACAAGCTGCCAGATAAGGCGATCGTTATAAACACGATCCTGCAGTTCCTCGTGATCGGTCATCGGATAAATCACCCAGACCGGTCCCTTGTCGCGGGGCGAAAACCGGTTTCCGTTCTGGAATAACGCAAAAATCACGTCATACTCCGCGAAATCCACGACCGGAACCTCGACCGAATAGTCGTTAATCGCGGTTAAAGTCAGCATGTCCATATCTGGATCATTTAGCAGCGCAATGACATCGCGCGCCAGTGGGCCGGAGAACTCGGCCAATCCGTCGACAAATTCGTTCTCGGTCAACACGACCGCTTGCGGCAACGCCATCAGGTCGTCTTCCGTCAACTCGACTACAACGCCTTCAGAGGTATTTTCCAGCGTAAGAACGACGTCGCCAGCTGCGAAGGCTGCCGTTGCGAATAGATTAGCTAGTACAAACAACACACTAAATAACTGTTTACCAAGAGTTAACAAACTATGCATGAA
>DFBM01000095.1:0-4575 GCA_002366645.1 Rhodobacterales bacterium UBA3080 | reverse complement strand
GCAGATTGGTTTTTTCAGACTGGTCAAAGCCAAAACAGCCCCGTAGGCTCGCCGCAATCATCCAAACTGTGAGACGAACATGGACCATCTGACAAACTTCCCTTCGACCGCCGACATGCAGGCGAGCGATGCCGCCCACCATCTTCATCCATTTACCGACACTGCCGAAATAAACGAAAAAGGTGCACGAATTATTACCGGCGCTGACGGAGTTTACCTGAAAGACAGCGACGGCAACACGATGCTCGATGCAATGGCGGGGCTTTGGTGCGTGAATATCGGCTATGGCCGTAAAGAACTGGCCGATGTTGCCTATCGCCAGATGCAGGAGCTGCCCTACTACAACACGTTTTTTATGACCAGCCACCCGCCCGTGATCGCACTGAGCGAAAAAATTGCCGACCTGATGCCGGGAGACCTTAACCGGGTGTTCTTCGCTGGCTCGGGTTCCGAAGCAAATGACACTAATATACGTCTTGTTCGGCACTATTGGGCCAGCATGGGCAAGCCGAACAAGCGCATCATTATCTCGCGCAAAAACGCCTATCACGGTTCTTCAATGGGATCAGGTAGCCTTGGCGGAATGACAGGCATGCATGCACAGGGCGGCATGCCGATCCCAGACATCACCCATATCGACCAGCCCTACTGGTACGCCGAAGGTGGCGAGCTTTCCCCCGAGGAATTCGGCCTGCAACGCGCCCGCGCACTCGAAGCGGAAATAGAGCGTCTGGGTGAAGAGAACGTTGCAGCCTTTATTGCCGAGCCTGTGCAAGGCGCCGGCGGCGTTATTATCCCGCCTTCAACCTACTGGCCAGAAATCCAACGGATTTGCGATGCGCATGAAATCCTGTTGATCGCAGACGAGGTAATTTGCGCATTCGGCCGTACCGGCAACTGGTTCGGCTCGCAAACCTTCAACATACGCCCTGACATCATGACCATCGCCAAGGGTCTGTCCTCCGGCTATCAGCCGATCGGCGGCAGTGTGATTTCAGAAAAAATGGCAAAAGATCTGGATGAACATGGTGGCGAGTTCGCACATGGTTACACCTATTCGGGTCATCCGGTTGCGTCCGCAGTGGCGCTGGAAAACCTTAGGATTATGGAAGAAGAACAGATCGTAGACACCGTGCGGGACACAACCGCGCCGTACCTGACCGAAAAATGGGCAGCACTGGCGGATCATCCGCTGGTGGGCGAAGCCCGTAACGTCGGCATGATGGGCGCGTTGGAGCTAACCCCTGACAAATCCGCCCGTGCCCCGTTCGCCGCCGAGGCAGGCACGGTTGGTGTAATCTGCCGCGAGTTCTGCTTTGCCAATGGGTTGGTGATGCGGCATGTCGGCGACAAAATGATTATCTCGCCACCATTGGTGATTTCGAATTCCGAGATCGATGAACTGGCAGACAAGGCGTGGAAATGTCTGGATATGACACTCGCAGAAGCCAAATCGCGAGGCTTGATGGAAGTCGGCACGCGTTAGAATTTGGTGACGGCGAGGGGCGATTTCCTCGCCGTTAACACATGCCTTCCCTTTTGTTCGCAAGTGCAGCATACTCGACGCAACAGGAGGGTTTGTCATGGGTATGAAAGTTGCTTTTGCTCAGCAAAAAGGGGGGGCGGGTAAAACCACCATCCTTTCGCATCTCGCCCATAGCTGGAGCCGCGCCGGTAGGGATGTCGGGCTGGTTGACCTCGACCCGCAACGCTCCCTGAGCCAATGGTCGGAGCGATGTGAAGAGCTCGAATTCGACCTGAAAGAATCCAAAGACTGGCGTGCCGGATCGGACATCCGCGATAGCGGCAGACACCACGACATCACGTTGGTCGACTGCCCGGGCAACGCGGATATTCTGTTGCGCGCCACCATACGCGAGTGTGATCTGGTTTTAACACCCTGTCAGCCAACAGGATTGGACGTGTGGGCAACCGGCGCGATCCTCAAGATTTGCGACGCCGAAAAAACTCCATGCCGGATTATCATGAACCGCATCCCCCCGCGCGGCGGCAAAACCGAGGAAATGCTCGCAGCCCTGTCCGATATGGAAGCCTCCGTTCTTGCCTCGCGACTAGGAAACCGCGTAGCGTTCTCCTCTGGAATGCTCGATGGGACCACGGCAATTTCGGGCAACCGGAAATCCATCGCACGCGATGAAGTCGAAGCATTGCGCATAGAGATCGACGCGGTTTTGGCCGGTCTATAGGGGGTAGTAATGCGAAAAACGGGTTTTTTCTGGGATGAAAAGTGCTTTTGGCACTCTGGTGGCAACTATGCCCTAACCGCCCCCGTAGGGGGCTTGGTCCAGCCGTTAGCGGCTGGAGGTTTGCCTGAAAATCCGGAAACCAAGCGTCGACTTAAAAATCTTCTGGACGTCACGGGGTTGGCAAGCGAACTGGATTGCTTATTGGCTGACCCTGCCAGCTACGAGGACCTGAACCGGATCCATCCAGCCAGCTACCTTGCGGAATTCAAACGCCTCAGTGACGCTGGAGGCGGTGAAATGGGGCTGCGGACACCTTTTGGTGCAGGCGGATATGAGCTCGCAGCTTTATCGGCAGGGTTGGTGAAGGCAGCGCTGCTGTCGGTTCTGAAGGGCGAACACGACAATGCCTACGCGCTGTCACGCCCCCCCGGGCACCACTGCCTGCCGGACTGGTCGAATGGTTTTTGCCTTCTGGCCAATATCGCTATCGCGATCGAGGCCGCCAAGTCCGAAGGTCTGGCACCCCGCGTGGCTGTGGTTGACTGGGATGTGCATCACGGCAACGGGACCGAGGCGATATTTTATGATCGGGACGATGTTCTGACCATATCGATCCACCAGGAACGAAACTATCCACCCGACACCGGTGCGACAGCCGACAAAGGCCGGGGGTCGGGCCTCGGCTTCAACCTGAACATCCCCCTCCCCCCCGGCGCAGGACACGCAGCATATGTGGCCAGCGTTGAAAGGATCGTTTTGCCAGCGTTACGGGCTTATAAACCGGATGTCATTATCGTCGCCTGCGGGTTCGACGCCTCGGGTGTCGACCCTTTGTCCCGCATGCTGTGTAGCGCCGAAACCTTTCGCACGATGACAGGCCAAATCCTTGCTGGCGCCGACGAGCTATGCGACGGTCGCGTTGTGATGGCTCATGAAGGCGGCTATTCCGAAGTGCACGTTCCCTTCTGCGGCCATGCCGTTTTGCAGGAAATGTCAGGCAGCGAAATTGATGCGGGCGACGCCGTGGGCCCACGGATTGCCGGGCAACAGCCAAGCGCCGTAATGGTGCAGGTCTATCTTGACCTGATCGACGCCATAGCCCGCGATCTAAACCTTTGAGGTTGGAAACCGAACGCCTTAACCTCAGACGGTTCACAGAAGACGACCGCCCGATGATGGCCGCTATCAACAGCGACCAGAAAGTGATGGAATGCTTTCCCGCCCCCATGACACGCGACCAAAGCGAGGCCATGATGGACCGGATCGCGGAACATTGGCAAACAAACGGCTTTGGCCTCTTCGCGCTCGAAATCCGCGATACCGGCCAGTTAATCGGCTTCACCGGCCTTAGCCGCCCGCCCTATGAAACTCCTGCCAGCCCTTGCGTAGAAGTCGGCTGGCGGCTGACGCCAAAGGCTTGGGGGAAAGGATACGCCACCGAAGCTGCCACCGCCTGCCTGCATTGGGGGTTCGGCGAACTCAACCTTGATGAAATTGTATCCTTTACCTTTGCAGGAAATATTCGATCCCGACGCGTCATGGAGCGCCTTCGGATGCGGCATCACGAGACCGACGATTTCGATCACCCGATGTTACCCGCAGACAGCACCTTATTACGTCACGTACTTTACCGGCTGCCACGGGAACGCTGGAAAACCAACTCTTGACCTCTAGGCGTCCCTAGGTCGATAGATAACGCGAACAACAGGAGTAAGCGCATGAAGAAAGTCTATAACTCCGCGGCCGAAGCGCTCGAAGGCGTTTTGTTCGACGGTATGATGATCGCGGCGGGCGGCTTTGGCCTCTGCGGCATCCCCGAAAACCTGATCGAAGGCATCCGCGATGCGGGCACCAAAGATCTGACGGTGGCTTCCAATAACGCGGGCGTCGACGATTTTGGTCTCGGTATTTTGCTGCAACATAAGCAGGTCAAAAAAATGATCTCCTCCTATGTTGGTGAAAATGCAGAATTCATGCGGCAGTACCTGTCGGGCGAACTGGAGCTCGAATTCAACCCGCAAGGCACACTTGCCGAACGTATGCGTGCAGGCGGTGCGGGTATCCCCGGTTTCTATACCAAAACTGGCGTGGGCACCGTGATTGCCGAAGGTAAAGAACATAAAGACTTCAACGGCGAAACCTTCATTTTGGAAGAAGGCATCGTCGCTGACCTTGCTATTGTCAAAGCGTGGAAAGGGGATCGTGCCGGCAACCTGATCTACCGCAAGACAGCCCGCAACTTTAACCCGAACGCTGCAACCTGCGGGAAAATCTGCATCGCGGAAGTCGAGGAAGTCCTGCCAACAGGCGCGCTCGACCCCGATCTGATCCACACTCCGGGTATCTTCGTGCACCGTATCTTTGAAGG
>DFBM01000195.1:12500-22467 GCA_002366645.1 Rhodobacterales bacterium UBA3080 | reverse complement strand
TATATCTGCCAGAAGGTTAAGAATTCCTCAAAACCCGTCTGCGATATTTTCGATTACCTGATCTTTATAGAAATTCACCAATAGCTGTCCGGAATATCCCATAGACATCCAGAAAACCGCCAATATTGCTGCCAGTTTTGGCACAAACGTCAGAGTCATTTCCTGAATAGAGGTTAGCGCCTGAAAAAGCCCAATCACGACGCCAACAAGCAGCGCAATGCCAAGCACCGGCAGCGAAACCACCAGTGAAACCCACAGTCCTTCGCGAAGGACGTCAAATACCTGTGCAGCGTCCATCAGACCGGCATTCGCAGTATCTCTTGATAAGCCTCGACGACTTTATCACGCACCGTCACGGCTGTTTCGATTGCCAATTGACTTGCGGCAAGAGCTTGCACAACCGAGTGGGAGTCCGCAGTGCCGACCATACCGGCTTGCGCGGTTTCTTCGCCGGCGCGCATGGTTGCCATGAAATCTGTGGCGACCTGCGCAAACAGATCCGAGCCACCCGACTCCGCCTTCGACGGGCGCGCTACATTCTGGGCGTTGGTATATAATTGTGACGCAATATGTGCGGTTTTATCCATAGTTTCGCCTTTCTAGCGACGTAGCAATTCTAGCAACGATGATGTCATCTGACGGGCTTGATCAAACATGCGCAGGTTGGCCTCATAGGAACGCTGCGCTTCGCGGGAATCCGCGATTTCGATCATCAGATTGACGTTAGAGCTTTCGAAGTACCCATCTTCACCCGCCATCGGGTGCCCAGGTTGGTGCACACGTTCGAGATCCGAAGAGTCCAGATGGATTGGGCCAGTCTGCACTGACCCGCCCGCGACCTGTTCGAACGGGATCAGTTTGCGGCGGTAACCGGGGGTGTCCGCGTTAGCAATATTTTCGGAGGCAAGACGCAAGCGCGCCGATTGCGCGGCCATCCCGCTAACGCTTGAGGCCATCGTGTTTAACAGATCGCTCATTATCTAATCCGCCCCATTCCGGCCCGAAGGATATCCACGGACTTCCCGTAGATACCCAACGCGAGGTCGTGTTGATGGCGAACCTCGGCGGCACGAACCATTTGGTCTTCGATTGAGACCGTGTTGCCGTTTGGTGATTCCGCGCTGAAGGCAGCGGATTCGGTGACGCCCGCCTGCGTGTCGAAAACGATATGCCCAGCCCTCGCTGGTCGCGTCGCGGCATTTGCGGCGAATGTTTCAGCAAAAGACGCGGTATCACGAGCCTTGTATCCAGGAGTATCTGCGTTGGCGATATTCTGGGAAATGATGGACTGGCGCGATGAAGCATGTGCTGCCAAATCCTGCGCCATTTGCAATATTCCGATGTCAAATTTCACTTTAGGGCTTCTCCCTTACTTTGCATAAGGTGATTCTTAACCATTTAGTGTGAACAAAAGGTAAGCAGACCAAACACAAAGGCTTAACCATGTTCTCCGACTTCAAACCTCTCGAAAACGCACTGAAAGCTATTCCAATTTCGCGACGTTATGGACGTGTCATTTCGGTCGACACCTCTACCATTCGTATCGCGGGGCTTTCGGTGCACGGGCATGTGGGCGACCAGATTACCATCTCGAAGACATGCGGAGCAAAAATCGCCGGTGAAATCATCGCGCTTGAGCAAAGCTACGTTCTGGCGATGCCTTATGGTCCTAGCGACGGGATTGCGATTTCGGATGTAGTGGAGCTGACATTTACCAACAACGTTCGTCCCTCGGTGGCGTGGGTCGGGCGGATTATTGACGCGTTCGGGCAACCCCTCGACGGGCGTCCTTTATATAGTGGCGAAACCAATGTGCCGTTGCGCCGTCAACCACCCGCCGCTGCGAGCCGGCGTTCTCTTGGCGCAAGGTTGAACACCTCGCTGGCAGTGCTCAATACGATTTTGCCGATCGCACAAGGTCAGCGGATCGGGATTTTTGCTGGATCGGGAGTCGGGAAATCCTCGCTGTTGGCGGAAATGGCGCGTGGGCTGGAATGCGACATCGTTGTGATTGCGCTTATTGGCGAGCGTGGGCGCGAGTTGAAAGAATTCACCGAGCACGTTCTGGGGCCCGAAGGTATGCAGAGGGCGATCATTATTACCGCGACCTCAGATCAGTCCCCGCTAGTGAAACGACGTGCCGCGTGGATGGCAACTGCGGTGGCTGAATACTTTCGCGATAAGGGGCAGCATGTTTTGTTGCTTATGGACTCCATCACGCGGTTTGCTGAGGCGCATCGCGAAGTGGCCCTGACGGCGGGAGAAGCACCAAGTCTACGGGCATTCCCGCCTTCGACCGCCAACCTGATTGCCAGTTTTGCTGAACGTGCCGGACCCGGACCGGAGGGTGGCGGGGATATCACGGCAATATTCACGGTCTTGGTGGCAGGATCCGATATGGAGGAACCGATTGCCGATATTACGCGCGGGGTTCTGGACGGGCACGTGATCCTTGATCGGGAAATTGCCGAAAACGGACGCTTCCCGGCCATTGACATCAACCGAAGCGTTTCGCGCAGTTTGCCGGCAATCGCGTCGACGGAAGAAAACGCGCTGATATCTATGGCGCGAAAATCCGTCAGTGTTTTCGAGAAGGCCGCACCCATGGTGCACACCGGACTTTATGCACAGGGGTCTGACGCGGAAATTGATGCCGCGATCGCGATGCAACCAAAACTGGAACAGTTTTTCAAACGAAACACACCGGAAACTGCTGTTGAAAGTTTCGCCTGTCTCGACGCGCTGCTCAACGGACCGACTGCAACGCGTGCCGCAGAATAAAGGTCAGGCCTCGCGCCAGTTGCCGTTTTCGATATCGTCGATGCTCCAATTACCGACACGGTAGCGGATAAGGCGCAAGGTCGGGTATCCGATAGCGGCTGTCATGCGTCGGACTTGTCGGTTGCGACCCTCGGTAATCGTGATTTCCAGCCAGCTATCAGCCACAGTTTTGCGAAATCGCACAGGTGGGTCGCGAGGCCAAAGGTCAGCTGGCTCGTCAATCGCTTTGACTTTCGCAGGTGCGGTTTTACCGTCCTTTAACGTGACACCGTCGCGGAGTTCCTGAATCTTCGCTTCGGTCGGCACACCTTCGACTTGTACCCAATAGGTTTTGGCGGTCTTGTGTTTCGGGTCGCTGATTTTGTGCTGAAGCCTGCCGTCGTCGGTCAGCACCAGCAGACCTTCGCTATCTTTGTCCAGCCTGCCCGCCGCATAAACCCCCGCAACGTCGATAAACTCGGACAATGTTTTGCGCGTGGAACCAGCAGTTCCTGCGTCGGTAAATTGCGAAAGGACGCCGAAGGGTTTGTTGAAAAGTATGATTTTAGCCATGGCGGTATTCTGTGCACCATGAACCGCAGACCCGCAACCTTTGAATTGTTGCGCTTCGGGTTCCTGTTTCGTATTCAAGGGGTCACGCCACAGCGGATTGACTGGGCATTCTGAATTCGGGGCATACAATGTTGACAGTAATATCACCGGCCAAAAAGCTGGATTTCGAACCGGTTACACCAAAAGTCGACCCGACATTTCCGGAATTCCAAGCCGATGCCTATGGTCTAAGCCGCACCGCACGTCGTCTTAGTGTCGCCAATTTGCGTAAATTGATGTCGATTAGCGAACCGTTGGCGAAACTTAACCAAACCCGTTTCAAGACATTTTCCGAAGAACCGGAGGCTGACGAAATCAAGGCTGCCGCTCTGGCATTCGCAGGGGATACGTATCAAGGTCTTGAGGCGAGTTCCCTTGATGCTGACGAGATGGCCTATGCGCAGGACCACCTACGCATCTTGTCCGGGCTCTACGGATTGCTTCGTCCGATGGACCAGATCCAGCCCTACCGGCTGGAAATGGGTAGTCGTTTGGCGACGCGCCGAGGAAAATCGCTTTATCAGTATTGGGGCGACCGGTTGGCATTGGCACTGAATGCCGAAGCCGAGGCACTAGGAACGGATACGCTGCTTAATTGTGCCTCGGTGGAATATTTCTCGGCCGTTTCGCCCAAGGCACTGCAACTGCGGGTTATCACGCCGGTGTTTATGGAAGAACGCGACGGCGATTGTGCCATCGTCAGTTTCTTTGCCAAACGAGCGCGCGGGGCCATGGCGCGGTTTGTGATTCAGAACCGGATATCGGATGTCGAAGGGATCAAGGGGTTTGACCACGGCGGTTATGCCTATCGCGCAGAAATGTCGGACGGGGACCGGTTGGTGTTCACGCGCGACTATCCCGAGGCTCCGGCGAACGTAAACCGGTAGATCCGAAGCTCCGGTTTTGACTTGGAATTTGTGTACAGACCGTAAATAGTACCGAAGCCCGCGCAATCAAATGACGCAATTGGAGGACTTCAATGACTCCCCGCACTTTGCCCGCCCATTACAGCGTTTACTTCGCGTTTTTTATCTACTCCGCCGCGCTTGGTGCGATGTTTCCGCGCTTGGGTGACCTACAATTGCAGATGGGAATAGGCGAAGGCGCGCTTGGACTGGCGTTGATCGGCATGCCTTTTGGTGCACAAATCGCGTTGATGTTTGGTGGTCGGTTTTTTGAACGGCTAGGCTTTCGCAATGTGATGCTGCTGGGCATTCCGCTGATGGGAATTTCAGAACTGGCAGCGTCGACTGCTTCGGGACCGCTCGTGTTTTTTCTGTTTCTGGCTGTGGGAGGCACGGGGGTCGGGGCGGTAGAGATTGCCGTAAATCTGGAAGCAGATAGGGTTGAGCACCAAGTCGGCAGACGCATCATGAACCGCTCGCATGCGTTTTGGAGTTTCGGGTTCTTTACTGCGGGCCTATCCGGGGCGGTAATATCGCAAATGGGGCTGAACCCGACCACACATTTGGCTGGATTCGCGATTGTTACCTCTCTGGCGACTTTCCTAATGTTTTGGACCTACACCCCCGCTCCGGCACGAATATCTTCCGAGGGTGCTACACCAAAATTCATCCGCCCGACGCGCGGTATCCTGATGATCGTAGCTTTCACACTGTCTGCGATGTTGCTTGAGGGTGCGGGTATTGACTGGTCCGTGATTTTCATGCGCGACACCTTCCAGACCGCGCCCTTCATCAGCGGAGCAGCACTTGCGCTTGGTGCACTTACACAATCTATCACGCGCTTCTTCGCGGACAGCTACGTCGACCGCTTTGGCGCAATTACGGTGGCGCGGCTGTCGATACTGGTTCTCGGGGTCGGCGTTGTTCTGGTGACGCTTTCGCCGAACTTCAAAATCGCTTTACTGGGTTTTGCTCTGATGGGGATCGGCCACGGGGTCGTTTTTCCGTTAGCGATGTCCGCCGCCGCACAGCGAACCGACCGACCCGCGGCAGCGAATGTGGCTGCGCTCGCACAGCTTTCGTTTGTCACTTTCCTGATTGCTCCACCCCTGCTTGGATTAGTTGCAGAACATTTCGGTATCCGGGTATCCTTCGGAATTGGCATCCCGCTAGTCATTGTAAGCTGGTTTGCGGTTCACTCGCTAACGCCGAAACAAAACTGACCAAAATCACAGGGCAACATATTGCGCCAAAACAAAAGCGACAATTGCGACCAAAGTGATCGATAGCAGGTTCATTACCAATCCTGCCCGCACCATCGACGCTACCGTTACGTAGCCGGTTGCAAAGACTAGCGTATTCGGCGGCGTCGCGACCGGCAGCATGAAGGCACAACTTGCAGCCATCGCGACCGCTGCGGAAACAACGATAACATCTATCCCCGCCGCCGAAGCAATCGTCGCAGCCACGGGCAGCAGCGCCGCGACGGTAGCCGTATTGCTGGCAAGCTCGGTCAGGAGAACAACGGTTGCCGCTAGCAGCAATAAAAACAAAAATACCGGCATCTCGCCAATTTCCGCCAGCCCCTGACCGATCCAGCCCGCCAGCCCGCTGGAATCCATCGCTGCCGCCAGTGAAAGCCCACCGCCAAAGAGTATCAGAACCTGCCAAGGGAGGTCTCGTGCCTCTTCCCATGTCAGCAGAAACCGTTTGCGATCGTCGGCACCGCTGGGGATCAGAAACAAAACAGAGCCACAAATCAGCGCGATTCCGGGGTCGCTGAGGCCTTCCAGCACCGGAATCCCATTCAGAAGTGGTCTGGTAATCCACAGCACGGCAGCACCTAGAAATACGATCCCTACACGCTTCTCGGCCTTGCTCATTTTTCCGCTGGGCGACAGCCTGCGTAGGCTATCGCTAACCTGCGGCATATCGGTGAAATCGGCGGGCATCGGGAAAGAAAACCGCGTCAGAATTAACCACGCCAGTGGTAAAAATACTGCGACCAACGGCATCGCTATCGCAGCCCAAGCCGCACAGGACAGGTCGATCCCGTGGTTCTCCATAAGATATCCGGCCAACAGCGCATTCGGTGGAGTGCCGATTAACGTGCCGACACCACCGATGCTTGCACCATAAGCCAACCCCAAAAGCAGCGATTGAGCAAAGCGTTTGTGCAAGACCTCCGGAATGGATTCCGCTTCGTCGAAAGCCATGATTATTGAAATCGCGACGGGCAACATGAGCACCACAGCCGCCGTGTTGCTTATCCACATCGACAAAAACCCGCTGGCAACCATAAAGCCGAGCACTAGCTGGCGTGGCTCGGTCCCGACTTTACCGACAATTGTTCCCGCAATGCGTCTGTGTAACCCCCAACGACTTACCGCGGCTGCAAGTAAAAAACCGCCAAGAAACAGGAATACAAGCGGGTTCGCGAATGGCTCGCCTGCGGTTTTGATATCACCGATTCCAGCAAGCGGTAGCAGGATCAATGCAACAGGGCGGTAATCGCAATTGGAACTGGTTCTGTGCTCCACCAAATCGCCATCAGCAGTGCGAGTCCAAGCGTATGCCAACCGGTAGCTGACAATCCGGACGGCGGTGGAATGAACAGCGTTGCCACAAACATCAATACGCCGACAAGCATCCCGATCACTGCGGGTCGTTTCATCAATCTGCCAGTTTCGGTTGTCATATAACTTCGTTCCAATTTGATCTGTATCGCTTACCTGCGTCGCCGTCAGGTTTTGACGTGGATCAACACCAATAATGCCACGCCGCGATATTCTTTTCACATAATGGACGGAAGTGGAAACCGATATGGGTGTTACATTGCAATTTTGCGGCGCTGCGCAGACAGTTACCGGATCGTGCTACCTGATAAAGACCCCCGACTGTAATTTCTTGGTCGACTGCGGTATGTTTCAGGGTCCAAAAACGCTGAAGGAACTTAACTACCGCGATTTTCCGTTTGACCCGGCAGACATCGATTTTGTTCTACAAACCCACGCCCACATCGACCACGCCGGGCTACTGCCGAAGCTGACAAAAGCCGGGTTTAAAGGTAAAATTCTGGCCACTGAAGGCACCCGCGACCTGTTAACATTTATGCTTCCGGATAGCGGTTTTATACAGGAAATGGAGGTCCGGCACCTGAATCAACGAAATGCTCGCCGCGGCAAACCCGAGGTTACGCCGATTTACACGCAACAAGATGCTCAAGATTGTCTTCGGTTTATAGCTCCGGTCGAATACGAAACATGGGTCGAAGCTGGAACCGGTGTTCGCGCGCGGTTCTGGAATGCTGGGCATATTCTGGGTTCCGCCTCGATCGAGATCGAGATTACCTCGCCACGGACAAACGCAGAACCGCTGAGGATTTTATTCTCCGGTGATATCGGACCCGACAACAAGCTTTTCGAACCGGACCCAGATGCGCCGAGCCATTTTGACTATGTGGTAACTGAATCGACCTACGGCAGTCGTTCTCGCCCTCAAATGCCGCCCGAAGATCGCCGTCGGACCTTCGCCAAGGTAGTAAACGACGCACTTCAAGGTGACGGAAAGCTGATCATTCCTGCTTTTGCGGTGGAGCGCAGTCAGGAGTTGATTGTCGATTTATTGTATCTACAGGACTCGGGTGAAATCCCTGACGTACCGATATTTCTGGATTCTCCTCTGGCGATCCGGATCACCAGAGTGTTCGAAAAACACGCACAAGACCTTGAGGATTTGACGGAACGGCCAAAGCTGTTGACGCAATCTTTGGTGCGACCAACGGTTACCGTCGACGAAAGCAAGGAAATTGCAAACTATGGGGGCAGCGCAATCATTCTGGCCGCCAGTGGTATGTGCGAAGCTGGCCGGATTCGTCACCACCTGAAGCGATGGCTCTGGGAAACAAACGCCACCGTACTATTTGCCGGATATCAGGCACCAGGCACATTGGGACGTTTGCTGCTGGATGGCGCGAGGAACGTCAAAATTCAGGGCGACGAGATTCAGGTGTTGGCGAAAATTCGGGAGATCGACGTCTATTCGGGTCACGCCGACCGCGAGGAGTTGCTGGACTGGATCAAGGAACGCCAGCCGGTTTCCTCGGCGCTGTTTCTGACTCATGGCGACGAAGAGGAAATCGCTGGCCTCAAATCCGCATTGGCCAAGTCCGGTTTTGACGAGACCCGGATTTATGCGCCTGCGTTGGATGACGAGGTCGAACTAAGAGGTTCAGGTAATCCGCCGAAGTTCTACCAAACGCAACCCCGCCTGCCTAGCGAGGCCAGTATAAAACTGGACTGGCATAACGATCTGGCGCAATTCACGTTCGATATGCGCGAAGCCTTTGAGCAAGCCGCCGATGACAAGGCGCGGGCGAAATTCATTCGTAAGCTGCGGCGGGCGCTCGAAGACTAATAGAAAAGGACGCCCTTTCGGTTATTCAGCAGCTGGAAGCGGCGTTGTGATTTGCGTCTCCGTATTCATTTCGAAGCGCGTGACTTCGCCGGTGCCATCGGCATTTTGCGCACATATGATTTGAATAACGCTCGTGTCATTCGTCAGATCGGTACCGATAATATACTGGCAATTAAAGCCACGGGATTGTAAATCCGCAGCGAGGTATTTGAAGTGGTCATCTAACTCCGACGATATTGCGGAAGTGGAAATCACGCTGATAACGCCAACTGCCAGGCTGATAAGTATGTGTTTCATGTCTGCTCCTTATCTGGCCGCAATCACTATTTGCCCGATATAGTCATTCGCCTTGATAGCGCCAACCGAAGCTATGCTTGGTGAGGGTTTCAGAGCAGTTTCTCGCGCACGCGATCAAACCAGAAATCTGCTGTCGTTGGACATTATTGGTGCCGTAGCGCCTCGATCGGGTCTAGGCGTGCTGCCCGCCGCGCAGGGAAATAGCCGAACACTATCCCGACGATTGCCGAAAAGGCGAAGGCGATCATCACGATCGACGCCTCAGGCGCAAACGGAATTCGCAGCAGAATTGCCCCTAGATAAGCCAGTGCAAGCCCCAGCAGGATTCCCAAAAACCCGCCAATCAGAGACAAGACAATCGATTCCACTAAAAACTGCAAAAGCACCTGCCCCTCGCTGGCACCCACCGCCAACCGGATACCGATTTCACGCGTCCTTTCGGTGACCGAAACCAGCATGATGTTCATAATTCCGATGCCACCTACAAGAAGGCTGACGGCTGCAACGGCTGACAACAGGCCGGTCAGAACTGCGGTAATGCCGGTTAAAATCGAAGTGATTTGCTTCATGTCCATGACGTTGAAATCATCTTCCTCGCCAAATCCGATTCCCCGGCGTTCGCGCAGCAGGTTTTCGATATCGGCTTTGGCTTTTTCAGTCGACATGTCTTCACGAACCGATGCGAAGATCATCCCGACATCCTGATTTCCCGCGATACGCCTCTGAAACGTCCGGATCGGGATAAGAATGATATCATCCTGATCGGTTCCAAAACTTGATGCGCCTTTGGACTCCAGCACACCGATCACACGGCAAGAAATCTGCTTGAGCCGGATCGTCGCGCCCAACGGGTCGCCGTTGCCAAACAGCTTGGTACTGACGGTTTCACCGATGATGCATGCCGTAGCGCCTGTTCGCAGCTCGCTATCATAAAATTCGCGCCCCGTGGTCACGGCCCAGTCGCGGACAAACATGAA
>DFBM01000195.1:0-12412 GCA_002366645.1 Rhodobacterales bacterium UBA3080 | reverse complement strand
ACCTTGCGAAGCTTGACCGGACGTGATCATCAACAGGTTCGTACCAAGCGACGACACCTCGGTCTCCACCTGATCTGCGGACCCCTGCCCGACGGTTACCATCGCGATAACGGCGGCAACTCCAATGATAATTCCAAGAACGGTCAGAAACGAGCGCGTTGCGTTTCGCAAAATTGCGTGGATTGCCAGACGGAAAGTTTCAAAAAACATATCAGTTATCCTTGCCTTCGCGCTCGCCCGACTGAATGAAGCCATCGACAAACTGAACAAGTCGGCCAGCATATTCGGCGAGATCGGGCTCGTGTGTGACCATCACGATGGTGATGCCGTCGTTTTTATTGAGGTCAGTCAGAATATTCATGATTTCTTCGCTTCGCGCAGTATCAAGATTACCAGTGGGTTCGTCAGCAAGCAAAATTTCCGGTTTCGTGACAATCGCCCGCGCAATCGCCACACGCTGTTGTTGTCCACCGGACAATTGCGAGGGTCCGTGTTTCTCGCGCCCCTTAAGGCCAACCTTTTCCAACGCCTCCATCGCCAGTTGCCTACGTTCGAAAATAGGAAGGCCGAGATAGATCAACGGCAGTTCGACGTTCTCCAAAGCCGATGTGCGGGCGAGCAAGTTATATCCTTGAAATACGAACCCGAGGTAGTTCCGACGTAACAGAGCGCGCTGGTTCCGGTTAAGCTCGCCAACCTCAGTGCCGCTGAACCGGTACGAACCGGAGGTGGGTGTATCCAGACATCCGATAATGTTCATCGCCGTAGATTTCCCCGAACCGCTTGGCCCCATGATCGCCACGAACTCGCCTTCATGGATTTTCAGATCAATGCCTTGCAAGGCACGAACTTCGGCCTCGCCCTGCCCATAAATCTTGGTCACACCTTCGAGTTCTATCTGGGGAACCGAAAGTTCGGGCGGGTCCGGTATTTCGTCGCTATCCCGTCTCATTGCCCCATATCCATATCGACAATAACATTATCGTCGGCAGCAATTCCCCCCTCGACGATCTGGGTCACTATACCGTCGGAAGCACCGGTTCGCACGAGGACTGCGACGGCTTCCTCGTTGCGCAAAACCCAAACAGTCCGACGCCCTTCCGCGTCTGGCAAATTGCGGGCGCTAGGCTCGAAAGAGGGGGCGTTGCTAAACAACATTCCAAGCAGACCGAAACTGCTTTCATCGTCTGTCCGGGCAATTAACGGTGGAGCAAACCGTAGTGCTGCGTTGGGGATAGCCAATGCATTTTCCACACTTTGAACCAGAATTTCTGCGGTGGCGGTCATGCCCGGGAACAGCAACAAATCCGAATTATCGATGAGCAATATTGCCCGATACGTCACGACCCCGTTGATCGTCTGGGGCGACAAACGTACCTGCGAGATCGTTGCCGTGAAACTGCGCCCTTCAAAAGCTTCGACCGTAAAAGTAGCGGGATTTCCCGGCGCAACCTTTCCGATATCCGCCTCGTCAATATCGACATGAAGCTCCATCGTTCGCAAATCTTCAGCCAGTGTGAAAAGGCTCGGTGTCTGTATGGCCACCGAGACGATCTGCCCGACGTCGACATTGCGATTCAGCACAACTCCGTCAACGGGCGAGCAAATGCAGGCTTTGGCAAGGTTGGCCTCGTCAACGCCAAGACTTGCCTTGGCGACACGCAGGTCCGCCTCCGCCACTTTCAACGAAGCGGTCGCGCGCTGAAATGCTGTTTGCGCGGCCGACAGTTGCTCAATCGAAATTGCATCCGTGGATTCCAGCCGGATTGCCCTCTCGTATTGTTTGCGCATCTCTTCATAGGAGACCTCCGCCTCAACTATCCGCGCCTCGCGCGCGGCAAGGGCTGCCCTGCTTTGTTCGACGATGGCCTCTAGCTTGTCCGTGTTTAACCGCGCAAGAATTTGCCCTGCCAGCACCCCATCGTTGAAGTCCACGTCGACCGAAGTAACGGTCCCTGAAAGCTCGCTCGTGATCTCGACCAGATTTGTCGGCTCGATCGTGCCGGTGGATGTAACGTTCACCAGAATATCGGCGTTTTGCGCAGGTTCTGTGGTGTAAATATTATCGAGTGCGACTGGCGCAGGGTTCAACCAAAGCCACAGCCCAAAACCCACTGCAATCAGCGCACCAGTCCACAGCAACAACCGAGGCCAGCGCCTGTGCGTGCTTTTCTTCGATGCGATCGACTGAATATCCAGTTTTTTAGGGGCCATGCTTTATTCCTTCGTAAAACCATTACGTGGATACAGAAGCGAAAACAGGACATCCTTGATTTGCATCATGAGCAAACCTGAATACGGTTATGTCGGTTTTCAAAGCAAACCTTTACAACCCTTCGGGTTGGCCCACGACAACGATGCGCAATTGGTCCGGCTGCAATATCCGTTTGGCGACCCTGTTTATGTCCTCGACGGTAACGGCGTTTACCGCCGCATTCCTGGTCAGGACATAGTCAATCGGTAGTCCGGAAAACTGCAATCCAGTCAAAATTCCAGCGATCGCGCCATTACTGTCGAAACGTAAAGAGTAGGAGCCGGTGAGATACTTCTGTGCCGCATCCAGTTCTTCGGGCGTGACACCGTCACTAGCCATCCGCACCCACTCCGCCTCGATAAGATCGACGGCCTCCGCGATTTTGTCGTTAGCCGAAGCAATAGAACCCATATACAGCGCACCACGGTCGTAAGGTAAAAGATAGCTACCGACGCCATATGTAAGCCCGCGCTTCTCGCGAATTTCCTGATTGAGACGCGATGTAAAACCCGAGCCCAGAATATGGTTCATCACGTAGGCGGGGATATAATCCGGATCGTCGCGCATAATCCCTTCGTGGCCGAAAATCGCTACCGATTGCGGGGATGGGAAGTCTATAGTTTCAACATCTCCCGAAGCCGCCACATCGGCAAAAGGTATCGAGGCAGTACCGGATTGAGGCATGCCCGCGAACAAATTATCCAACAACTGCCGTAACTCGTCCGGCGTTATATCACCAACAACACCAACCACGATTCCGTCTCTAACCAACGCCGTCTGATGCACGTCGCGCATATCCTGTGGTGTCAGCGCCGCAACACTTTCAAGCGTACCTTCTGTGCTTCTGGCATAGGGATGATCGCCAAAAGCTGCTGAACGGAAAAAGGCGGTGGCAATCGATCGGGGTTTTGTTTCATCGGACCGGATAACCGAATTCACCTGTTCACGCACACGCTCAAAAGCGGCGTCGTCGAAACTGGGTTCGCGCAAAGCGAGACGCAGCAAATCCATCGACGGGTTCAGGTTTTCTTTCAAAACGGTCGCGCTGATGGTTATCGCATCGCGAGTGGCGTTAAAGCTAAACCGCGCAGCTTGCGCTTCGGTTGCCTCCATGAATCCGGTGGCATCATACTGCCCTGCGCCTTCCTCCAACAAACCCGTCATCAGAAGGGTTGCCCCGTGTTTGTCGCTTGGCTCGATACTCGTGCCACCCCTGAACATAATATCGATCGAGACGATGGGAATGCTGTGTTCTTCGACAAGCCATGCGGTAATGCCGGAACCAGAAGTGACCTCCTGAATATCAGTGGCACCGGCGGGCGTTATGAACGCGAATGCGAATATCAGCGTTAGAAAATACCTCATTCCGCCTCCTCCTTCATGAGCCATCCGGTAACAGAATTGCGTAAGTCCAGAACTTCACGTGCCGCGGCCATTACGTCGTCGGCCGTCACCGCATCGAGCTCTTTGGGCCAGTTCGCAACATCTTCGACGGTCAATCCAATTGACAGCGCCGCCCCGTAACGTCGCGCCAAACCGTTTTGGTCGTCTAGCGCATAGATTTCGGAAGCACGAATTTGGGTTTTGATGCGTTCCATTTGTGCCGGGTCTGGGCCATCCAACAAAAATTGGGCCAAAACTTCGTCCATTTTGGCTTCGGCCTGTTCCAGTGACACATCCGGGGCAGGCACAACGTACACCCCGAAACTGTCGGGGTCGAGCGACGTAGCGCTGTAAAAAGCACCGGCCGCCACCGCGATCTGCTGATCCAGTTGCAAAGCCTTGCCAAGCACCGATGTCAATCCACTACCACCAAGAAGTTGAGCCAACACCGTCAACGCAGCGGCCTTTGACTGATCGCCAGAATTGCGCTCCGTTGCGAGGTAATTGCGGATCACGTAAGGGTTGGCAACACGTGTATCGCTGTATTCCAACCGGCGTGGCGCTAGGTGCGGTGGCTCCTGCGGACGAGCCCTTGCAACGATACCGTCAGAAGGTTCAAGCGGGCCATAATGCTTCAGCGCCAACGCTTCAACTTCGGTTGGCGTGACATCGCCCGCCACCACCAGAATTGCGTTGTTCGGTGCATAGTAGCGGCGATAATATTCCAGCGCATCGTCCAGATTCAACTGCTCCAACTCGTGACGCCAACCAATCACCGGAATCCCGTAATGGTGGTTCATATAGAGCGCTGCATCCCTTTGCTCCGAAAACAAGCTGCCCGGATCGCTATCGGTCCTCTGTGCACGTTCTGCCAAAACAACGTCACGCTCGGTCCGGACGGCTTCTTCATTCAACTCAAGGTCGCGCATCCGGTCGGCTTCCATGGTCATCATCAACTCAAGATGTTCCGCAGAAATACGCTGGAAGTACGCGGTATAATCATACGATGTAAACGCATTATCGTTCCCGCCCAGCCCTTCGATGATACGGCTAAAATCGCCCTCGGGAATATCGTCGGTTCCGACAAACATCAGGTGTTCCAGAAAATGCGCGATGCCGGATTTGCCCAGAACTTCGTCCGCCGACCCCACGCGATACCATACCATATGGGTCACCACCAGCGCGCGATGATCCTCGATTACGACGGCTTCCATGCCGTTTGGCAAAGTGAAGGTCGACACGTTTGATTGCTGGGCAAACACAGGGGTTGCCAGTATCAGTATTCCGGCGAGTAGCGGGCGCAATGCCTTCATCTTAGTTCTCCGTTAGCGGTATTTGCAGTGTAATCAGTGCCTGTTTCAGATCAACCTTCAGAACGGAACTGTGAATGTCTGTCATCACGTCAGGCATCGCCTTCCTTAGCCGCCAAATCCAAAGCGGCAGCCATGAGGTCGCGTGTGTAATCCGTCTGCGGATTGTTGAAAATTTGTTGGGTATCGCCAGACTCTACGATATCGCCCTGCTTCATCACCAAAACCTTATGTGAAAGCGCCCGTACAACCTTCAGGTCATGGCTGATAAACAGATACGCCAACCGGTATTTTCGCTGCAATTCCCGCAACAAATCAACGATTTGCGACTGGACGGTCATATCCAGTGCCGAGGTCGGTTCGTCCAGCACCAGCAGTTTCGGGCGCAAAATCATGGCACGGGCAATGGCAATCCGTTGGCGCTGACCTCCCGAAAACTCATGCGGATACCGTTCGGCCATTTCAGGGTCCAGACCAACCTCGATCATGATATCGTCTACGAGTTGGCGAAGGTTTTGCCCTTCTCCGACCCCGTGCACGCCCAAACCTTCGGCAATGATCTGTTCGACTGTCATACGCGGAGAAAGCGAACCGAAAGGGTCCTGAAATACGATTTGAATGTCTTTTCGCAAAGGCTGCATTTCGGCATTTCTAAGGCCGTCAATATTTTGCCCGTTGAAGCGAATCCCGCCTTCTGACGAGATCAGCCGCATTATCGCCAGCGCGATTGTAGTTTTCCCCGACCCGCTTTCCCCGACGATGCCAAGTGTCTCGCCTTCGGAAACAGTAAAATCCGCCTTGTTCACGGCTTTGACATGGCCAACCGTACGTCGGAGTAATCCGCGCTTGATCGGAAACCAGACACGCAAATCGGTAGTTTTGAGAACCACCTTTGTATCTTTCGGAACAGGCTCCGGCTGCCCGCTGGCACCAGCAGCCAAAAGTTTTTGGGTGTAGGGGTGTTGAGGGGTCGCAAAAATTTCTGTGGTAGGGCCGGCTTCGACAATCTCTCCGTCTTTCATCACACAGACCCGGTCAGCAACGCGCCGCACAATATTCAGATCGTGGGTGATAAACAGCATTCCCATGCCCTCATCACGCTGCAAATTAGACAAAAGTTCCAGTATCTGCGCCTGAATTGTTACGTCTAGCGAAGTGGTGGGCTCGTCCGCGATCAACAAACTTGGCGCGTTCGCCAAGGCCATCGCGATCATGATCCGCTGACGTTGACCGCCTGATAGCTGGTGGGGATATGCGCCAAGCCTTGTTTCGGGATTTTCTATGCCGACCTTTTCCATCAGTTCCACCACACGCGCCCGCGCCTTGGAGCCCGATAACCCCTGATGCAGGGTCAAACTCTCGGTGATCTGCTTTTCGATGGTGTGTAGCGGGTTGAGCGAAGTCATCGGCTCCTGAAAAATGAAGCTGATGTCGTTGCCACGAATACGCTGCAGGGGTTTTTGGCCAGCCCCCAGCAGTTCTTCTTCACGAAACTTGACGCTACCGCTAACCGACGCGTTGTCCGGCAGCAGCGATACAGTCGACAGGGCGGTTACGGACTTCCCTGAGCCGCTTTCGCCTACAATCGCCACGGTTTCTCCTGCGTGCACCTCGAAGCTCACACGTCGGACAACGTCTTCGGCGTCGCCAAACCGGACGGTCAAGTTGTTGATGCTCAGGATCGGCACGCTCATTGGAAGGTCTTTCTGGGGTCAAACGCGTCGCGCACGCCTTCGAAAATAAACACCAAAAGCGATAGCATAATCGTGAAAGTGAAAAACGCCGAAAACCCGAGCCAAGGCGAGTTCAGGTTGGATTTGGCCTGCAACGTCAATTCACCCAGCGAGGGATACGACGAAGGCAGTCCGAACCCCAGAAAATCCAGACCAGCGAGCGCGCCTATCGTGCCGGTGATAATAAACGGCAACATGGTCAGCGTCGCCACCATCGCGTTAGGCAGGACATGGCGGAAAATGATAACGCGATCCGGCACTCCGAGCGCGCGGGCCGCGCGGACGTATTCGAAGTTTCTGGCGCGCAAAAACTCGGCCCGAACAACGCCGTCCAGTGCGCCCCAACCGAAGGCAACAATTATCAGTATAAGCAGCCAAAAACTCATGTTGAAAATCGCCGACAGGATAATGATGATGTAAAGGCTAGGCAGCGAGCCCCAGATCTCGGTAAAGCGCTGGAACAGCAGATCAAACAGACCGCCATAATAACCCTGCGCCGCTCCCGCGATGATGCCTAGAACCGACGTTGAAATCGAAACAATGATTGCGAAAATTATCGAGATACGGAACCCATAGATGATACGCGCCAACACATCACGGGCCTGATCGTCGGTGCCCAACCAGTGGTAGCGATCGGGCGCACCAGGTGCGGTCTTAACATTGTAGGTATCGACTGTATTGAAATTATAACGGATCAGCGGCCAAAGCATCCAGCCCTTGTCGATCAGTGCGCCATTCAGCTCTCCGTCTTCAGCGTCTGCAATCACTTGTTTGGCGGCATCAGGTCCTACAAAGCACGCATCCGCCAACCCGCCGGTCACGATAAGGCACTGTAATTCGGGATCGGCGTAACTGGCTTCCGTCCGGTAATCGCCACCAAAATCCGCCTCGGAATAAAAGTTGAAAACCGGTACATGGAGCTCGCCTTTATAGGACACCAGCAACGGATGGTCATTGGCGATCAGTTCGGCGAATAGCGACAAGATAAACAGGGTCGAGAATATCCACAGGCTCCACAACGCGCGGCGGTTAGCGCGGAAATTGGACAAGCGGCGGCGTTGCAATGTTGTTAGCTTCATGCCTGCCTGCTCTCGAAATCAATGCGTGGATCAATCCAGACATAAGTCAAATCCGAGACAAGTTTGATGACCAGCCCCAAGAGCGTGAAGAAAAACAGGGTGCCGAACATGACCGGATAGTCACGCGTAATCGCTGCATCAAACCCCAAGCGCCCCAAACCATCCAGCGAGAATATCGTCTCGATAATCAGGGAGCCGCCAAAAAATACGCTGATGAAAATACCGGGGAAGCCGGCGATAACAATCAACATGGCATTGCGAAAGACGTGCCCATACAACACGCGCCGTTCCGGTAAACCTTTGGCGCGGGCCGTTACAACGTATTGCTTCTTGATTTCGTCCAGAAACGAGTTTTTCGTCAACATGGAAAGGCCGGTAAATGCACCGATACTTCCAGCCAGAACCGGCAGCGTGATATGCCAGAAGTAGTCCTTGATTTGCCCCAACAATCCGAGGTCGGCAAAATTATTCGACGTTAATCCCCGCAATGGAAATATCCGCCAATAGGACCCACCTGCGAACAGTACGACCAGCATAATTGCAAACAAAAAGCCGGGGATGGCGTAAGCCGCGATTAGAACCGCTGAGCTCCAAGTATCAAACCTTGATCCTTCGCGCGTGGCTTTGCGAATGCCAAGCGGGATGGCGACCATATAAGCAATTAAAGTCGACCACAGGCCCAAGGAAATCGATACGGGCATTTTCTCCAACACCAGATCGAGCACCGAAATGGAGCGGAAATAGCTCTCGCCGAAATCGAAGGTGATATAGCTTTTCATCATCCGCAAGAAACGTTCCAACGGCGGCTTGTCAAATCCGAACTGGACCTCGAGTTTCTCGATGAACTCCGGCGGCAGCCCCCTCGCACCCTGATACTTGGATTCCTCGCCACTTTGGGTGGTGATGCCGGCGTCACTGCCGTCACCGCCAATTCTGTCTAGCGGATCACCGGAGTGTTCCAACTGCGCGATGACCTGCTCGATCGGACCGCCGGGCAAGAATTGCACCATCGCAAAATTGATCACCATAATCCCGAGCAATGTCGGGATTATGAGCATTAGTCGTCGAAGTATATAGGCACCCATACCTTATCAGAACGCTCCTGCGGCTTTTAGCTCGGCTGCGCGTTCAGCATCATACCACCAGAAATCCGTATCCCCGAGCGAGAACGGCGGCAGGTTGTCCGGATGGCGATAAACATCAAGATATGCCACCGTGTGCACGTCCTTAAACCATTGCGGCACCCAGATATGCAACGACCGCAACGCCCGATCTAACGCACGGGTGTTCAGGTTCAACTCGTCGCGCGTTTCCGAAGCAATTACGATTTCCAGTAGCGCATCGATGCCTTCGTTTTTCAGCCCGGCAATGTTGCGCGAGGCAACGTCAGCATTTTCACTGCCATACCACTGCTTGATCCCGAGGCCCGGTGTAAGCGAGTTGCCGTAAGTCGAGACCAGCATATCGAAATCATGGCTGCGGCGACGCTCGGTGTATTGTGCACTGTCGACACGCGTATGGGTCGCGTCGATGCCAAGCTTTTTGAGGTTTTCGATATATGGGTTGATGATCCGATCGAATGCTGGTGTGTAGTTCAGGACTTCAATCGCCAACACCGTGCCTTCGGCATTACGGCGCATACCGTCGTCACCGACCAACCATCCCGATGCATCCAGCAACGCGCCAGCCGCACGTACCTGTGCACGATCCAGCTGTTGTGTACCAGAAACTGTCGGTGATTGTGCAGCCTCGGCGAACAAGCTTTCAGGGAAATACTCTTTGAACGGCTCCAGTATCACGCGCTCGTCATCAGGAATTGTGCCCTGCGCTTCTAGAACCGAGTTTTCATAAAAACTGTCGACACGTTCATATAGCCCGAAGAACAGCGTCTGGTTTGACCATTCGAAGTTAAACATCATGCCCAATGCCTCTCGAACGTTGATGTCGTCAAACGGGGCACTGCGGAGGTTATAGAAGAATCCTTGTGCAGATCCTAGATTGCCGTCAGGTAGTTCCACTTTGCTGACCCAGCCCTTTTCGACCGCCGGGAAATTGTAGTCCTGTGCCCACTTCAACGAGGAGTTTTCGGTCCGGAAATGCGTCTCTCCGGCCTTGAAACCCTCGAACGCGGCGGTCGGATCGGCGTAATATTCGAACCGCAGCGTGTCGAAATTGCTGCGCCCGACGTTAATCGGCAGGTCTTTACCCCAATAATCGTCGCGGCGGCGGTATATGACGGTTTTGCCGACATCCATGCTTTCCAGAATATACTCGGAAGACCCCATCGGGGCATCCAGCGTGGAATCCGCAAAGTCGCGCCCTTCCCACCATGCTTTTGAAAACACCGTTGTGCTGGCGGCTTGCATCACCATGTCGTTGGTTTCGGACGGTTCAGTGAATGTGAATTTGACGCGATGGGTATCGAGGGCTTCAACGGATTCAAATGCCTCGGCAAAGAATGTCTGGATCGAAGGAATTCCTTTCTCGGCCAGAATGTTTTGCGAAAACACCACATCGTCAGCCGTCACAGGCGTGCCGTCCGAAAACTTTGCCTCGGGGCGCAGGTTAAAAACAACCCAAGCATAATCGGTTGGGTATTCGAGACTCTCGGCCAGCAAACCATACATAGAATCCGGCTCGTCCGAGGTTCCAACCATCAGCGATTCAAACTGGATGCTGGCACCAATCGCGGAATTACCCTTGGTGACGTAAGGATGCATCGAGTCGAATGACCCGAACGCCCATGTCGAATACTCACCGCCTTTGGGTGCATCCGGATTAACGTAATCGAGATGGGCGAAATCTTCGGCGTATTTCAGTTCTCCGAATTTCGAAATTCCATAGGATTTGATGACTTCCTGTGCGCTGGCGAAAGTAGCGAACGCCAGAAAAATTACCGTCAATCCCAGTGCCAGCCAGCTGCGTGACACGTTGCGATCCGGTGATATTCTGGTTGCCTGCGTCAAGACATTGCTTTTGTTCGAAATCATCGCGCTGTTCTCCAATATCCACTCAGGACCAAATACGTCCGTGCTGTGTGGATGGTAAAGCTGCCGACCGAGGTTACGCAAGATACAATTGCGTGTGCGAATATTTGGCGCGCCGAAAGATTCAGGTATCTTTCGACAACCATTTCCCATTAGCTAACGCAACGCACCCCTTTCACCCAAGGCAAACCAATGCAGCCCTTTCGCGCCATACTGCTTAAAATCGCATCCGTAACGACCTTTTTGCTGATGTCGAGTCTGATCAAAGCCACCTCTACGCACGTTCCACCCGGTGAAGCGGTGTTCTTCCGGTCGTTTTTTGCCTTGCCCGTCACCCTGATCTGGCTCTGGTCACGCAAGGAACTAAGGACCGGTTTGAAAACCTCGGACCCGATGAAACACGTCTGGCGCGGACTGGTTGGTACTCTCGCGATGGGATTGGGGTTCACGGGGCTGGGATTGCTGCCGCTACCCGAAGTGACGGCAATTGGTTACGCTGCTCCGCTGCTAACCGTAATCTTCGCCGCGATGTTCCTTGGCGAGCAGGTTAAGTTGTTTCGTTTGAGCGCAGTTGCACTTGGTCTGGTTGGCGTCCTTATCGTTTTGTCGCCAAGGCTAGAGGCATTTTCGAACAGCAGTATGCACAGCCGCGAAGCCCTCGGGGCCGTGGTGGTTCTTATGGGTGCAGGCTGCGCCGCGTTGGCGCAGGTTTTCATACGTAAAATGGTTTTCACCGAAAGAACCTCGGCCATCGTTTTTTACTTCACTCTAACCTCAACTATGCTGTCGCTGCTGACCATCCCCTTCGGTTGGGTCATCCCCGCGCCACGCGAAGCAATTTTGTTGATCTTGGCAGGAGTGTTTGGCGGTTTGGGGCAAATTTTACTGACAAGCAGCTATCGTTTTGCGGATGTCTCCGTCATCGCGCCGTTTGAGTATGTGTCGATCATATTTGCACTCGGTATCGGTTACTTCGTCTTCAACGAGACTCCCACCCTCGTCATGCTGATCGGTGCCGCTCTCGTCGTCGCCGCCGGTGTGCTAATCATCTGGCGAGAAGGCAAGCTGGGACTTGAGCGGTCAAAACAACGCAAAGTTATGACCCCACACGGGTAAAAAAGTATCGGCGGTGGTCTTTTCTGCGACATACCTCCGGATGCCTGCGGTCGTTTCCAATTTGCGAGTTTCATTGATCTAACGCAACTTTCGCCAATCGTTACCCTGATAAACTGAAGGTGTCATTTTCCGACTCACCTCGGCAATTGGCGGTATCTTTATTTTGAAGATGCGCTCATTTATTTAAGGGAGAAATGTTATGACCTTGATTCGTTATGTGATGATTGCCGCCGTTGCGGCCCTGAGTATTTTTTCAACAGCAAACGCAGCGTCCGCAGTTGAAGCTGCGTCGACCACGTCACTCAACGTCAGGTCTGGGCCGGGCACGAGTTTCGGTGTTGTCGACACGCTATACGCGGGTGAGATTGTCGAGATAACCGAATGTGAAGCCAACGGTTGGTGCTATATTGAGCACGCAGGGCCAAGTGGCTGGGTAAGTTCCGGATATTTGACCGCAGCACCAGAGTCGGGCGGTACACCTGCGGATCCGGATTGTAGCCTTAGCTTCACCATCGGCCCCGACGGCCCAACCATGTCGATTGTATGTGGT
>DFBM01000145.1 GCA_002366645.1 Rhodobacterales bacterium UBA3080 | reverse complement strand
ACTTCAGGTTTCCGGAGCCGAAGGGCGGTAGCCCAATGCACTGTGGGATCTCCTGGTGTTGTAATGCGTCCTCCATTGTTCGATGATGTTCTGGGCTTCTTTAAGGGTGCAAAAGACTTCGCCGTTCAGCAACTCATCGCGCAGTCTAGCGTTGAAGCTTTCACAATATCCGTTCTCCCAAGGTGATCCTGGCTCGATGTAAGCCGTTTTGGCACCGACGGCGGTGATCCAGTTGCGGACGATTTTAGCGATAAACTCCGGGCCGTTGTCTGAACGAATGAATGACGGGACGCCGCGCAAGATAAACAGGTCCGTCAGGGCATCGACAACATCAGTAGATGTTGAGTTTACGTTTCACACGGATTTCCAGACATTCACGACTAAACTCGTCGAGGATGTTCAGCGTTCGGAATGCCCGCCCATCGTCCGTTCTGTGGTGAACAAAGTCATACGACCAAACGTGGTTCTTATGTTCAGGTTTTAGCCGAATACAGGGACCATCGTTGAACCATAGACGACCCTTCGCAGTTTGTTTCATTGGCACTGTCAGTCCTTCTCGTCTCCACAACCGTTCAACCCGCTTGTCATTCACTTGCCAACCAGCATCGCGCAGGAGGGCTGCGATCCGGCGATAGCCATAACGGCCATACTGGCGGCTCAGTTCAATCATATCCACGACCAGACGCTCTGCCCCTTAGCGCATGCCGTTGCGGTGAGCGATGCTGTTTGATCACCCGACAAGCCCGGCGTTCTGATACGCCAGCTTGTCGCGAACTCTTTCGATACAGTGCCTACGATGTGCGGGGCTGGTTGGTTTCCCCTTGAGGCTTCCGTCAGGATCAACTCGTCCAGCGCCAGGTCGGAAACCGCTCGCCTGAGCCGTTCATTTTCCTTCTGGAGCCGTTTTAACTCTTTGAGTTGATCTGTTCCCATGCCGCCGTATTGTTTACGCCAACGATAGTAGGTTTGCTCTGTGATACTGATCTGACGAATAGCATCTATCCGCGCCATCCCTTGCCCAACCAGAACTTCAACCTGCCTTAGCTTCGTTACAATCTTTTCGGGTTTGTGTCTCTTGATTCCCATATTTGATCCTCCGTTTTCAAACTATAGGGGTATAAGGGTAGACCTTTTAAAAAGGGGGAGGATCACTTTTATGTTACCTATGTCAGGTAAGATTAGTTCGGGCTACGCGACGATTTCGTTGGCTTGTATGTTTCGCTGTCAGGGATTGCATACGCATACTGTCACAATTTTTCGCAACCTAGATGTGGTTGCGAGGCAACTAGTTCGCAGGTTTTGTGAGCTTGTGACTTATGGTATTTTCAATTGCCCCGCCGGTTTCTGGCGAAAAGGGCGGGGCAATTTATTGGTCGCCAGTGGGACAAACCCGCGGAAACAAGTGCGAGATGAATAGTGCGATAAACCGTGCTGTCTAGCGCACTACATAAACCGAGCATGTCGAGTGGCGGACAACGCGGGCGGCATTGGGGCCGAGTAGATAGTCTTTAAAATCCGGCTTGTGGGCGCCTACGACGATTAAGTCAGTGCCGGCAGCCTCTGCCACTTTCAGGATTTCTTCGTAGGCGGAGCCAATTGCCACAATGTGGCGCACCTTGTCGTTTTCTTCAGCGCCGATGACCCCCGTAACAAGATCGCTAAGCGCGGCTTTGGCATTTGCCGTGGCTTTTTCAACGTGGTCGTCGCTGAAAAATGTTCCGACAACAGTCATCCCGTAATCGGGAACGACTGTTACGACATCCAGACGGGCATCGTTGAGTTCGGCGAGCTGGGTCGCCGTTTTCAGAACATTTGTTTCGATGGCTGGCTGGCTGATATCGACAGCGCAAAGGATAGACTTGATCATGCTGGTTCTCCTTCCTTGTTAATGCGTCCGCGTTGCATGAGCATAATCAGGCCAAGAAACATCAAGGCCGGAATAAAGATCAGTTCTTTTGGCAACTGGTCCGCAGGCGCCTGAACGGCCGTAACGGTTACTGGATCATCGTAGTAGAAATCAAACGACCCCAATGTGCTCGAGAATTGCGAGCCCGGCATAGGTTCGTCCATCGCCATTACGTCGCCATTTGGCAACAGCATAAGGCCTAGGGCAGACAAGCGTTCATCTCCCGAAGTCTCCTCGCCAACAGGCAAGACAAGCGTGGTGTTTTTTATCTCCAACGTGTCAAAATCGGGTCCTGTCACGACAATCCGCATTTCGCTACCTGATGTTGCTGCGCCGATCGACTGACTTAGCTCTAACGGGCTGATGTCCTCGAATGGAGGCTGAATCCGGTTCATAACGAAATCGGGCCGGAACAGGACAAAGGCGACCAGCACCAACGCTACGCTTTCGTAGATTTTAGATCGGGTCAGGAACCAGCCCATTGTGCCCGCGGTGAACACGAGAATGGCTATGGTCGCTGTGACGAATACCAAAATACCTTTGCCCCATCCGACATCGATCAGCAGTAGATCGGTGTTAAAGATGAACACGAAGGGTAGGGCCACGGTGCGTAGGCTATAGAAGAAGCCAATGAAGCCGGTTTTGATCGCGTCACCACCGGAAACTGCCGCGGCCGCGAAGCTCGCGAGGCCGACGGGAGGTGTTACATCCGCCATAATCCCGAAGTAGAACACAAACAGGTGTACGGCGATCAATGGCACCACCAACCCGTTTTGTGCGCCGAGTTGCACAATTACGCCTGCCATCAACGATGACACAACGATGTAGTTGGCGGTTGTCGGCAAGCCCATTCCGAGCAATAGCGATAAGACGCCAACCAGTAGCAACATGGCCACAAGGTTTCCGCCGGACAGGAACTCGACAAAGTCAGCCATCACGAGGCCGAACCCCGTCAGGGTAACCGTACCGACAATCACACCCGCCGTTGCGGTTGCAAGACCAATGCCGATCATGTTGCGTGCGCCCTCGATAAGACCGCCAAACAGATCAACAACACCGGCTTTCAACTCTTCGCTTACGCCGCCCTGTTTGCGGAACATAGCCTTTAGCGGGCGTTGGGTTAGCAAAATGCCGAACAGCAGAAAAGTCGCCCAGAATGCCGAAAGACCCGGCGATTTCTGTTCAATCATCAGGAAGTAAACAAGAACGATGATCGGAAGCAGGTAATAGAGGCCTGCCTTATAGATTTTTGGAATGTCCGGCAACTCCACCACTTTGGCGTTCGGGTCATCGACTTCGAGATCGTCAACCGCTGAAGCGATTTTGATCAGCACCACATAGGCGACGGCAACAAGCAATGCGAGCACCCACGCGGCGCCCTCGGGAACCAGTGATACAACCAGTCCGACAGGGAATTTCATGCCGTAGCAAAGCAGTGCAAAGGCACCAAAGAACATAAACATTCCCACAACGGTGCGCATCAGGTTTACAACCTTGTTGCCAATGGTAGGCATATTGCGTTTTACGGCCTCGAGGTGAACGATATAGACCAGCGCGATATAGGAAATCAGTGCGGGCAGGAATGCATGGGTGATAACCTCGACATAGGATATCCCGACATATTCAACCATCAGGAACGCAGCTGCGCCCATAACTGGCGGCATGATTTGACCGTTGACCGAGGACGCAACCTCGACGGCACCGGCTTGTTCGGAGCTAAACCCGACCCGTTTCATTAACGGAATCGTGAATGTGCCTGTGGTTACCACGTTTGCGATGGACGAACCCGAAATCAGGCCGGTGGCTGCAGAGCCAACGACGGCAGCCTTTGCGGGCCCACCACGAAGGTGACCAAGTGCACCAAACGCCATTTTGATGAAGTAGTTCCCAGCCCCCGCCTTGTTCAACAATGCGCCGAATAGAACGAAGAGGAATACAAAGCGCGTCGAAACGCCGACAGCAATGCCAAACACGCCTTCGGATGTGATCCACATATGGCTCATGGCTTTCTTGAGCGATGCACCGGCCCAGCGGATTGAATCCGGAACCATGGTTGAGTCACCAAAGAAAACGTAGAGCAGGAATATTGTAGCAATAATTGCCATTGCGGGTCCTAGAGACCGCCGCGCGGCCTCAAACAGCAAGACGAGGCCGGCAAGTGCGAACCACTTGTCAACGTTATCGGCCAAGCCGCCCGAGTTAACTATTTTGTCGTAAAAGAAATATCCGTAAAGCGCGATAAATGCGCCAGCCAGGCCCATGATCCAGTCCTGAACCGGAATGTAGTGGCGCGGGCTGGATTTCAACATCGGATAGGCCATGAAAGCCAGAAAAATTGCAAAAGCTAAATGGATTTGGCGCGAGTTGTTAATAATGTCACCCGGCAAAATCAAATTTGAAACTGGCGAGGCCAGCAGCACCTGAAACAAAGACCAGACCACAGCGACAGCCGATAGAAATAGCCCGACGTTCCCCGTTGGATTTCGCGCTCCTGAGTCACTAGAGGCAACCAGTTCCTGAAGCTCTTCTTCGCTCAGGCCGTCGCGATTTTCGGTATTCTCAGACATGTTGTCCTCCCTCGGACCTCGCCCTTTTGGGCAATTTTGTTTTTTTGTTGGTAGGAGCGGTGCGCCGCTCCTACCGAGAATAGACCCTAAGTCGGGTGCTTATTCAATCCAGCCCTGTTCACGGTAGTACTTCGCCGCACCTGGGTGTAGCGGAGCAGAAAGGCCGGCAGTCGCCATTTCTTGGGGATCAAGATTTGCGAAGGCAGGGTGTAGTTTGCGGAAGTCGTCAATGTTGTCGAATACAGATTTCACAAGTATGTAAACAACTTCTTCAGACACATCAGCCGAGCTTACGAATGTTGCACCAACACCGAATGTTTTAACGTCGGCGTCGTTACCGCGATACATGCCGCCCGGAATTGTTGCGGAGCGGTAGTAGTCATTGTCGGCAATCAGAGCTTCGATAGCTGCGCCATCAACGGTTACCAGAATGGAATCACAAGCTGTTGTTGCTTCTTGGATCGAACCGGATGGGTGGCCAACGGTGTAAACCATGGCGTCAATCTGGTTGTCACAAAGAGCAGCGGATTGTTCAGCCGCTTTCAGCTCTGTTGCTAGTGCCAGATCGTCGGTTGTCCAACCCATTGCTGCCAGCACAACTTCCATAGTACCGCGCTGACCGGAACCCGGGTTACCGATGTTTACACGCTTGCCACGCAAGTCAGAGAAGTTCGTGATGCCGGCATCTGCGCGCGCAACAACGGTGAATGGCTCCGGATGCACCGAAAACACAGCCCGAAGGCCTTCGAATGGGCCGGCTTCTTCGAACTTCGAAGTGCCGTTGTAGGCGTGGTACTGCCAGTCAGACTGGGCTACACCAAATTCCAGTTCGCCTTCGCGAATGGTGTTGATGTTGTATACCGAACCACCTGTGGATTCTACCGAACAGCGAACGCCGTGGTCACGGCGGCCCTTGTTAACCAAACGGCAAATCGCACCGCCTGTTGGGTAGTAAACGCCGGTAACGCCACCGGTGCCGATTGTGACGAACTCTTCGGCAAATGCTGCCGGAGCCATCATCGTGCTGACTGCAACAACTGCAGCGCCTAGTTTCAGTTTAGTGAACATCTATTTCTCCCTGATTGATTGATGTTTGTCTAAATTCTCACGTGCCCCAGAATTCTCCGAGACGGTGATTGCGGGCTTCTACCTCGGATATCCGGCGCTGGGCGTCCGGACCTGCGCGCGCGACCAGCATGCCGATCATAGTCTCGATCAGTACAATTGTCGCTGCGTAGGAGGAGAAGAACTGCGGGCTTTCGCTCGGCACAACAAAACCGGCGTCCGAAAAGGCCAGTGCCGGGCAGGAGCGTGTATCTGTTATCACAATTACGAACGCGCCTTGGGATTCAGCCATTTCAGCGGCTTGAATTGCATGTTTTGCGAAAGGTGGTTTTGTCAGAATTACAACGGCGTCATTGGGGCTAAGGTCAACCAGTTCGCTGCCCATGGACGATCCAAGGCGGCTCGCAAATCTGAATTTGTTGGTAAAAAAGTTGGTTATGTATGACATGTATTCGACAATACCTGTCGACCCTAGCGCGCCAAGCAATAGGACGTTTTTTGCGCCATGCATTGCTTCAACTGCGGATTCGAGTGTCTCTAGTTCGATTTCGTCGTTCAGTGCGGAAACATTTGCTATGCAAGCGCGCGATTGCCGCGTCACAAACGGTAGCTGGTCGACGTCTTTTGCATCTTGCTGTAGCTGGTCGGCTTTGGCTGAAAAGGAGCTGATTTTTTGTTGGACTGCATCGCGGGCCAGATCTCTCAGATCTTCATAGTTCGCAAAACCAAGCGCACGGGCCAAACGGGAAAATGTTGCAGGTGCCAATCCACTAGTCGTCGATACCGACCGTAAGCTGCGGGTGGCGATGTCAACAGGATTTGCCGCAACAAAATCGGCCGCGAGCTGCAGCTTTTGGCTGAGCGCGCTATATTCACTAACCAGTTTTTGTTCGAGCAATTCGTCTAATGGCATGGACTGTCCCGTAAAATATAATTTTAAGATTTCATTTGTTTCAGCGCTTGTCAAGTATTGAAACATATGTTTCAAATTGATCTATCGCAGAACTATCAGGACTCATCCAATGTCTCACGTTTTCTATCGCAACAGCTTATCCACACCCCCCATGGTTCAACGCGGAGAGGGTGTATATCTGTATGATAATAAAGGTAAACGATACTTTGATGGCTCGGGTGGTGCGGCCGTGTCCTGTCTTGGGCATGGTGACGTGAAGGTCAATCAGGCGATTAAGGACCAGTTGGACAAAGTTGCGTTTGCGCATACTGGATTCTTCACTTCGGAGCCTGCGGAGCTACTGGCGGACAAACTGATCGCCAACGCGCCGGCGGGTCTGGAGCGTGTTTACATTGTCTCCAGTGGGTCGGAGGCTATGGAGTCGGCGATCAAGCTCGCACGTCAGTATTTCCTGGAAACCGGAGAGCCGAGCCGCCATAAAATCATTGCCAGACGTCAAAGTTACCACGGGAATACTCTTGGCGCGTTGGCAACTGGTGGCAATATGTGGCGGCGTGAACCCTTTGCGCCAATGATGATCGAGACCAGTCATATCGCGCCATGTTACGAATACCGCGACCGCCGAGAGGATGAAACGAATGTTTCATATGGCTTGAGAATCGCCAACGAGCT
>DFBM01000011.1 GCA_002366645.1 Rhodobacterales bacterium UBA3080 | reverse complement strand
GGAAGGCTTCGTGTCATTACCCAACTAATTACCAGCGAAATCAGGATCGTCGGGATGAACACGCCGGTCGCAAACAATAGTTGCGATAACTGGCGTTCTTCGGCCGTCGCCCCGTCAGGGGTTGCAGCGAACTTATATGCCAAAAAGAAGACCATGATCGGTCCTATTTCCAGCGCGAGTTTCAATAACGGGTGTATCTTTTTCTTTTCCATAACGCCTCTTAGCCTTTCTATCCGCCGAATTCCACCACTACAGCACCGGCGGCAATAATTGCCATCAAACCGGCGCGCACTGGCCCGACAGTTTCTTTAAGGAACAGCCATCCTATTAGTGCTGCAAAGACAGTAGATGTCTCGCGCAACACGGCAGCCTCACCTACTTTGTCCAGTCGCGTCGCTAGCATTACAGCGCCAAAGCTGATGAAAGCGATCAGCGCGCCGATAAAGCCCTTGCGTAGGAGTGGCGCAGGGTCCGGCCGGTCCTCCATCCTTTGCCATCGTATGTAGGCGATAATCGGGAAGGTCCAACCATCGACGACAAAGAACCAGAACAAAAATGTAAATGGATCAGGTGTGGAGCGCATTCCGAAGGCATCGAACGTTGTGTAAACGGCGACGATGATACCGGTCAGAAAGGCAAAGCCCAACGCGGATACCAAAACGTGGCGCCCGACTTTGGTTTTGTGCAGGTTCCATCCTGCCAACGCAAAGATCCCGCCCGAAAGCAAAATTACACCGCCCCACTGTATTGGAGTGAACACCTCGCCAAACACAAACCCTGCGGCGATTACAGTAACCAACGGTCCTGTCCCGCGGACGACGGGATATACCACCGTATAGGCCCCGCGTGTGTAGGCCATTGCCATGAAGTATTTGTAGGCGACATGGATGATCCAGACGCCCACCAAGATGATCCATACCTCGCCTTCAGGAAGCGGGAACACAAAGAGCGCGATAGGCAGAGCTATCAGGAAGTAGAAGATATCAATCGCGCCTCGCATCAGCCAAGGATCATAGCGACCTTTCTGGAGGGCACCGAACACCGAATGCGCGACCGCCGAGGTCAGCGCCAGTACCATAGCCAGCCATTTACCGTATTCCGTCCCCTCAACAGAGAGGATGAATTCGGTCACAGGGCGGCTCCGGTCAGGGCATGTGCGAATTCGTCAGGGTCGAAGGCTTGCAAGTCCTCGATGCTTTCGCCCACCCCGATCGCGTGAATCGGCAGACCATAGGTATCGGCCAATGCGACGAGCACACCACCTTTGGCCGTTCCGTCGAGCTTGGTCATAACCAGACCACTCACATCCGCGATCTCGGTGAACACCTTAACTTGAGACAGCGCGTTCTGGCCCGTTGTCGCGTCTAGCACCAGCAATGTGTTATGGGGCGCATCCGGATCTTTCTTGCGGATAACGCGAACAATCTTCGCCAGCTCCTCCATCAGGTCCGAACGGTTTTGCAAACGGCCCGCGGTGTCAATCATCAACAGGTCCGCGCCATCCTGTTCAGCTTTAACCATGGCTTCATATGCAAGGCTGGCGGGATCGGAGCCCTCGGGCGCTGTCATCACAGGAACGCCGGCGCGATCACCCCAAACTTGCAGTTGCTCAACTGCCGCTGCGCGAAACGTGTCACCTGCGGCAATCACTACGGATTTCCCTGCTGCCTTGAACTGGCTGGCGAGCTTGCCGATCGTCGTCGTTTTGCCCGATCCGTTCACCCCCACAACCAACACCACCTGCGGTTTTTTGGTATACAGCGGCATCGGCCGTGCGACCGGTTCGAGTATCGCTTTAACTTCGTTAGCTAAAAGCTCCTTGATCTCGTCTACGGTCAGCTTCTTACCAAATCGCCCTTCGGCCATACTTGCAGCGACTTTCAGGGCTGTTTCGACCCCCATATCGCTAGTAATCAGCAATTCCTCAAGGCTTTCCAGCATCGCGTCATCCAACACCCGACGCGGTTTTTCTTCCCGCCCGAGCAGATGGCCAACGATCCCCGCCTTTGGCGTAGCATCTTCCGCAACCTCGACGGCGACATCTTCTTCAACGATAGCCTGCAACCCTTCGTCAATCTTCGACGAGGATTTGGTAAGGCGGTCTTTCATCTTCGAGAAAAACGACATGTTTGCTCCGTGGTAAATACCCTTCCCACCTAATACGGCTAGACGCCGGATGGAAGCCTAGAGGTCCGGAAAAGTTATTCTTGTAATATGATAGCCTTCAGCAGAAAGTGCGGCTCCATCACAATTATAAACACAAGAGACAAAACTATGGCTTCACGACGCAAGGTAATAGGTGGACTGGCAGCGGGCGCAGCCGTGCTAGGGGTTGGCGGGTATTTAAAGTTCAAACCCACGCCACCAGCGATCGGTTTTACGTTGACCGACGCTGAAATGGAGCGTGCCGTCGCTTTCCTGAAGGCAAATCCGGCAATCGATTCCCACGCCCATCCGGGGCGAACATTCGTTCGGGATGCCAAATACCTGAACTGGAAACTGAACATCTACCGACTGATGGGGACTTTCGAGAATACGACCGTGGCCGATATGCATAAAGGTGGCATGACGGGCGCGGTCTTTAACGGTGTTGCCGACTTTCAGTTGCTAGAGCAAAACAGCGAAGGTCTTTCGGCCGGTCGAGAGTTCGAAGAAGGCGAAGCCTGGGAAAGCTATCGGACCCAGATAGATCACCTCCACGATCTGGAAGACGTCGGCATTGTAAAGGTTGCCCGCAGTTCTGCCGAAATCCGTTCAGCGCATGCGGACGGCCATCAAGCCGCCATTCTAGGGATGGAAGGCGCGGATTTTCTGGAACAAGACATAAGCCGCCTGCAAACCGTCTTTGACGACGGTGTTCGTATGATTACGCTGATCCATTACCACAACAACACTCTTGGAGATATTACAACTGGCGAAGGCCTGAACCGCGGCTTGACGGATTTCGGGCACGAAGTCGTTGCGGGTATGAATGATGCTGGCATCGTGATTGACGTCTCGCACGCTTCGGCCAAGACGGCGGCGCAAATCGTGACGGCTTCGAAACAGCCGGTGGTGATTACACATAGCCATATCAATTCACCGTCGCTTGAGAGCCCAAGGTTTATCTCCGCCGAACTTGCGCGGTCGGTTGCTGAAACCGGCGGCTATTTAGGGGCTTGGCCTGCCGGTATCGGCATCGACACGCTTGCCGGGTTTATCGACCGTATCGATGAACTGGTAAACGTCGTGGGCGAAGATCACGTCGCGCTCGGGTCGGACATGGATGCCAACTACAAACCGGTACTCGAAACCTATCGCAAGATGCCGCTGGTCGTCGGGGCGTTGTTCAAACGCGGTTATTCCGATGAAGCCGTCGCCAAATTCCTTGGCGGAAACTTCATGCGGGTAATGGATCAAGTGCAAGGCGTCTGATCAGATTTCGTCGGGGAAATATTTCATTACCGAAAGAATGGGGTTAGGTGCCGCCTGCCCCAACCCGCAAATAGACGCATCAACCATAGTGTCGGATAAATCCGTCAGCAGCGATTTGTCCCATGTTCCGGCCTGCATCAATGTCACCGCTTTTTCACAACCAACTCGACAAGGCGTACACTGACCGCAACTTTCGGCCGCGAAGAACCGCAACATGTTCAACGCCGCGTCACGCATGCTGTCCTTATCCGACAATACCACGACCGCCGCGGAACCGATAAACGTCCCGAAAGGTTGGAGTGTGTCGAAATCTAGCGGTATGTCATTCATACTGGCCGGCAACACGCCCGACGACGGACCGCCCGGTTGATAGGCCTTTAATACATGCCCGTCGAGCATTCCGCCCGCTGCAGCAATTATGTCAGTAATCGTAGAACCCGCAGGCAGTATCTTCACGCCCGGTTCCTTAACACGACCGGAAACCGAATAGGATCGCAAACCTTTGCGGCCATTGTGCTCCACAGAATTCAGCACTTCGGGACCTTCGCGCATTACGCGAGTTACCCAGCATAAGGTCTCAACGTTGTGCACAAGTGTCGGTTGCCCGAAAATTCCGTTTTGCGCTACATAGGGCGGGCGATGGCGCGGGATGCCACGCTTGCCTTCAATCGACTCGATCATCGCGCTTTCTTCACCGCAGATATAGGCACCGGCCCCACGACGCAGGTTTATATATCCAGTCGGCACAACGCCCACCGTTTCCATTTTGCTTATTTCGGCCAGCAATATTTTACGAGCAGCCGGGTATTCGTCGCGCAGGTAAATGTAACACTTTTCGGCATCAATGACTTTGGCCGCCAGCAACATCCCCTCCAACATCAAATGCGGAGTGCGCTCTAGATAGTATCGATCCTTGAACGTACCGGGCTCCCCCTCGTCGGCGTTGACGGCAAGATACCGCGGCCCCTCTTCGGCGCGCACGAATTCCCATTTACGCGCTGTCGGAAACCCTGCGCCACCCAGCCCGCGAAGACCCGAAGCTGCCACCGTTTCCTGCACAAAATCACGCGTAATTTCGCCGGAATAAAGCGCAAGAAATTGTAGCCCCCCGCCGTTGGCAACGTAGGTGTCCATGTTCACGTAGTCAGGTATCACCGGTTCGGTTTCGCCAGCCTCCACAGCTGCGAGTGTTTTCGCGAGATTCGCGTTATCGATATGCCTGTGACCTAGTTCAAGCACCGGCGCAGTATCGCAACGCCCCATACAGGGCGCACGCAGGACTCGGACCTCGCCGCTCGAATATTTTGCGGCAAGATCGGATAGTAGCTGCTCAGCCCCTGCCAGCTCGCAGGATAACGATTCACAAACGCGGATTGTCAGCGACGGGGGCGCGTTTTCGCCTTCCTTAACAATATCGAAATGGGCGTAAAAACTGGCAACCTCGTAAACTTCGGCCATTGAAAGCGACATTTCTTCGGCCAAAGCGCGCAAATGCGCGGCGGACAAACATCCGTATTTGTCCTGAACAAGATGCAAATATTCGATCAGCAGATCGCGTCGCCGTGGACGTGCACCAAGCAATAGCTCGATCTCTTTCCACGCGGATTCGTCAAGCTGTCGTCCTTTGGGCGTGTGACGACCCTTGCCCTTGCCCGATTTCCAGACACCTTTTCGTTCGTCCAACGGAGCCATAAATTTCCCTCGCATGTTCCTTTCAACAACATACAGCACCCGAACGCCCCTCCTAGCCACAAAACGACATCTTGATCGCAAAAGTTGTCTTCTGGTTACGCTTTAATGTTCCCCAAAGCGCATTTCGGAGTTAGCTTTCATTGCAACTGAAATGACAGCAAGCGAGCCATCATGAACCTCTACAGCCTTCTGAAATCCCGCGCCGCCGAAAACCGCCCGATCCGCGTTGGACTGATCGGTGCCGGAAAGTTTGGTTCGATGTTCTTGTCACAGGCGCGCCGGACGCCTGGGTTACAAGTGATGGGGATCGCCGATTTGTCGGTAGATCGTGCCAAAGACGCTTTAAGGACGACCGGGTGGCCGGACGAAGTCCAAACTCACAGCTTTGCCGATGCATTGCAGTCCGGCGGTACGCACTTGACGGTGGATGCTGGTGCTCTGATCGCGGCAGATGGCATGGATATAATTATCGACGCAACCGGCGACCCCGCTGCAGGTATCCGGCACGTACTGGCTTGCTGTGAACACAGGCGGCATATTGTTATGGTCAACGTAGAAGCGGACGCCTTGGCGGGGCCATTGTTAGCCCAAAAAGCAAGGGATGCCGGAATCGTCTATTCGCTGGCTTACGGCGATCAACCAGCGTTAATTTGCGAACAAGTAGATTGGGCACGAACCTGCGGGTTTAACGTTGTCGCGGCAGGCAAAGGCACGCTGTATATGCCCGAATTCCACAACTCCACGCCTGAAACCGTATGGGGGCATTACGGATTAACGGCGGAACGGGCGGCGGAGAGCGGCTTGAACGCCAAGATGTTCAACTCATTTCTGGATGGCACCAAGTCCGGCATCGAAATGGCAGCCGTTGCGAACGCTACAGATTTGAAAGTTGCAACCGACGGTCTCGCCTTCCCGCCGTGCGAGGTAGAAAAATTGGCTAAGACACTCATCCCTGCAAGCGACGGCGGATGTTTGGAAAGCGCTGGCATGGTCGAGGTCGTTTCCAGTCGTTCTCGTTCGGGCGAAGATCTAGAGCAAGACCTGCGTTGGGGTGTCTACGTCACCTTCGAAGGCGACAGCGACTACGTCGAGCGGTGCTTTTCGGACTATGGCCTGATTACGGATGAAACCGGTCGCTACTCGTCGCTTTGGCGGCCATACCACATGATTGGACTAGAACTGGGCATCAGCGTCGCATCAGTTGCGTTGCGCGGTGAAGCCACAGGAGCACCGATTGCCTTTACCGGCGATGTCGTGGCGACCGCGAAATGCGACCTGAAAGCTGGCGAAATACTGGATGGCGAGGGTGGCTATACGGTCTGGGGCAAACTCATGCCAGCCAAGGACTCGCTAGCTATAGGCGCATTGCCGATCGGGCTGGCGCATGGCGTTGCACTTACCAAGGATATCCCTGCCGGATCGCCGGTGACATGGGACGCGGTCGGTATCGACGAAAACGATCCCACGGTGAAATTCCGCCGCGAGATGGAGCGGACCTTCAGCGGTTAAGTGCTTGTGATTGCGAAGGGCATCCCGTAATTTCGTAATAGACCTATCAAGGATGGTAATGACCTTCAGATCTTGGACAACCCGGGCGATTTGCCTTTTTATATGTAGCTTAGCGCCTCATGCCGGTTCTGCCGAGACAGCAATCATTGCAACTTCCGCCAACTTTGCAGAGGTCATGGAAACGCTACAGTCCGACTTTGAAGCGAACTCCGGACACCAGCTAACACTCGTCACGGGTTCAACAGGCAAACTATACGCGCAACTGGTGAACGGTGCCCCCTTCGATGCCTTATTGGCCGCCGATCAGATCAGGCCGCAACTTCTGATCGAGAGTGGTTTCGCTGTGCCGAAAAGCCGCTTCACCTATGCCACAGGCCTGTTGGTATTATGGAGCGCGGATGAGAACCGGATCGGTATTGAGGGCAAGGAAGCGCTTCAGCAGGATTTCCGGCACCTCGCAATCGCAAACCCCGATCTTGCCCCGTACGGTGCCGCAGCCATCAAGGCGCTTCATGGGTTGGAAATGTTCGAACTGGTGCAGGATCGCATCGTCATGGGCGAAAACATCGGTCAAGCACACGCCCTTGTTACGAGCGGAAACGCCGAACTGGGCATCGTTGCGCTGGCCTACGCTATCAGCCCACGCAATCTTGATGCCGGTAGTTACTGGCGTATTCCGCCGGATCTATATGCTCCGGTTCATCAGGACGCAGTTTTGCTCAGGCGTGCAGAAAACAATCTCGCGGCGATAGAATTTCTGAACTTCCTGCAAAGTGAACGTGTGAAAACGATCATTCGCGAATTTGGATACGAGGTAGAATAATGGCTGACCTCTCTCCCCTTTGGCTGACGATGCAACTCGCGGGAACAACTACGTTCTTCCTGCTTTTACTCGGAACTCCTCTGGCTTGGTGGTTGGCCACGACAAAATCACGGGTTCGCCCCGTGGTCGAAGCCCTAACGGCTTTACCAATCGTGCTGCCACCTACGGTTATCGGGTTTTACTTTCTCATTCTGCTAAGCCCGACATCCCCGATCGGACGTTTCTGGGTTGAAACCACTGGCGAAACACTGACATTTTCGTTCACAGGTCTGGTCATCGCATCGATGTTCTACTCCCTGCCCTTCATGGTTCAGCCCTTGCAATCCGCCTTCCAAGCCATCGGTCGCGCCCCGCTAGAGGCCGCCGCGACCCTGCGCGCTTCGCCTCTAGATGCGTTTTTCACGGTTGCCGCCCCGCTCGCCGGTCGCGGATTTCTGACAGCAACAGTTTTAAGCTTCGCCCACACCATCGGTGAGTTTGGCGTCGTTCTGATGGTTGGCGGCAACATCCCGGGGAAAACCAAAGTGATCTCCATCGCCATCTACGAACATGTGGAAACGCTTAGATACACCGAAGCGCATCAGCTTGCCGGCGGGTTGCTGGCATTTTCGTTCATCGTGCTGCTGGCGGTTTATGCCCTGAACAGACGGATACCTGTCCATGTCGGCTAAATCCCTGAAGCTTAGCGCCAACATCTCCTTTGATGGCCACGACATCGAGTTCGACGAGGTGATTTCCCTATCCGGCATTACCGCCCTGTTCGGCCCAAGCGGAAGTGGTAAAAGCACCCTGCTGCGGGTGATCGCTGGCCTCGAAAAAGGCGGCGATGTCGAAGTTACGTACAATGGAGATGTTTGGGCGAGCACGGTAAAAGGCATATTCCTGCCGCCGCACAAGCGACCAGTCGGTATGGTGTTTCAGGACGACCGGTTGTTCCCGCACCTAACGGTTGCCGGAAACCTAACCTATGCAAACAAACGAAGCCCTGCCGTCGATAATCCGATAACGCTAGATCAGGTTATATCGGCGCTCGACCTGTCGGCGCTGCTGGACAAACGGCCATTGACGCTTTCGGGGGGCGAAAAACAACGTGTGGCACTTGGGCGGACGCTATTAACCCAGCCCAAGTTGCTTTTGCTGGACGAACCGATGTCGGCCCTCGATATCCGCCGCAAAGCAGAGTTGTTGCCGTTCCTTGAGAAGGTTCCCTCGCAATTCGACCTGCCCGCGATTTTCGTCAGCCATGCGATTGACGAAGTTGCCCGCCTCGCGGACGAGGTTATTTTGCTTTCACCGATCGGCCACGTCAGCACCCGCGGCCCCATCCCCGAGATTTTTGACACCGAGGAAATGCACGACTTCACCGGCCGGTTCGAGGCGGGTACATTTCTAGAGGTCATGGTCACCGGACAGAACCACGAATTCCAGATCACAAGTCTGGATTTTGAAGGCGAAACCCTGCGTATGCCGATGGTAACCTCGCTAGACATCGGCGATCGCATTCGCTTGCGTATCCGTGCCCGCGACGTCGCTATCGGCACCCGCTACCCCGAAGGTATCAGTATCCGTAACGCCATCGCCGGCACCATTTCCGAAATCAAACCGGAACCCAAAGCCGCCTTCGCCGAAGTGATCCTGAAAGTAGGCAACCAAAGCCTGCGCGCCAGAATTACACGCCAAGCCGTAAGTGAACTTGGCCTGAAAACCGGCCAACCGGCGTTCGCCCTGATCAAAAGCGTCAGCTTCGACCGCCGTGTAATGATTTCAGCGTTGGATTAGGAAACCAACTCCGCTTCCTCAATACTCTTCAGGTAGGTTTTGCATAGCACAGTTGAAGTCAAAGCGACCGAAAATTTCCCGACAGCGGTAAGTACGATTGTTACCGTGACTCCGGTAATACTGACACTTCCATTTATCGAATAAACATCAATCGGGGCATCAAGATTAGCCAAATCAACCGCAAAGAGAATAGCGATCAGAGTGAATAAGGTCGGACCGACAATTAGCCTGCCAATGGTGAACCAGAAAAATCTTTTTCCACGTCGGTATGCTGCGGGAAAGGATGTGTCGGCATTTGCCACCGCAGCTGGTAGCGTCGTTCATATAAAGCAAAAATTGCGCCATTCAGTGGCAAAATAATAATGAAAATAGCAATGTAGTAAAGCCCGGTGAACAGTGCAGCTTTTTCCTGACTGGTAAAAATATCTTCTACAAAAAGTCGCGAAACAAGAAATGACAGCAAAAGCCCGTTCGCAATGGTAACAACAAATATCATGCCGAGAGCAAAGCTGCGCCACAAAAATGTTTTAAAGTATTCGTCACCCTTCTCGATCAGGCTACGCCAAGTTCCGATCTTGCCATTAAGTATTGTTTGGTGGATAGCGAAAGCTAAAACTGCGCTCAAAACCACATCCCCGATATAGATCAAAATTAAGTTCACATCTAATATCGGTTGCAAGATCTCTAAGAGCAGCGACATTGCCACCACAAACGTCAGAGCCGGAATATTCGTTTTAAAGGCATGACCCGCCGCCATGTACAGGTTTGCGTTCGCGTAATCCTAATTCATTAAAAATTTTCCTGAAAAATGTTGATGGATCAATCAAACATACAGCCAAAATCAAGTGTTACAATCATAACGTGTAAGCATTCAGATTCTTCGTCAAGAATTTTGGTAGGCCCGGCAGGACTCGAACCTGCGACAAAAGCGTTATGAGCGCTCTGCTCTAACCAACTGAGCTACAGGCCCGCCTGCGCGCTTCAATACGCGGATGTTTTTGGGTGGTCAAGTGGCTTCCCTTTTGAATTTGCCTAAGGTAAAGCAGGCGCAAATTGATGCAGTGCAGGAGCCTCTAATGTCTGATCGTCCCAATGGCCTAACCTACGCCGACGCCGGAGTTGATATTGATGCGGGCAACGCGCTTGTCGACCGGATCAAGCCCGCCGCCGCAAGTACCAAGCGCGCCGGTGTTATGGATGGCCTTGGCGGTTTTGGCGCGATGTTCGACCTGAAAGCTGCAGGCTACACCGATCCAATTCTGGTTGCCGCAACAGACGGGGTCGGCACGAAGCTGCGGATTGCGATTGATACAGGGCTGCTGTCCACCGTCGGCATTGATCTGGTGGCCATGTGTGTGAACGATCTTGTTTGCCAAGGTGCCGAACCGCTGTTCTTCCTTGACTACTTCGCGACTGGAAAGCTGGATATCAATGAGGCTGCAGCCGTGGTTGAGGGAATTGCAGAAGGGTGCCGTCTTTCCAATTCCGCATTGGTTGGCGGCGAAACTGCCGAGATGCCCGGGATGTATGCGAAGGGCGACTTTGACCTCGCGGGTTTCTCCGTTGGTGCGATGGAGCGCGGTGCGATGCTGCCCTCCGGTGTCACGGAGGGGGATGTCCTGCTGGGTTTGGCCTCAAGTGGCGTTCATTCAAATGGATATTCACTGGTTCGCAAAATAGTCGAAAACTCCGGTCTTGGCTGGGATGCGCCCTGCCCGTTTGGAGACGGAACTTTGGGCGAAGCGTTGCTCGCCCCTACCAAACTTTATGTGCGGTCCGGTCTGGCGGCTTATCGTGCTGGCGGCCTTCACGCGTTGGCCCATATCACCGGCGGTGGCCTGACCGAGAACCTGCCGCGTGCCTTGCCCGACGGTCTGGGTGCGGATATTGATCTGACTGCATGGCCTTTGCCACCAGTAATAAAATGGTTGGTGGATCAGGCGGGGATGGAGCAATCCGAACTGCTGAAAACATTCAATTGTGGCGTTGGGATGATCGCCGTGGTGGCAAAAGATCGCGCCGATGAATTGACGGCGATCTTAGAAGAGCATGGCGAGACCGTATTTACCATCGGCTCTGTCACCAGCGGCGGTAGCGTTCGCTACGCAGGCACGTTGGCGTGAAAAAACGGGTCGCCATTCTGATTTCGGGAGGTGGCTCGAATATGGTGGCACTGGCCAAGGATATGACTGGTGATCATCCTGCCGAACCGGTGCTGGTCCTTTCCAACAACCCCGAAGCAGGTGGGCTGTCTAAAGCCGCTGAAATGGGCATACCGA
>DFBM01000007.1 GCA_002366645.1 Rhodobacterales bacterium UBA3080 | reverse complement strand
TTTGGCGAGCCGGACTACCCTGAAGAAACACGCCTGAAGTACCGCTTCCTCGATTTGCGTCGCGAGGGTTTGCACAACCGCATGATGCTGCGTTCGAACGTGGTTTCCAGTATTCGCAAGCGCATGGAAGGCATCGGGTTCAACGAATTCCAGACGCCTATCATTACGGCTTCTTCGCCTGAAGGTGCGCGCGATTTCCTTGTGCCAAGCCGTATGCATCCGGGCAAGTTCTATGCGTTGCCGCAGGCTCCGCAGCAGTTCAAGCAGATGATGATGGTTTCCGGTTTCGACAAATATTTCCAGATCGCGCCGTGTTTCCGTGATGAGGACCCACGGGCCGACCGCTCGCCAACCGATTTCTATCAGCTGGATCTGGAGATGTCGTTCGTCACCCAGCAGGATGTTTTCGACACGATCGAACCGGTGATGATCGGTCTGTTCGAAGAGTTCGGCGGCGATAAAGTGGTTAACCACGAAATCCCGCAGATTTCCTATAAGGACGCGGCGCAGTGGTATGGCTCGGATAAACCCGACCTTCGCAACCCGATCAAGATGCAGGTTGTTAGCGAGCATTTCGCAGGCTCGGGCTTCAAGATTTTCGCGTCGTTGCTGGAACAGGACGGTACCGAGGTACGTGCCATTCCGGCCCCGAAAGGTGGTTCGCGTAAATTCTGCGACCGTATGAACAAATTCGCCCAGCAGGAAGGACTGCCGGGGATGGGGTATATTTTCTGGCGAAGCCCACATGAAGAACTTCAAAGGCTTCAGGCTGAAAGAACGAAGACGCTTGCGCAATACATGCCTGATATAAAATTACCACAGCCACGAGCTGAGTTGTTCGCTAAGTTAGGGCCGCTAGATATCGAGATCGAACGCGTTCAACAAGTTATTGAAGAAAGCTCCTTTGAATTCGAAGCGGCTGGCCCGCTTGCAAAAAATATTGGCCCAGAACGCACCGAAGCGATTCGAATACAGCTTGGTCTAAAAGCGGGCGATGCGGCGTTCTTCCTTGGCGGAAAACCAAAGTCGTTTGAATCCGTCGCTGGCCGCGCGCGTAACATCATCGGTAATGAATTGGGCCTGACCGATCAGAACAGCTTCGAGATGTGCTGGGTTGTCGACTTCCCGATTTTCGAGAAAGACGAAGAAACCGGCGAGATTGATTTTGAACACAACCCGTTCTCCATGCCGCAAGGTGGTATGGAGGCGTTGAATGGCGATCCGCTTAAGGTTCTTGGCTATCAGTATGACTTGGCTTGTAACGGATATGAACTGATTTCCGGTGCGATCCGTAATCACAAGCTGGACGTGATGTATAAAGCGTTCGGGATTGCCGGTTACGACGAGAGCGAAGTACAGAAACGCTTCGGCGGGATGGTTAAGGCGTTCAAATTCGGCGCTCCTCCGCACGGTGGATGTGCGGCGGGTATTGACCGTATTGTGATGCTGTTGGCTGACGAGGAAAACATTCGCGAAGTCATCATGTTCCCGATGAACCAACGCGCCGAAGACCTGATGATGGAAGCGCCGGGCGAAGCCAGCAACGAGCAGCTTCGCGAGTTGGGCTTGCGGGTAATCCCACAGGAATAACGACTACCCCTTCGACTTTTTTCGACGGAAATTTTCGCGCCCCGATATGCTGGCGCGCATCGGTCTGCATCAGGAGATGCAGAAAGCCAAGCGGGACGAACGCAGAAACGTCAGCGGTGCGGAGGCGCGGTATAAAGCGGCGCAACAGGAAAGCCGCTCGTGGATTGGCGAAGACATGCGTAGCTATTTCGCCCGCGCCGCGATTTCGGATCGTGGCTTTAAGGAGCGGCTTGTGGCGTTCTGGGCGGACCACTTCACCGTATCGGGCAAGAACCAGCGGGTGCTTCTGGCCTTGGGGGATTATCTGGATGAGGCGATCCGTCCGAATGTGGCTACAACGTTTGGCGAATTGCTGAATGCGGTGGTCAGCCATCCGGCGATGCTGATGTATCTGGATCAGGTCACATCGTTCGGACCAAATTCGGCCGTAGGGCAGCGTGAGGATAGTGGGCTGAACGAAAATCTGGCGCGCGAGATACTCGAGCTTCACACGCTGGGTGTTGATGGTAGCTATACGCAGGATGACGTCCGTCAGTTTGCGGAGCTGCTAACCGGGCTGCGGGTTGGTGAAAAGGGTTTCTATTACGATAAGCGCGCCGCCGAGCCGGGGGCAGAGACAATTCTCGGCACTTCCTACGGCGGCGCCATCGGCAAGTTGTCTGACGTGAAGGGTTTTCTCGACGACCTCGCCGTACACCCTGACACAGCGGCGCATATCGCGCGCAAATTGGTGGTGCATTTCATCTCCGAAGACCCGCCGCAGGATATGGTTGAAGCTATTGCCTCGACTTATCGAAATACGCGTGGCGATCTGATGGCGATTTACAAAACAATGCTGGAGCATCCGGCCAGCGCGGGTCCAATGGGTGCAAAGGCAAAGTTGCCTACCGAATATGTTGTTTCAACCCTGCGGGCGCTCGACATAGCCGAGGAAATCACGACACAAAATCCGCGTGTGATCCGCAATGCGTTGCAAATTCCCATGCAGGCGATGGGTATGGATGTTTTCCGGCCAAGCGGCCCTGACGGGTGGTCGGAAACGGCTGCCGACTGGATAACGCCGCCTGCGCTCGCTGCCCGTATCGAGTGGGCGGTCGAGGCAGCCAAGGAGTATGGGCAGGGCAAGGATCCAAGGCAATTGCTGACGTATGTTCTGGGCGATGGAGCCTCCAACGAATTGCAGGTTGCGGTGGCTGGCGCAGAATCCAAATGGGAAGGCGTGGCGTTATTGCTGGTTTCCCCTGAATTTAACAGGCGTTGAGGGGATGATTATGGAAAACGGTATTTCACGACGCAAACTCATTCAAAATTCTCTAATTCTTGGTTGCAGTGCGGCAGCCAGCCCTTTGATTACGCCAGTTACGCTGGCTTCAACCCCGTTTGATACACGGTTGGTGGTCATCGTCCTTCGCGGAGCAATGGACGGGTTGGATGTGGTGCAGCCATACGGTGATCCGGAGCTCAAAGGCCTACGCAAGTCGACTAAGGTTGGTGAGGCAGCGGGCGCGCATGATCTTGACGGTTTTTATGCGCTGCACTCCGGACTTGGTAACCTAATGCCACTGTGGAGGGCTGGCGAGTTAGGTTTCGCACACGCTGTTTCAACGCCGTATCGAAACAAGCGCAGCCATTTCGACGGGCAGGATTTCCTCGAAAATGGGGGGCAGTCGAGTGATGGTAGTATGACCTCGGCAGGTGACGGCTGGCTCAACCGTATGCTTACGCAAATGCCGGGTACGAATGTGACGACCGCGTTTTCGGTAGGACGGCAGCGGTTACTGATGCTGGAAGGCGAGGTAGAAACGTCGAGCTGGAGTCCAGACAGCGATATGGATTTGTCGCCAACCGCGCAGGCATTGCTGAACCAGCTATATGCCAAGGATCCGCTGTTTCATGATGCGGCGCAGGTCGCCATTGATTTGTCCGAGAAGATGGATGGGTCAATGAATGTCCGGCAAGCGGCGAAAGCCGAGGCTTTGGCAGGCTTTGCGGCTGATCGCTTGACTGAAGATACCCGTATTGCGGCGTTTTCGATCGGTGGCTGGGATACGCACCGCAATCAGAACGGCACGTTACCAGCGGCGCTGGCGGAGTTGTCCTCGGCGATCTTGACGTTGAAGAAACGGTTAGGCTCGCATTGGGATAAAACTACGGTTTTAGCTATGACCGAATTTGGACGCACGGTGCGCAAGAACGGCTCGGGCGGCACAGATCACGGCACCGGAGGCGCGATGCTGATGGCGGGTGGCGCGGTTAAGGGCGGCAAAGTGCACGGGGAGTGGCCGGGGCTGGGTGAGTTGGAGCTATATCAGGACCGCGATCTGGAACCGACCGCCGATGTCCGATCCTATGCGGCATGGGCGCTACGGGATTTGTTCGCGGTAGACCGGTCCGCGTTGGAGGGACTGGTTTTCCCTGGTCTGGATATGGGGGGTGATCCCCGGATTATCCGATAGCTTGAAAGAAGCCCGCTAACGCCGAGCGAAGCGAGGCTCCGCCCAACGGGAAGGTGGTGATCTTTGATCAGCACCTGACGGACGGGAGCGCTCCCGCCTGTTTGCGAAACCCTTCGGGTGTCAAAAACAGTTGGGGGTGGCCTCGCTGCGCTCGGCGTCCGCGCTCTATTAGACGCTTGGTCCGTTGAGCATTACCAGCACTGTCATTCCCCAAAGTAGCGGGATGGCAGCCGCAATGCGGGCGGCTTTCGAGCGACCGGTTGCATCCAGTGCCCAGGCGACAATTATTAGGATAATGGCCGAGATTGGCACCGAAATGATGAGCGGGAAATTGGATTGCCCCAGCGCGTCGGTACCACTGGATATAAGCGCCGACATAGCGAAGGGCATCGCGCCTGCGGCGGCGGCGACAAGGTCGAACATTGTTAAAATGTTCAACAGTGTATTCGACCGTGGTTTGTCGGATTTTGTTTTCAAATTGACCTCTAATATCAACGTGAAAACAGGCTATACGACGCGATAGGTTTCCGGAAGCCCTTACATCGAGCGGGATTTCACCCACTTCACTAATTCGTTGGCGCGCATAACACCGGCATGACGGGCGATTTCCTTGCCGTTTTTGAACAGTAGTAACGCCGGAATACCGCGGATGTTATAGCGTTGGCTGGCGTTCGGGTGTTTGTCGGTGTTGATTTTGGCGAAACGGGCGACGGTTTTTAGATCCTTCGCGGCCTTGTCGAATTCCGGAGCCATCGTCCGGCAGGGGCCACACCAAGGCGCCCACATGTCCACAACAACGGGCAATTCGTCGTTGGTGGCGCACTTCAGAACGGTCGCGAGATCGGTGTCATGCACTTGTCCGGCAGCTAAAGGTTTGCTGCATTTCCCACATTTAGGACCCGCGCCGAGTTTGTCTTCGGGGATCTTGTTGACGGCTTTACAGCTCATGCAGGTCAGATTTTTGGTGTAAGCCATGGGGGACTCCATAAATTCAGTTTGTTGAATATAAAGGGTGTCATGTGTGGGTTATCAAGAGCGTATCACAGATATCTCGATATTTCGATCAAGTTCCCGTCCGGGTCGCGCAGGTAAAGCGACCCGATTTTGCCTGTGGCTCCGGTGCGAAGGACGGGGCCGTCCTCGATTGCGATGGATAGGGTGTTCAGGTGCGTCACCCAGTCGGACAGATCATCGGGCGTGATTAGGCAAAAATCAGCGGACCCGGCAGTGGTTGATTTCGCCTTGGGTTCGAACTCGTGGCCCGCTTGGTGGAGGTTGATTTTCTGTTTACCGAATTTCAGCGCCGTTCTGGCAGAGCCGTCCGTCGGGTGAAATGTTTCGGCCTGCATTCCAAGTTGTTCATAGAAGCTGATGGTGGCGGAAATGTTGGTGACGGTCAGGACGAAGTGATCGATGTGGGAAAGGGTCGGGGTCATTTCTTGTTCGCCTCGGCAAAGCTTGCGTGGAATTGTTTGGGCAGGAAGACGGTTTCGCCTGCAATCATGGCGGCGATCACTTCGCCGGATTTATGGGCAATGCCGAATCCGATCTTAAAGCCTCCGGTGGCCATGTACAGGCCTGCTGGCCCGTCGATGGGGCCGAGCATGGGGTCGGGTTTGCGGGCGCGCGGACGCAGGTTCGCCCATGTGTGTTTGACTTTTGAGGCGCGGAGGGCGGGGCTGATGGTCAGGGCGCGCTCAATCACGATGTCTAGCTGTTCGTCTACGCCGTATGGGTCCTCAAAGGTGTTCTCGCTGGTGGAGCCCACGGCGATGTCGCCGTTTTCGTGAGGGATAATGTAGGTGTGGTCGCCAAAAATCATCGGGACGTTGGTGGCGTCGACTCCACCGAGGATGGCGGATTGGCCTTTGACGCCCATACCGGCGTTTCTGCCCCAGAGGGTTTCGAGATAGGGAAAGCAGGCGACGCCAGCCGCCATGACGATGGCGGGCGCGCGGATTGTACCTTCTTTGCCGTGGACTGCGTGGTCGTCGATGGCGGTCATTTCCCAGCCTTCAAGGATTTCGCAGCCTTTGGATCGCAGAGCCTTCGCCAGCGACAGGCAGGCGAGGCGGGGGTTGATGCGGGCGGAAAGATTCTCGTGGATGACGCCGAAGGGGGCGGCCTCGGGGGCGATCCAGCCGTTGAATCTGGCGGGGTCTTCAACGTGCCACCATGCCTCGCCATCCCATAGGGATTTGGCGTCTTCAACACGGATTTCGGCGTGCTCTAGACCACGGGCGTTGGTGATCGGGATGATGCGACCCAAGCGGCCGTAGCCAGAGGGGAGACCGGAGATTTTGTCGACCTCGGCCCAATGGGATTGCGCGGTCAGCAGGGCGTCTAGCTGGAACTGTTTCTTGGGGCTCCAGTTTTCCGGCACATTGGGGGATAGGGCGCCCATGACCCCGCCGCTGGCACCCGCGCCAATAGTGTCTTTTTCCACGATGATCACTGACATACCGCGTTTGATGCAGGACCACGCGACGGACAGGCCGAAGATACCTGCGCCGATGACCACTACGTCACTATCAAATCCCGTTGCCATGTTCGTGCCTTTTGACCATTGTCGAATTCAAACGGGGTAAAGCATGAATTCGCACAAAGCGCAAAAGGCAGATTTGGAGTGGCGGGACGGCGCACCGGTTTCCGTACGCTTTGACGACCCGTATTTTTCGGTGAACGATGGCTTGGCCGAGGCGCGTCATGTGTTTTTGGGCGGTAATGACCTGCCGGAACGGTTTTGCGAAGGGTTTCATGTCGCGGAGCTTGGGTTCGGGTCTGGCCTGAACTTGCTGGCCGCGTGGAAAGCGTGGGAGGAGGCAGGGGCGAAGACACCCCTGCGGTTTACGAGTTTTGAAGCCTTTCCGATGGATCGGGAGCAGATGGCGCGCGCATTGGCGGTCTGGCCCGAGCTTGCGGAATACGCAGAACGGTTGTTGGCGGGCGGGATGCATATGCAAACCGATACGCTGGATTTGAACGTTATAATTGGTGACGCGCGGCAGACTTTGCCGGAATGGAGCGGCAAGGCGGATGCGTGGTTCCTCGACGGATTTAGCCCTGCGCGCAATCCTGAACTTTGGTCGCCGGAGATTATGCGGGCGGTGAGTCAACATACGACTCCGAACGGCACATTCGCCACATATACCGCGGCTGGCCATGTCCGGCGCGCGTTGATAGATGTAGGGTTCAATGTATCGCGACCCGCAGGGCATGGTAACAAACGTCACATGAGTGCTGGAGTGCTAACATGAGCCAGAATAACGCCCGCCTTGGTATTCCTTTGATGCTGGCCACGACGTTCGTATTTGCCTCGCAAGACGGGCTGTCGCGGTATTTGGCAGGCGAATACAACACGGTTCTGATCGTGATGATCCGCTACTGGTTCTTCGCACTGTTTGTTGTGGCGCTTTCGGCGTCGCGCAAGGGGGGGATCCGGCGGGTGGCAGCAACCTCGCAACCTTGGTTGCAGATCACGCGGGGCGTGCTGTTGGTGGCCGAAATCTGCGTGATGGTCGTCGCCTTTGTGCAGCTTGGGTTGGTGGCGAGCCATGCGATTTTTGCCAGTTATCCACTGTTGATCGCAGCGCTTTCAGGGCCAATTCTGGGTGAACAGGTCGGCTGGCGGCGCTGGGTGGCGATTGCGATCGGGTTTGTCGGGGTGATGATTATCCTGCGACCCGGATTTTCGGTGTTCGCACCGGCCGCGCTTATCCCGCTGCTATCGGCGTTGATGTTTGCGGTTTACGGTCTGCTGACCCGCTATGTCGCGCGTAAAGACAGTGCCGAGACCAGCTTTTTCTGGACGGGGATAGCGGGCGCCGTGGCGATCACCATGATCGGTCCGTTTTTCTGGGAACCGATCCACGGTAACGACTGGTGGCTGATGGGGACTTTGTGTCTGACCGGCGCGGGTGGGCATTATCTGCTTATCAAGACTTACGAGGTCGCCGAAGCCTCGACCGTGCAGCCGTTTGCGTATTTCCAGTTGGTGTTTGCAGCCTCCATCGGGTTGACCGTGTTTGGCGAAAGCATTGATTTCTGGATCGTTATGGGCGCGGGACTGATTATCGGTTCGGGTCTGTTCACATTCTGGCGGGAGCGCCAAAGGAAACCTGTTACATTGAAGGAGAATTCGTAGATGGATATTGAACATTTGGTATTCGGCGCAGGGCCGGAACGTGTGGGGCCTTTCAGCCATGCCGTAAAGGCTGGTGATTACCTTTTCGTGACGGGGCAAATGCCGACGTTGCCGGATGACCCAACGCAGCTTGTTGGTGGCGGTATCGAGGAGCAAACGCATCAGGTTATGCAGAACCTGGCGAATGTGCTGCGCGAGGCGGGGTCGTCTTTTTCCAAGGTGGCGTTTGCGCGGGTCTATCTGGTGAATTTCGGGGATTTTGACAAGATGAACGCGATTTATACAAGTTACTTCGAGGAAGGAAAACTTCCGGCGCGGACCTGTATCGGGGTGACAGGGCTGGC
>DFBM01000128.1:18792-22706 GCA_002366645.1 Rhodobacterales bacterium UBA3080 | reverse complement strand
CTATCACGAGAGCCTGAACAACGTTACGCCGTCAGACGTCTACTTCGGGCGCGCTCAAGCCATTCTAAACAAACGGGAAAGGATCAAATACAAAACACTCGAGACTCGGCGCTTGCAACACCGCAAGTTCGCCGCATAATGAAACCAACCAGATGAGCCAGATACTCTCTTAGTTTAAATAGCCTCTGGACCCAAAAACTCTGATGACGGACAGTCATCGAAGGAACCGATTCAGCCATCGTAGAGATGTCAGAAGTCATTCCGTCGATATTAGTGTTCATCGCCGCCATGCTTCCGTTCATGGACACGAGGTTGCCGTTCATGTCGTTTATGTTCGACGTCATGATTTCCATGTTGCTGCCCATTTGATGGATATCTTTGGTCATCGTCTGGAAACTGCCGTTCAACTCGACCATCACATCGGTCATCGTGAACACTTGCTGCGCCATTCCGTACATGACCCATGTGAAAATACCCATGACGATGACGATTCCCAGTGTGGTTAACACCATGAAACGGTCGCTATTGACGCGTCGATACATAAAAAATCCTCAATATCCAAAAGGCATACGCCTGAATTTCACTTTTCGCTGCGCGTCTACCCGGTCTTTGAGAATGGGTCCGAAACACAGTATCTTCAAAACGTATTCACATAATCTTATATTATTTTCGGAATTTTGTTAAGTACTTTATAAAAGTGTGAAATTGAATGACAGAGATGGTGTCGGCTTCAAATCTGTTTTTTGTCGAATCCCGTATTCGTTTTTCGGACAATACGACCCTGCGACGACAGGGATTATGGTAAGAACGCCACGACGGACTATATTAGTGTGAAGTGAGCCGAATTTCAGGGAAAAGCCAAATGCGGACCAAGGCAGATAAAACCTCGGAAATATCGCTATCATCCGGTTCTGTGACTGTTGATGGTCATGGATATATTGTAGATCCCGAAGTTTGGACCAAAGAATTCGCGCAGCACGTTGCGTCGGGTGAGGGGATAGAGCTTACATCCGCACATTGGGACGTGCTCGAATTTATGCGCGCATCCTACGCAGATCATGGCGTGGCGGTTGATGTCCGGCATGTAAACAAGTTTTTGGCGGAAAAGCTGGGGATAAGTAAAAACGACGGTCGCCGTTTGTTGTTTGAGCTGTTTCCCTACGGGTACGTCAAACAGGCGTGCAAGATCGCTGGCATGAAACAGCCGCGCGCCTGGAGCACCGGCTGATCAACAGAGATCACCAGTGCGGAGGCCGCTGGTCAGCAAGCGGGGCGCTGGACGTGGTATCTGCCTCTTGCTCGGCTGCGCGCTGCATCAACATGGCCACCCGGCGAATTAACGTATCGATCTCGGCGCGCTGTTGGATCACCACCTCGTTCAACTCTTCGACAAGTGCGTTCTGATGGGCAATGTGCTCTTCAAGGCGTGTCACGCGTGTTTCTAGATCTGTCATTTTGGCTCCGGAAATAGAGTAACGGGGGCTTCTGCCACCCATTTCGGGTATTTGTACATTATGTCGGCAAAAGCAGGCGAATTCAGGAAGTCGTCGAGCCAGTTGATCAGGTTTGGCCACGGTTCCGCGTCAAACCATTTGCGATCAACATTTGCAAACTGCCGAACAAAAGTAATAACCGACATGTCAGTCATTCCGGGTTTTTCACCGGACAAATAGGTCTGTGTTGAAAGAATATCTTCGAGCTTCATCAAGTATCCGGACGCAATCGAGCGTTGCTCGATTGCGTCCGAGTCTTCAAAACGGTTTCCGTATTTGTATCTATCCAAAGCGGATTTGAAAGACCCGTCACATTCGGCGACCAATGCTTCGTCATGCCGCTTTAACCAAGTTTCAGGGTCGTTTTTTGATAGGGTCCAAAGCATGATATCGTAGCTTTCCTCGATTACATCGCCATCCACAATCATCACCGGTACCGTCGCCTTGGGCGAAGCCGCCAACAATTCAGGCGCCTTGTCCCGCAATAGTATTTCGCGCAGCTCCACCTCTATACCGCTGACAGCAATCGCCAGGCGTGCGCGCATCGCGTAGGGGCAGCGTCGGAAACTGTAAAGGATTGGTCTCATTCCTTCCGAATACTTCGGAGACGCAGATTTGGCAATCCATCCATCGACAGGCGTGCAAACACTGGATAAGAATATATCAAGAATAAGGGGAGCCGGAATTGCCTGATTTTACACAACACGAGCTTCGTGACGCCATGGGATGCTTTGCAACCGGTGTCACTATTGTCACGACGATGACCGATCGTGGGCCGCTTGGAATGACGGTCAACAGTTTTGCCTCGGTGTCGCTAGACCCGCCGCTGGTCCTGTGGTCGCCTGCTCGTAAATCTGCGCGGTTTCCGGCCTTTGAAGCGGCTAGCCATTTTGCCGTCCATATTCTTTCCGAAAGCCAGAAAGATATGGCGATAACTTTTGCACAGTCCGGCATCGAGGCGTTCGCGGGGCTTGAATACGAAAGTGGTATTGGCGATGTGCCGCTGCTTGGCGGGTGTGCGGCGCGGTTTGAATGTAGCCATGCAGCCGGTCACGATGGCGGTGACCATCTGATTGTGGTCGGAGAAGTGCTGCGCATAACCACCTCGAAGAACCCGCCATTGCTATTTTACCGCGGCCAGTTTGGCGCAATTCCAGACGCATAACCTTGCGACCCTGCACCCCTTGAGGTAGAGGTTTGCAAAACCTCATATCAGGGTCCGGTCATGGCTAAGAACAGAAAACCGAAAATTCAACGCCCCAAGGCGATCAATCCACGCGGATTTCGCGATTACTTCGGCTCGGAAGTGCTTGAACGCAATGAAATGCTGGGCAAGATTATCGACGTCTATCATGCACACGGGTTCGATCCGCTGGAAACACCGGCAGTCGAAACCGTCGAGGCGCTCGGCAGCTATCTGCCCGACGTGGATCGTCCGAATGCGGGTGTATTTGCGTGGCAGGATGAAGACGAAGCCTGGATGGCGCTGCGTTATGATCTGACCGCACCACTCGCTCGGGTTTACGCACAGTTTCGTAACGATCTTCCTACCCCGTATCGACGCTATGCGGTTGGCCCTGTCTGGCGCAACGAAAAGCCGGGTCCGGGGCGATATCGCCAGTTTTATCAATGTGATGCAGATACCGTTGGAACGCCGACCGTAGCCGCTGACGCCGAGATTTGCGGGATGCTTTCCGATTCACTCGAAGCCGTTGGAATTCCGCGTGGCGACTATATTGTGCGCGTGAATAACCGAAAAGTTTTGAACGGGGTGATGGAAGTTGCGGGGGTTCTCGATCCGTCCGATCCTACAAAGTTTGAAACCGAACGTGGCATCGTTATGCGTGCCATCGACAAGCTGGACCGGCTGGGCCCTGATGGCGTTCGCGCACTGCTTGGCGAGGGGCGCAAAGACGAAAGCGGCGACTTCACCCAAGGCGCAAAACTTTCGGGTGAACAGGCCGAAGTCATCATGGGCTTCATGGACGCCCGCCGCGATACAGGCGGTGCGACATGTCTGCGGCTTCGCGAATTGGTTACTGGCTCTGAAATCGGACTTGCAGGCGTGCAGGAACTGGAAACTATTGCCGAGTTGACCGATGCGCAGGGGTACGGGGCTGATCGGTTGTTGATTGATCCGTCGGTCGTGCGCGGGCTCGGGTACTATACTGGTCCGGTTTACGAGGCGGAGCTGACATTCGAAATCCTCGACGAAAAGGGCCGTAAGCGCCAATTCGGATCGGTGGCCGGTGGTGGTCGCTATGATGATCTGGTCAAGCGTTTTACAGGGCAGGAGGTTCCGGCGACCGGTGTCTCCATTGGTGTTGACCGTCTTTTAGCTGCGCTTCGAGAGAAGGGTCGCATCGGCAATCATGCTGCTGGCCCGGTAATCGTGACGGTAATGGACCGCGACCGGATGGC
>DFBM01000128.1:0-18691 GCA_002366645.1 Rhodobacterales bacterium UBA3080 | reverse complement strand
GAAAATGGCGTTGTCCAAATCAAGGACTTGGCGCTTGGCAAGGTTTTGGCGGCTAATATTACGACGAACGAAGAATGGAAGGCCCAACCCGCGCAGATGGAAATCCCGCGTGGGGATCTTGTCGCCGAGGTTCGTAAAATGATTGCACGGGCGGACGCATAAATGGTCACTTCGCGCGCATATATGGCTGACGGACGGCTAGGTGAGGGCCTTGCAAAAGTTCGCGGAGAAGTCGGGCGTCTGATGTCCGGTTTCATCGCGAATGGCGCGGAACCTGTGGAGCCAGCAGCGCTTTGGCCCGCAGATGTTCTGATTGACCTTTACGGTGAAGACCTGCGCGCGCGGGCCTATACGACACACGATCCAGTTGAAGGCGAGCTGATGCTACGACCTGATTTTACGGTGCCCGTTGTGCAGATGCACATGGCGAAGGGGGCCACCGTAGCGCGATATGCTTATGCCGGATCGGTTTGGCGGAGACAGGAACCGGGTAGCAACCGGCCGACCGAATACCTTCAGGCTGGTTTCGAAGTATTTGGCGGTACAGACCCTGCCGCCGACGACGCCGAGGTTTTTGCGGTGCTTGCAACCGCCTTGGGTGACCTGCCCGTCGCGCCGACAATGGGCGACATGGGGTTGGTTTTTGCCGCTATCGAGGCATTGGACACCAATGAACGACGTAAAGCTGCATTGCGCCGCCACGTCTGGCGTCCGAACCGCTTTAAGCGCCTGCTAGAACGTTATTCGAGCGATATGGATCCAAGCGCCGAACGGGCTGAGTTGTTAAAGGCCGTCAAGGACGGGGAAGCTCGGGGATTTATTGAACGGGCAGGACCGGCACTTGGTGTACGTTCGATTGAGGAAATTGAAACACGGGCCGAGGTCCTTATGGCCGAAAAGGAGGCCGCGCCGCTAAGTGAGGCGGCGGTTGCGCTCGTGACGAATGTACTGGCCCTAAAATCAACGATGGGCACTGCGGCGAAAGAACTGCGCAAAACGGCGCCGATGCTCGCTTCAGCAGCAGACCAGCTTGAAGCGCGTGCGGAAGCACTTACGATGACCGGAATGGACGTGTCGGCCTTACCGTTCGAGGCATCTTACGGGCGTACCAAACTAGAATACTACGACGGTTTCGTCTTTGGCTTCCATGCTCCGGATCGTCCTGACCTGCCGCAGATTGCACAGGGTGGGCGATACGACGCGCTGACCCGCGTGCTGGGCGAAGGAAAAGGAATTCCAGCCGTTGGCGGGATCATCCGCCCGGAAGCGGCGCTGGCCCTGAAAGGCGGTGCGAAATGAGTAAATTGAAGCTCGGGTTGCCCTCTAAAGGTCGACTACAGGAACAGACTATCGAGTGGTTCGCCGAACGTGGAATCGTGATTGAGCGCACCGGTTCAGGCCGTGAGTATGCCGGACGTGTGGTGGGCTATGACGATATTGAACTGGTTCTGCTTTCGGCGGGGGAAATTCCGAAGGAACTGGCCGCCGGTCGCATTCATCTCGGGGTAACGGGACAAGATCTCGTGCACGAAAAGATTGCAGGCTGGGAGCAAAAAGTCGAAGAACTGACGCAGATGGGGTTTGGCCATGCCGACCTGATCCTCGCAGTGCCGAGCAATTGGGTTGACGTCGAAAGTATTGACGACCTTGACGCGGTGGCGGCGGCATTTCGGGCCAAACACGGGTTCCGGCTGCGCATTGCAACGAAGTATCATAACCTTGTGCGCGAATTTCTGCGGGCTCAGGGCGTCGCGGATTATCAGCTGATTGATAGCCAAGGTGCGACCGAGGGAACAGTCAAGAACCTGACCGCCGAAGCCATTGCGGACATCACTTCTTCGGGTGATACGCTACGCGCGAACCATTTGAAAATTTTAGCGGATGGCTTGATTTTAAAATCGCAGGCGACGTTGTTTAAGTCGAAAGTTGCTGATTGGGACGAGGTTTCAAATGTATCAGCGCAGTTTCCATCTCCAAATTTATAGCCAGATCACAAACAGAAATTTTGCTTGGTGAACCACTTATTCCAGTTTTGAGAATAAAAAAGTTACGCCCCAGTATATACCGGGGCGTCCGATATTCGCTGCCTCGGCCACATGTATTGCCAAGCTAAAACAACTAGTTGGATCTAAACTACAGCGGGTTTACGTCACCTTGAAAGTCTGCGACCGCAGTAACTTCACCATTCACGCTATAATTGTTTCCGTCATCACTTGTGTAGACGATAGAGCGTGGGTCGCCGGTCCATAATCCGTCGTTGTAATTAAACCCTTCCGGCGCGTCTGCTGAAGCCAGCGTCTGAATCCATCCGGCTGTTGCACCGCCATTTCCTGCAGCGCCATAATCCGTTTCGGCGATTCCACGATAATCCCAATAGTTCATCCCGTTCCATTCAGTGCTAGCAGGTGCTGTCGTATCCCCGAAACTGAATTCGGAAGCCGTTGTGAGGCCGTCGTTTACGCCGTTTGATGCGCTCTGGACGCCACCCGAAATTAAAGCGACGACGGCGATTGCGATACCGACGATGGAAGCTGTTAGCACCACCCAGTCGACCGTAACGGCACCGGATTCATTTTTGATAAACTTTACGAAATTATTCATGCTATTTTGTCCCTACGCTGACGACGCCTATCGCGCGCCGCCAATTGATACCTTTCGCATTGATATTTACAGAAAAAGGCAAGAATTAGACTAAATAGGGGTAGAAAGAGGGCGCGGGTCGAAAAGTTGACTTTAAGGCAACTAAATTGACGCAGAAACCACCTTCAGCAGTCGTTTTGCTTCCATTTCGGTGGTCGCAAGTTTGGATCGGTCTTCGCCGGGGAAAAAACGGGCTCGCAGGCCCGTTGGCATCGGGTTCGGGGTGAATTTTATTACCTTTGGCCCAATTGTTACACTCTCGGCAGCCCAACTGTCGACGATTGCTTCGGCAGCGGCCTTGGTTGCGCCATATCCGGCAAAGAACTTCTCGCCGGCCTTAGGGTCGTGCATAAATACTGCGGTGCCGTTTTCCGAAGCCTTGAGCAAAGGTTCGGTCATTGCGATGATCCGTTGAGTTGCGCGCGCGTTTACGGCCCACATACGGTCAAAATCTTTGTCGGAAACATGGGCAACCGGCGACAGCAGAACTGCATGCGCGGCGCAATGCACGAGCAAATCCAGTCGCCCCCAGCGTTCGTGAATCGACAAACACATACGCTGCAATCCACCTTCGTCGGTGATATCGAGCGGAACCGGTGTGCATGACCCACCAGCTTCTTCGATCACATCGGCGAGTTCTTCCAAACCGCCGACCGTCTTGGCGAGTGCGATAACATGTGCGCCTTTACGTGCCAGTTCAACGGCAGTGGCATACCCCAAACCTCGTGACGCGCCAGTGACCAGAGCGACGGTATCGGAATCGATCTTCATTTGTCGTCCTGCAACTTGAAGCCATCTTCGATTTTGTCGCTTGGGCGGACCGGATATTCGCCCGAAAAGCAGGCGTCGCAATATTGCGGCGATTTCTTGTCGCGGCCCTCATCGGCGCCGACGGCTTTGTATAGACCGTCGAGCGAAACAAAGCGCAGGCTGTCGACACCTAAATGGTCGCGCATTTGCTCCTCGGTCATTGAGCTAGCCAAAAGTTTTTCACGTTCTGGCGTGTCCACACCGTAGAAGCACGGCCATTGTGTGGGTGGAGAGGCGATGCGGAAGTGAACTTCCTTGGCGCCTGCATCAAGTATCATCTCTTTGATCTTGCGGCTGGTGGTGCCCCGAACCACGGAATCATCAACCAAAATCACACGCTTGCCGCGGATCAGTGCACGGTTGACGTTAAGTTTCAACAAAACGCCCATATTGCGGATCTGCTCGGTAGGTTCGATGAAGGTTCGGCCCATGTATTGGTTGCGGACGATACCCATGGCGAAGGGGATGCCGCTTTCTTGTGAAAATCCGATGGCTGCCGGTGTTCCACTGTCTGGAACAGGGCAGACAAGATCTGCCTCGACCGGGGCTTCTTTGGCGAGTTCCACACCGATACGGCGGCGTGTTTCATAAACTGATTGGCCGCCGATGATGCTGTCGGGGCGGCTGAAGTAGACGTATTCGAAGATGCAAAATCTTGGACTAGCCTTGTGGAACGGGAAGTAGCTTTCGATGCCGTCTTTCGTGATGACGACCATTTCGCCGGGCTCGACCTCGCGCACGAATTCCGCGCCGATGATGTCGAGTGCACAGGTTTCAGACGACAAAACCCAGCCGTCACCAACTTTGCCCAACATTAACGGACGTACGCCAAGTGCATCGCGAACGCCAATCAATTTCGTGCGGGTCATCGCGACGATGGAAAACGCGCCTTCGACACGGCGGAGCGCATCTTTTAGGCGTTCTGGAATGTTTTTCTGGAAAGAACGCGCCATCAAATGCACGATGCATTCGGAATCAGAGGATGACTGGAATATCGACCCGCGCTCGATCAATTCACGACGTAGAGCGTCGGCATTTGTCAGGTTACCGTTGTGGGCGATCGCGCTGCCGCCCATTGCGAACTCTGCGAACAGGGGCTGCACGTCACGAATTTGGGTTTCGCCCTTGGAGCCGGAAGTCGAGTACCGGACATGTCCAATCGACAGGCTGCCCGGTAACGTTTTCATCAAACTGGATTTTGTGAAGTTGTCCCTGACGTATCCAAAGCGGCGGGCTGACGTGAAGCCCTTCTCGCTGTCATATGCTACGATCCCGCCAGCTTCCTGGCCGCGGTGTTGTAAGGCGTGAAGGCCGAGGGCTACGAAGTTCGCGGCTTCGTCCATACCCCAGACGCCGAAAACGCCGCACTCTTCGTGCAATTTATCATCATCAAAGGGTAGGTTCGGCAGGGCGGCATCAGTGAACATATTTGCAGGCTCGCTTGGCTCGGTTGCTACTGCATGCCTTATAGGACGCTGTCACAGAAGTGTCACCCCACAGACAGCCCCCCTGTGGCGATTTATCAGGTCTCTTGTTCTGGGGCTGCTACGCAGGAGGACGTCAGATTATTGTATGGCTCGATCAACCAGTCCGGAATTTCTGTTGGAATGACGTCCTGCATACGGTCCTGTTGTTCAGCAAGGAGTACGCGTGTTTTGGAGTCCTCGACCACCGGGAAGCCTTCGCCGCCAGCAATAAAGAAGTCGTATGCCACAAGGGCAACAACCACCAGCAATACGCCACGAACGATCCCGAACAAAAAACCGAGTCCACCGTCGAGCGAACCAAGTGCCGAATTCTGTACGGCACCGGATATAAGTGGTGTGAACAAGGCGATAACGACCAAAGCTACAGCAAATACACCTGCAAACGCCGCCAGAATTCCCAGCTCGCAATTGTCACCAATGACATCATTAAGGATCGGGATTTCCTGCACCAAGGGTACTACGTTCGGTGCGAAATAGAATGCAACTACGCCCGCCGCGACCCATCCTGCGATACTTAGAATTTCGCGCACGAATCCGCGCGAGTAGGCCAGTACAGCGGAAATAAACAAGATAGCTGCGACTCCGCCGTCAAATAATGTGAAGTCTTCCATAATTTTGTCCCTTTAACTGTCCAACTGACCGAAGCAATCTTCGATAAACGCTGCTAGATCGTCAACTTTATGCACATCTATGCCCGATTTAGCGATAGTTTTCATCCGCGACGGAGCATAAGCGCTGGAAAAACCCAGCTTTTCGGCTTCTTTCAGCCGATTTTCCGGTTGTGATATTGGCCGGAGTGCGCCCGATAGGCTGATTTCGCCAAAAACTACCGAATCGTTCGGTAGCGCGTGGTCCTGACGTGCGGATATCAATGCGGCGGCCACAGCCAAGTCCGCGGCAGGTTCGCTTATTTTAATACCACCCGCGATGTTCAAGTACACGTCCATGCCACCGAAACCGATCCCGCAACGTGCTTCCAGCACCGCCAAAATCATGGACAGTCGTCCGGAATCCCACCCGACTACGGTCCTGCGCGGGGTCGCCAGAGGCGAGCTCGCCACAAGTGCCTGAACTTCGACTAAAACAGGCCGTGTACCTTCAATCCCTGCGAAAACAACGGACCCAGAAGTCGGTTTGTCCCGCTCGCTAAGGAACAGTGCCGACGGGTTGGTGACTTGTTGCAGGCCACCGCCGGTCATTTCGAACACACCAATCTCGTCGGCAGGACCAAACCGGTTTTTCACGGCGCGCAAAATGCGGAACTGATGGCCACGTTCGCCCTCGAAATACAACACGGTGTCAACCATATGTTCGACGACCCGAGGTCCCGCGATCTGACCGTCTTTAGTTACATGGCCGACGAGCACCACCGATATTCCGCGGCGTTTCGCGAAACTGGTTAGCTCGTGCGCTGCCGCGCGAACCTGACTGACGGAACCAGGCGCGCTGCCGACGTGATCGGCCCACATGGTTTGAATGGAATCAATAACCACGAGATCCGGACGTTCTGCATCCAGTGTTGTTAAAATATCGCGAAGGTTGGTTTCCGCCGCCAGTTGCACGGGCGCGTCGGTCAAGTCAAGTCGGCCAGCCCGCATCCTGATCTGGCTCGCCGCTTCCTCGCCGGAAACGTAGAGCACCTTCTTGCCTTTACGGGCAAAAGCGCCGGCTGCCTGTAAAAGCAATGTCGACTTGCCGATACCCGGATCGCCGCCAACCAGAATTGCCGAAGCCGGCACCAGCCCGCCTCCTAGCACACGGTCCAGTTCGTCCATGCCGAATAGGCTGCGTTCCAGTGGTTTGTCCTGCGCCGAAAGGTCGGACAATTGAACTTTAGCCCCCTTAACTGCACCAAGTGTTTTCCCTTTTGGACCAGCGGACAATGCGACTTCTTCGGTGATGGAATTCCATTCCCCGCACGCCTCACAACGTCCAGCCCACTTTTTGTGAGCGGCCCCGCAAACGGAGCAAACATATGTCGATGATTTTGCCATGACGTTTTGTGCCTCACTAACCGATAAAGGGCAAGCCGAGGATCAGGATTATTGCGAAAGCCAGTTGAAAGAGCGGTAACACACGGTTCCATCCCGCCTCTAAAAACAGCACTATCGCGGAGGTGATCGTGAGTGCGACTCCGGCGATCAACGCAAGTGTCGGGGCAAGCATACTTAGCGTTGCCATTCCAAGAACGCTCAAAACTGCGGTTGCGATATGTGCCCATTGAAGCACACCACGTTTGGTAATCCCTTGAAACACCGACCAAAGCAGCGCTGCGAAAACACCGGCCGCGACGACAATCCCGCCGAGGAGTTGGAAAATCATGATGCCTGCCTTTTCGTGAGATGGGTGATCGTCATCGAGGCCAGAACGCAGAAAGTAAACAGGTATAGCCCCCAAGCGGTTTCAATTCGTCCAACGCCGACGCCTTTTGCAGCAATAATATAGATGGCCACTAAAAACACATCGGCCATAGCGAGCTTGCCGAGAACTTCCAGCGTCGGGAGTGTTTTGCTCGCCAACAACCCAAACTGCACCAGAGCGGTGCCTATTACTTTGATTATCGGGGCGAAAAGGGCGAAAAACGTGACTAGCAGAGCGAGGAAAATGTCTTTCTCCCACAGGGCCTGCAAAGCTGTGATGGTCGAGATTTCACCAAGCGAGAAGAACGGTAACAGCCCCGCGCGCAGCAGGGGGGCGAACCATGCGACGGGAAAAAAGATGAGAAGAGCGAGGTTGGCGAGTTTGAGGGTCATCTCACACTCTCGATCGGCCCCTCGGCACGCGCATTGATGAACTGGTCTAGATACGGGTCACCGCTTGCGTCGATCTCGCCAATCGGGCCCGTCCACTGTACCTTACCGTCGTGGAGCATCGCTACCTTGTCGGCGATTGCACGGACGCTCGACATATCATGTGTAATAGTCATTGCGGTAGCGCCCATCTCGACGACAATTTCTCGGATCAACTCGTTGATAACGCAGGACATAATCGGGTCGAGACCAGTGGTTGGTTCGTCAAAGAAAATGATTTCGGGCTCTGCCGCAATCGCCCGCGCCAGTCCTACGCGTTTTTGCATGCCACCGGATAGTTCTGCTGGATACAGGTCCGCGACTTCGGGTTTCAACCCAACACGCCGCAGTTTCAGTATGGCGAGATCGCGGGCGTCTGTCTTTGACAGGCGACCGCTTCCTTGACGTAGGCGAAACGCGACATTGTGCCAGACGGGCAGGCTGTCAAACAGTGCGCCGCCCTGAAACAACATGCCAAAACGCGACAAGAAGGCGTCGCGGTCACCAGATGTCGCTGACTTCCCGTCGATGAGGATTTCACCGGCATCCGGGCGCATGATGCCTAGTATACATTTCAACAGCACCGATTTTCCGGTGCCTGAGCCGCCGATAATCACCATGCTCTCGCCACCGACGATATCCAGATCGACGTTAGCGAGCACATGTTTGCTGCCAAATGATTTCGAGACGCCGCGAAGCGAGATTTTGGGGATATCATTCATGCTGGGAACAACAATTCGGTTAGAAGATAGTTAACAGAGAGGATCAGAACCGATGCCGAAACCACGGCATTCGTTGTTGCCTGCCCAACCCCTTGGGCCCCGCGACCAGAGTTGTAACCGCTATAACACCCCATAAGCCCGAGAATAAATCCAAATACGGCTGCCTTGATCAGGCTGGAGGTCAAATCGCCGAACTCCAGAAAATCCACGGTGTTCTGGATATAGGTCGCCGCGTTGAAATCCAGCCGTGCTACCCCCACCAGATAGCCGCCCATGATCCCGATCGTGTTGCCGACAAGCACGAGCAGCGGCATCACGATTGTTGCAGCAACCACGCGCGGTACCACCAGATACTTCATCGGATTGGTCGAAAGGGTCGTCAGCGCGTCTATTTGTTCAGTGACGCGCATCGTCCCAAGCTCTGCCGCGATGGACGAAGCAACCCGTCCTGCGACCATCAAACCGGCCAAAACCGGACCAAGCTCGCGCACCATCCCGATTGCTACGATCGAGGGCACCACACTTTCAGCGTTAAATCGCGCGCCGCCCGCGTATATTTGTAGCGCTAACGCACCACCGGTGAATAGCGTTGTCAAACCAACGACTGGTAGTGAAAAGTAGCCGATGCGCAGCAATTGGTGGCCAAGCTCGGTGAAATAGAATGGCCCGCGAATGATGTGCGACAGGGTTTCGACGAGAAAGATTGTGACCCGCCCGAAAGAAGCAATAAGCCCCAAAGTCGAGCGCCCGATAGATGCCAGAAAGCCTTGAATGAATGTGGTCGCCGCCATGTTAAGCCTGCTCTTTATGCGTCAATATATTGACGTTTATACCGCGCACCGAGACTTGTCAGTATTTCATATCCAATAGTTCCAGCGGCTTCGGCCAGAACATCTACAGTTTGGGCCGCGTTTAGGATTTCCAGTGATGCCGGAACGTCGCCCAGATCAGTCATATCTACCGTTATCAAATCCATCGAAACACGTCCGACGATCGGGCAGGGTGTCTCGCCAGCGTAAAGTTGAGCATTGCCATCCATCGCGCGGATCAATCCGTCCGCGTATCCCGCAGCTACGGTGGCGATAATGGAGGGGCGCTTTGCCCGCCAGGTCGCGCCGTACCCCACACCTTCGCCCGCCAAAACCGTTCTGGTTTGGATAACCGGCAGCGAAAGTGTGACCACTGGCTGTGCATCGACAAAAGGCTCTCCGCCATAAAGGCCGATTCCCGGGCGGGTGAGGTTCATGTGGTATCCGGACCCAAGCAATATGCCGCCCGTTGCGGAAAGGCTTTTTGGAACGGTCGGGAAGACCGCGCTCATTGTGTTGAAAACCGCCAGTTGTGCCAAGTTTTGCGGGCGGGCAGGCTCGTCAGCACAAGCAAGGTGGCTCATGATTAACTGCGGGTTCAGTGCGGGCATATGTATCAAGATCGAGGCAAGTTCCGGCCCCTCCATCCCTAGACGGTTCATGCCGGTATCGAGCTGAACGCCACATGCCTCCCCATGCCGCTCCGCCAGAAACCGCAACGCTTGTTCTGAACTGTTTAGCAAGGGGATTAGGTCGAACTCTTCGATCACAGCTTCATCGCCGCGCATATAGCCCGAGAAAACAAAAATTCGCGCATCGGGGCCAATTGCTTTGCGCAAGGTCGCGCCTTCGTCGGCCAGCGCGACAAAAAACGTCCTCGCACCGGCTTTTTGTAAAGCCTGACCAACGCGCGCAACGCCAAGGCCATAAGCGTTGGCCTTGATCACCGCGCCAGTTTCAACGGTTTCGGCGGTTTTAGCATCCATCGCCCGCCAGTTGGCTACGATCGCTCCGAGGTTAATGGTTAGTAAGGCAGCAGGCATTATCCGAAATCTCCACCACCTTGTTGATAGGCTTTGGCCAGATTGCCGAAACGCGTGAACTTGCCCTCGAATGACAAATCGACCGAGCCGATTGGTCCGTGTCGCTGCTTGCCGATAATCACTTCGGCTTTGCCTTGAAGTTGGTCCATCTCTTGCTGCCAGTTCATCATCTTTTCGACATCGTGTTCGCCGGGCTTTTCGCGCTCTTTGTAATATTCCTCGCGGAATACGAACATAACCACGTCGGCGTCCTGCTCGATCGAACCGGATTCGCGCAAGTCTGATAGCATCGGCCGTTTATCTTCACGCGATTCAACCTGACGCGACAACTGCGAAAGTGCGATCACCGGGATATTTAGCTCCTTGGCAATCGCCTTGAGACCCTGCGTGATTTCGGAAACCTCGTTCACGCGGCTGTCTTTAGCTGATGCGGGCCGGACCAACTGCAAATAGTCGACGATCAACACGTCCAGCCCGTGCTGCCGTTTTAATCGACGTGCTCGCGCAGCGAGGGACGAAATTGGTAGGGCTGGTGTATCATCAATGTAAAGCGGACAGGTTTCCAGATCTTTCGCGGCTTCCAGAAAGCGGCGGAACTCGTCTTCGGTCATGTCGCCACGACGGATTTGTTCGGACGGTATTTCCGCCGCCTCGGACAGGATACGCGCCGCCAGCTGTTCCGAGGACATCTCCAGCGAGTAGAAACCAACAACGCCACCTTCAACGGCCCCTTCGGAACCGTCCGGTTTTAACCCCAGCTTATAGGATTTGGCGATGTTGAAGGCGATATTGGTCGCCAGCGAGGTCTTACCCATTGAGGGGCGGCCGGCCAGAATAAGAAGGTCCGAGGGGTGCAAGCCACCCAGTTTTTTGTCCATATCGTCAAGGCCGGTGGATACGCCCGACATCCCGCCGTCGCGCAAATAGGCGGCATTGGCGACATCGACGGCGCTGGTCAACGCACGCAAAAAGCTTTGAAAACCGCTGTCGACGTTGCCTTGTTCGCCCAATTGATAGAGCTTCTGCTCCGCATCGACGATCTGATCTTTGGGTTCGCTTTCAACGTCAATCAAGGCCGCCCGTGAGGAAATCTCGTCACCAATCGCCATCAGATCGCGGCGGATCGCCAGATCGTAGATAACTTGTGCGTAATCCTTTGCGGCAAAAAGCGAAATCGAGGCGCCCGCAAGTCGAACTAGATAGGCAGGACCACCAAGTTCTTTCAGTCCCTCGTCATCTTCCATGAACGCTTTCAGCGTAACTGGCGACGCAAGCGCGTTTTTCTGGATACGGCGTGCCGCCACCTCGAATATCCGACCGTGAACAGGATCGTAAAAATGCGCTTCGTTTACGATCGAAGTAATCCGGTCGTAAACGTCATTATTCACGAGCAATGCCCCAAGCAATGCCTGTTCCGCTTCGATATTATGGGGCATGGCTTGCGCCGCTGCGTCCACGTTCATTCCACCGTCTGCCATGAGTCGCTCCTTAGTCGGTGTTTATACACCACAAGCACCTAATCCACAGGATGTTAATTGCGGGGATAACTTCAAAGTTTAAGTTTTGGAGCTAGCCAGCGATAAATCATAATTGCCCCCAACGTGCCGAGCGTTGCCCCCATAATCACGTCCGCCAAATAATGAGCCCCAAGAACGCTACGGCTGAATCCCGCAAGAATAGCCAAGGGGAAAGCAACAAAACCAGCTTTGGGAAAAACAAAGGTTACAACTGTTGCCATGGCAAATGCCGTGGTCGTGTGGCCGGAGGGAAAGCTGGAATAAACCGGTTCGAACGCAAACGGATCAAATCCGCGTGGACCTTCGGTTTCGTGAAGATAGGGGCGGGCGCGGCCGATAAGGCCTTTGAAGGTCATCGCTATGATGCCCGGAATTGCGACGCCGGCGAAAATGAACAGTGCGCTACGCGAGACCATCTGCCAGCGTTCGCGGTTAGCTGCAAATCGCGAAATCCCGAGGGCAAGCGCCCAGATTGCCAGACTGTTGGTTAGCATCCATCCTGAATCACCAAGGTCGGTGATTGTCTCCCAGACCTCACGTGCCTCAGGATCAGAAACCAGAACTAGATTGTAAAACCAGTCGTCAAACAGGGCGAAACTTGTCATCGCTGTGACGAAGCCAAGAACTGCCAGACGTGCGACGGGTAAGTTTTGCAATTAGATATCTCCGAAAGAAAAGGCCGCGGGCAATTTGCGCGCGGCCTTTAAAAATTGCAAGAGTATCAGAAGTTAAACTTCTGGCTGCTCTTCGGTTTCTGCAGGCGCATCTTCGATGGCTTCCGCGTCCGAACCAAAATCGTCTTCGCTGGCAGCGGCGCCGATATCGTCGAACAATTCAGCGATCTCGAATTCTGCCTCGGCTTCAGCTTCGGCAGCAAGATCCGTGATGGATTTGCCAGATGCCTGAAGTTCGGCTTCTTCGATTGAGCGTGCAACGTTGATAACGATGGTTGCTGTAACCTCAGGGTGAAGAACAACAGACATGTTGTGCAGGCCCAGATCCTTGATAGGACGTTCCAGAACGATCTGCTTACGATCAACTGTGAAGCCTTCGGCTGTCGCAACTTCGGAAGCGTCACGGTTGGAAACCGAACCGTAAAGCGAACCAGCGTCAGACGCGGAGCGAATCACGATGAACGTCTGTCCGTCGATTTTCGCAGCCATTGTTTCGGCTTCGGATTTGCTTTCCAGATTGTTTGCTTCCAGCTGCACACGCTGTGCTTCGAAAGCTGCCAGATTGGCTTTGGTCGCACGAAGCGCCTTACCCTGTGGCATCAGGAAGTTACGTGCGAAACCGTTCTTTACAGAAACAACATCGCCCATTTGGCCCAGTTTGGCCACGCGTTCAAGAAGAACTACATCCATGGTCTTTCTCCTTACTTAACGGCGTACGGCAGAAGCGCGAGGAAGCGGGCGCGTTTGATGGCACGGGCCAGTTCACGCTGCTTTTTCGCCGACACTGCGGTGATACGGGATGGAACGATCTTGCCACGCTCCGAGATATAGCGCTGTAGCAATTTCACGTCTTTGTAGTCGATTTTCGGTGCGTTGTCGCCCGAGAAAGGACAAGACTTACGACGGCGGAAAAATGGTTTATTTGCCATTGGTTATGGTCCTTTCTTAATCGCGGCGCGGACGGCGAGGACGCTCGTCGCGGCTGTTTTTGGCTTGAACAACTGCCGATGGGCCTTCTTCGTGCTCGTCAACCTTGATGGTCATGACGCGCATCACGTCTTCATGCAAACGCATCAGACGTTCCATCTCCTGCACAGCAGCAGTAGGTGCGTCGGATTTTACGAATGCGTAATGACCCTTGCGGTTTTTGTTGATTTTGTAGGCCATAGTTTTGAGGCCCCAGTATTCCTGATCAACGACTTTGCCGCCGTTATCCGAAAGAACTGCGCCGAAGTGCTCAATCAGGCCTTCGGCTTGCGCGTTGGACAAGTCCTGACGCGAAATAAATACGTGCTCGTAGAGCGCCATATCAGTCACCTATATTTAGACGTGCTTCAAAATGCGGGCAATACACTCTCCGCCCCGCATACGAGAGGCCACGCGTTAATGGTTCTCGGAGAGATGCCGCCTTATACGCCCACCGATCAGGAATGCAAGGGCTGGCGGTTGAATAGATGCTTGTGGCAAGGTAGACGCAAAGCAATGGTAAACATCAAGAGGGCCAGCAAAATGAGCCGTGCATTTGTATTCCCCGGTCAAGGGGCACAATCGATCGGAATGGGTAAGGCTTTCGCCGATGCCTATCCAGCAGCCAAAGCCGTATTTCAAGAGGTTGACGAGGCCTTGGGGCAAGACCTTTCGGGCCTGATCTGGGAAGGCGAGATTGATCAGCTAACCCTGACAGAAAACGCCCAGCCAGCCCTGATGGCCACGTCTATGGCGGCTATGGCGGCGCTAAACGCCGAGGGTGTGAAAGTCACAGACGCCAGCTTTGTCGCGGGTCATTCGCTTGGTGAATATTCCGCCTTGTGTGCGGCTGGCGTACTGTCGCTGGCAGACACTGCGCGCCTTCTGAAAATTCGTGGTAAAGCCATGCAAGAAGCGGTGCCTGTAGGCGTCGGTGCGATGGCTGCGCTATTGGGACTGGATTTTGCCGCCGCGCAGGTTGTGGCCAACGAAGCAGCGCAAGGCGAAATCTGTCAGGCAGCAAATGACAATGATCCGGGGCAGGTGGTCGTTTCGGGCCATAAGGCAGCGGTTGAGCGCGCCACAGTTTACGCCAAGGAGGCAGGTGCCAAACGTGCCGTCATATTGCCGGTAAGCGCCCCGTTCCACTGCGCCTTGATGGAGCCAGCCGCTAAAGTTATGGCTGCCGCACTTTCCGAGGTCGAATTTAAAGCCCCGAGCGTTCCAGTTGTTGTAAATGTAACTGCCGAGGCGTGTTCCGACCCATCCGAATTGCGCGAACATCTGGTGGCGCAGGTTACCGGATCCGTACGCTGGCGCGAATCCGTGCTGTACATGTCCGGACAGGGCGTAACCGAAATATGGGAAATCGGCGCCGGCAAAGCCCTTAGTGGCATGATCCGCCGGATCGACCGCGAAATCACGTGCGTCGCGATAAATGACCCCGACGGGATCGCGTAGGGTGGGTGATTCACCCACCGTTACTAATCAGTTTGAGCTTCGTCGATTAAGCGATGAATTGATCTACACTTTTAATAAAGGAACGATGCCGGATGGGCGCGACGGATTTCAGCGCGAAGATTTGGACTTGTGGATTACATATCGCACTGACATTGGTTGGGTCGCCTGGGACGAAAAAAGCAGCACATCATTTGGCCGTCCGTGGCACGTAGCACCCGCAGAACAGAATCCCCACTACCCTCCAGAAGGGGAGTGGGTTAGCAAAAAGGGTGTTAAGTCCTATGTATATCAACTTGTGTATGTTTGAATGTAATACAGAAAACGGAGAATAAGAATGTTTGATCTAACAGGTAAAACCGCACTGGTTACGGGTGCCTCGGGTGGCATCGGCGGGGCAATCGCCCGCAGCCTTCATGCACAAGGCGCGACGGTGACGCTTTCCGGCACGCGCATCGATCCGCTCAATGAACTGGCCGCAGAGCTGGGCGACCGCACGCACGTTGTTACTTGTAACCTTGGCGACCGCGAGGCCGTAAGCGCCCTGCCAGCCGCCGCAAGTGATGCGATGGGCGGGTTGGACATTCTGGTGAATAACGCCGGTGTCACCAAAGACAACATCTTCATGCGCATGAAAGACGAGGAATGGGACACGGTGCTGGACATCAACCTTACCTCCACCATGTTATTGATGCGCGGTGTCATGCGCGGCATGATGAAAGCGCGTTGGGGGCGGATTATCAACATCAGCTCCATCGTAGGGGTTACCGGCAATCCGGGGCAGGCGAATTACGCGGCCTCCAAGGCAGGTGTGATCGGCATGGGCAAATCCGTAGCGTACGAGGTTGCCAGCCGTGGTATCACTGTCAACGCTATCGCACCGGGGTTCATTACCACGGCCATGACCGACAAACTGACAGATGACCAGAAGTCCAATCTTCTGACAGGTGTACCGATGGGCCGCATGGGCACATCAGAAGAAATAGCGGCGGCGGCCGTCTATCTTGCCTCGCCAGAGGCAGGTTATGTTACAGGCCAGACCTTGCATGTGAACGGTGGCATGGCCATGTTCTGAACACACTGGTCTTGTAGAAATCATTTGCCAAACGGTTCGAGTGTGCTATAGCGCGGCTCGAGTGATTACCGAAGGCCCTGCCTGCGGCGCTCTTGCCGTAAGGGCAACCCGAAGCGCCGCCCTGAAAAAGCAGCAGGAAAAACTAAATTATGGCCAACAATGGCCGATATTAAACCGAGGATAAAAACATGAGCGATATCGCAACACGCGTTAAGAAAATTGTTGTCGAGCACCTAAGCGTAGACGAAGCAAAAGTAACCGAAACAGCTTCGTTCATCGACGATCTGGGCGCAGACAGCCTTGACACAGTCGAGCTGGTTATGGCTTTTGAAGAAGAGTTCGGCATCGAAATTCCTGACGACGCAGCAGAGACTATCCAGTCCTTTGGCGACGCAGTTAAGTTCATCACTGAAAATTCCTAAGTTTTTCACTGATATCGAATTAGAGCGGCGTCCCACGGGGCGCCGTTTTTCGTTGGAGGGGCTGATATGAATAGCTTGGAAACAGAACGGCTGATTATGCGGCCCCCTGTTGCGGATGATCTGGATGCGTTTGCAAAGATGTGGGCTGATGCCGAGACGCTAAAGCACATACCTATTGATCCGAGCTCTCGCGGGCAAATCTGGGGTGGATTGATGCGCATTGCAGGGTGCTGGGCGATGAAGGGGTACGGTCAATGGATGGTGTTCGATAAGGCGTCGGGCAATTTTGTTGGACAAGCCGGATTCTTTGACGCTTTGCGTGACCTTGGATCGGATTTCGATTCCCACCGCGAGGCCGGATGGGTGTTTACGCCCGCTGCGTCCGGCAAAGGGCTGGCAACCGAGGCAATGTCGGCAGCGCTCGCTTGGATGGACTTTCAATCTTTCGGTAACCAGACGGTGTGTATGATCGGGGCGGGTCATAACTCCTCGATTCGTGTGGCAGAGAAATGCGGCTATACGTTGTTGCGTGAGGCGCAGGATGAACACGGTGATATCGTTTTGATGATCCGTGAAAATACGGTGGTCACTTGATTTAGAACAAAGATCGACAAAAACACTCGGGATAGAAGGCCGCTAACTTACAGTAATCTGGAGGCAGCATAATGCGCCCGACCGTAACCTATTTTTCCGACGCCCTGTGTATCTGGGCATACATCTCCCAAGTTCGCCTGGATCAGTTGGCCGCCGAATATGGCGACCGCATCACTATCGAGGAAAAGTTTTGCAGTGTCTTTTCTGACGCGCGAACGAAAACCGCCGCCAACTGGAAAGACCGGGGTGGTTACGAGGCGATGAACAGCACGTTTCAAAAGATGACCAAAAAGTTCCCGCATATTTCGGTACACGAAGACGTCTGGACCAAGGTTCAGCCACGCACCTCCAGTTCTGTACACTTGTTTTTGAAGGCAATCCAGTTGATGGACGGGGACGCGGCGTTCGTTGATCTGACCTCGACCAAAGCCATCCGCCAGTTCCGCACCGCGTTTTTCGCCGAGGCCCGCGATATTGCTGACTGGAAAGTCCAAGGTGAAATTGCCGAGGAACTGGGGCTGGATGTCGATCACATCAAAGCCAAAATCCATTCCTCCGAGGCGGCTGCCGCATTGGATGCAGACCTGAAACTGGCGGAATCGCTGGGCGTTAAAGGCAGCCCGACGTTCGTGATGAACGAGGGGCGGCAGGTTCTGTTTGGCAACGTCGGTTACAAACTGATCGAGGCGAACGTCGAAGAACTGTTCCGCGAACAAAACGGCGACGCTGCCAGTTGGTGTTAAGGTGTGGTGGGTGATTTGCCCACCATTACCCCATCAACCTTTGTGCCAACATATTCTGACGTTCCGTGATCTGGCGCAACTCTATGCCAGTCAACATCCCGCCCTTCACCACCGCGCGGCCTTCAACGAACAGGTCGCGCACCGTGAACGGGCCACACAAAATCAACGCGGCTACAGGGTCCCACGACCCTGCGGCCTCCAACCCCGAGACATCCCACACCGCAAAATCAGCGCGTTTGCCAACCTCTAACGAGCCAAGGTCAGGCCGCCCTAACACATCTGCACCGCCTCGCGTGGCGATCTCCAGTGTTTCACGTGCCGACATCGCGTCGGCTCCGTTTTGTACACGTTGTAACAGCAATAACTGCCGCGCTTCGGACAACAAATGCCCTGCATCATTGCTGGCCGAACCATCAACCCCAAGCGCTACATTAACTCCCGCGTCACGCATCTGGCGCACTGGCGCGATACCGGACCCAAGGCGGCAATTTGAACACGGGCAATGCGCGACACCGGTTTTGGTGCGGGCGAACAGGTCGATTTCCGAACTATCCAGTTTCACGCAATGGGCGTGCCATACATCATGGCCTGTCCAGCCTAAATCCTCGGCATATTGGCCGGGGCGAACACCGAATTTTTCTAACGAATAGGCGATGTCCTCGTCATTCTCGGCCAGATGGGTGTGCAACATCACACCCTTGTCCCGCGCCAAAATCGCTGTGTCGCGCATCAACTCTCGCGATACAGAAAATGGAGAGCAAGGGGCCAAACCGACCCGCACCATTGCGCCATCGTTGGCGTCATGGAAGGCATCCACGACGCGGATGGAATCTTCCAGAATTTCACTCTCGATTTCAACCAGCGAATCCGGTGGCAGGCCGCCGTCACTCTCGCCAATACTCATCGATCCGCGTGTCGGGTGAAAGCGCAAGCCAATGGTCG
>DFBM01000048.1 GCA_002366645.1 Rhodobacterales bacterium UBA3080 | reverse complement strand
AGCTGGCGATGAACTACTCGGATGAGACCGCCGCCGAGATGGCCGAGCTGCAGGACGTGATCGACGCGCAGGACTTGTGGGATCTCGACAGCCAGATCGATGTGTCGATGGAAGCGCTGCGCTGCCCACCAGACGACGCCGATATCAGCACCCTGTCCGGTGGTGAACTCCGCCGCGTTGCGTTGTGCAAACTGCTGCTCGAAGCACCTGACATGTTGCTTCTCGACGAGCCGACCAACCACCTTGACGCCGAGACCATCGCTTGGCTACAGCAGCATCTTATTGAATACAAAGGCACAATCCTCTGTGTCACCCACGACCGGTATTTCCTTGATGACATCACAAGCTGGATTCTGGAACTCGACCGTGGCCGTGGTATCCCTTACGAGGGCAACTACTCCGCATGGCTCGAACAAAAAGCCAAACGTATGGAGCAGGAAGCCCGCGAGGACAAATCCAAGCAGAAAACGCTGGAACGCGAGCTCGAATGGATGCGCCAATCCCCCAAGGCCCGCCAAGCGAAATCCAAGGCCCGTATCAATTCCTATAACGAAAAAGCCAACCAGTCGGAGCGTGAAAAAGTCGGCCGCGCCCAGATCATCATCCCGAACGGCCCCCGTCTCGGCTCCAAGGTGATCGAGGTCGAGAATATCTCCAAAGGTTTCGGCGACAACCTGTTGATCGACAACCTTTCGTTCAGCCTGCCACCCGGCGGCATCGTCGGCGTCATCGGCCCTAACGGCGCCGGTAAATCGACCCTGTTCAAAATGCTGACCGGTCAGGAAAAACCCGACGCCGGCGAAGTCACCTTTGGTGACACCGTGCAACTATCCTACGTCGACCAGTCGCGCGACGCGCTCGACGGTAGCAAAAACGTCTGGGACGAGATATCCGACGGTCTCGACATTATCAAACTGGGTGACGCCGAAGTGAACTCCCGCGCCTACGTCAGCGCCTTCAACTTCAAAGGCGGCGACCAGCAGAAAAAAATCGGCCAGCTATCGGGCGGCGAACGCAACCGCGTCCACATGGCCAAACTGCTCCGCTCCGGCGGCAATGTCCTGCTCCTCGACGAGCCAACCAACGACCTCGACGTCGAAACCCTCCGCGCACTAGAGGACGCCCTGACCGATTTCGCCGGTTGCGCCGTCATCATCTCGCACGACCGTTTCTTCCTCGACCGCCTATGTACCCACATGCTGGCGTTTGAAGGCGACAGCCACGTCGAGTGGTTCGAGGGCAACTTCGAAGACTACGAAGCGGACAAAATCCGCCGCCTAGGACCAGAGTCGGTTAATCCAACACGGATGAAGTATAAGAAGTTTACGAGGTAAGCGTTCCTCGCAAACATCAATGCGCCATGAGATGCTTTGGATCGAGCGAGCCGTTCTTCAACAAATGTTGCAACACGATCGAAACGGACAAAGCATCATCTAGGGCGTCATGTGCTCTCAAAGTTTCCTGCTTTAGCCCGTAGTACCCAGCCAGATGGTTACTACGGGTCTTTTTAATATCTTCGTATGGCATGCCAACCTGCAATAAAACATTGCAGGCATTGCCGAAGCGAGTCGCTGGGATGACAGGCTTAATGTTTGAAACATAACAGCTTATAGCGATCATATTTAGCTCGTCCTTGCCCCAAGACCACAACTTTGATGATCCTGAAAACTTGTCCAATTCGCCAAGTGCATTTTCTAAAGTAACACCTTCCATCGAAATCACTTCTTCGGTGATGCCCGTAAGTTCCGTAAAAAAAGGATCTAGTTCGTAGACATTTCCATGCCGGTCCATCGGTATCACATGCGTTTTCATTTTTCCCAAAACCGGAAAATCTTGCTCCAATCCAAGTTTAACGGCACCTATTTGCGCAATTACCGGATCTGGATCGTACGGACCGCACCAAAAACGCCTTTGGGCATTTTCGGTCACGAGAAACTCGCAATCAAAGACAATAGTACTTTCCATAATTCATGCCCCATTTAGTGTTTGGTTCACAATTACACTCCCCCCTCCTCAAAACAACTCATTATGCCGGTCCCGATCGTTCGTGGCCTCCACATATTTCGCAATCCGCGCGAACATATACATCCGTAGCACTTCGTTCATTTTCGCCTGATAGCCGGTGCCGCTCCGTTTGAAGAACTTCACCACATCCTCGTCAAATCGCGCTGTGATGCGGGTTCTTTTCGGGCGCTCCGGATATTTATCCTCCATCGACGCCCAGTTTTTAGGGAAGTGGTCGATATGCCGTCGCTGGACGATTACATCGGTTTCCAACCGGTGCAAGCGCTCCTCAAGTTCAAATTCTGCCATGCGTTCCTTTTTGGTCGGTTTGCGGTCAATATCTTTTAAAATCAAAATACGCTCCTGAAAATCAATTGGGATAAATTACGCCAAAAAGGTTAATTTTTCGTATGGCGAAAACGTACATACGCGTTGTGTACGGGTTGTGTACGTGTTGTGCACACGTAATTTCGCCAAAAGTTAACGCCTTGTGACCCCCGCAGGATTTCGATACTGACCAACGCGCACCCCACGCCAAGGACCGCGCGAAATGGAAGATTTCTTCACCCTGTCATTGCTGATTTTGATGGCCGCCGCCTTTGCCGCGGGGTTCGTCGATGCCATTGCCGGCGGTGGTGGATTGATAACGCTTCCCACACTTTTACTAGTCGGAATTCCACCGGTCGAGGCCCTAGCCACCAACAAATTACAGGGCATATTCGGATCCGGATCGGCGGCGATCAGCTATGCCTCCAAGGGCTATGTCGACATCACAAAACAGTACCCCGTTGCGCTGGCCTGCTTCGTCGGTGCAGCAATCGGCGCCTTTGCCAGCACGCGCGTCCCATCCGAATATATGCAGGCGGCCTTGCCCGTAATCCTGATCGGAATCGCGCTCTATTTCGCCTTCAAACGACAGCTCGGTGACACCGACCGGACCCGCCTTCTTGGACCGTTCGTTCTTGGTTTTATAGTCATGCCGTCAGTCGCATTTTACGACGGCCTGTTCGGACCGGGCGCCGGGTCGTTCTACATGTTAGCCTTCGTTTCCCTTGGAGGATTCGGCTTGCTGAAAGCCACAGCCCACACCAAATTGCTAAACTTCGCATCCAATCTCGGAGGCTTCGCGGTCTTTGCCCTCGTCGGGGCCGTAATCTGGAAAACCGGTTTATTAATGGGTCTGGCCCAGTTTTTCGGCGCCCGTTTAGGGGCCGGTTTTGCCATGCGTAAAGGATCGAAAATCATCAAGCCGCTGCTCGCCATCGGTTGCATATTGCTGGCGATTAAACTGTTGTCCGACCCTGCAAACCCGTTGCGAGTATGGCTGGGCATATAAAAAGGGCGCCCCCGAAGGAACGCCCTGATTTCAAACTGTTAGCAGTTTAGTTGACCGCAGGAACCATGCCCTTGTCCGCCGCCAACTCGCGCATTTTCTTTTGCAGCTTTTCAAACGCCCGCACCTCGATCTGGCGAATGCGTTCGCGGCTGACGTCGTAGACGCCGCTAAGCTGTTCCAGCGTCTTGGGCTCCTCGGACAAGCGGCGTTCCGTCAAGATATGACGCTCGCGCTCGTTCAGATCTTCCATCGCAGCCATAAGCAGCTCACGGCGTTGCTCCATCTCGTCCTTTTCGGCGTAATCCGCAGCCTGATCGGCATCCTCGTCCTCTAGCCAGTCTTGCCATTCCGCAGCACCTTCGCCGTCGGTTTTGATCTGGGCGTTCAGGCTCGCATCACCACCACCCATGCGGCGGTTCATCGAGATCACTTCCTGCTCCGTAACGTTCAATTGCGACGCGATTTTGGCAACGTTTTCAGGGCGCAAATCGCCCTCTTCCAACGCGCCGATCTTGTTTTTAGCCTTGCGCAGGTTGAAGAACAGTTTCTTTTGCGCCGAGGTCGTACCCATTTTCACAAGCGACCAAGAACGTAGAACATATTCCTGAATACTCGCCCGAATCCACCACATCGCATAGGTCGCCAGACGGAAACCTTTTTCGGGATCGAAGCGTTTTACCGCCTGCATCAGGCCGACATTCGCCTCGGAAACCACCTCGGCGGTCGGCAAACCATAGCCGCGATAGCCCATGGCAATCTTTGCCGCCAAGCGCAGATGCGAGGTGACCAGTTGGTGGGCGGAATCGCTGTCTTCATGATCGACCCACGCCTTGGCCAGCATATACTCCTGCTCGGGCTCCAGCATCGGAAACTTGCGGATTTCCCGCATATAGTTCGAGAGGCCTTGTTCAGGCGACGGTGCCGGTAGTTTGGTGTAATTGCTCATATGTCCTCCTCCAGTGCTGTTAAACGCACGCTTGGTATGTATATGGTATTAACATTAACCGAGTTCAAGGTTCTACTACCAAACATTATCAAATTATTCCTACGAATACCATTCCTTCAATAATCTGCAACTTCGCGCCTTGACTCTAACCTTTGCGCTCCTTTATGTAACCTAGAGGTATCATTATGGAACGCAAAGGTTTTCGATCCGAAATAAAAACAGGACGCCTATTATGAACTTTTCAACCAGACTAAAGACCGATTTTTCGGATTTATACCTCAATATCATTCCATTCGGAATGTTCATGGTTTCCATCGCTTACGCTGGTGAGGCGATAAACATTTATACGGAAGACCGCTGGGAAAGCGTGCTTGAAATATTTCAGGCCTTCTTCGCCATCACCATCATTGTGATCGGCATTCCGGCAACCATCTACAACGCCATTCTGGAATTCAGAAAACGAAAGCAAAGCCCGCGCCCAACCAGCCTGATCGAAGCTGGATTCATGCAAACCCAATACAACACCTCCGCGGTTCGAACATTTAGTTTCATGTTTATCCTTCTGCTGATCGTCGAACAACTTGGGCCAAGATTGCTGCCTGACATGTCGGCCAAATTCTGGCTTGAGGTCGTCATCTCGGCAAGCCTGATGTTCTTCAGCATCTCGTTCTGGCTGGATACGGTGAAGTCCAACTCGAATGATGACGATGAGTAAAGTCCTCGGCAACCGTATTAACGTCTATCGCGCCGAACACCGTATGTCGCAGGCCGATCTGGCCGATGCGATTGGAGTTTCGCGCAAGACCATCAGTACGATCGAGGTGGGGCGGTTCATCCCCTCCACCATCATCGCGCTACAGATTGTGAGGTATTTCGATGCGAATTTTGAAGATATGTTCTGGCTCAAAGAACGTGAGCCAGACGACTAATCAACCGCGCCGTAAAACCTGCATCACTGCCTCAAAATCTTCGGGCAATGGCGCTTTGAATTCCAGCTTTTCACCTGTTACCGGATGCACGAACCCCAGTGTCGCGGCATGCAATGCCTGTCTGTCAAAGTTCCGCAAGGCTTTGCCCGCATCGTCGGATATTGCCTTTTTCGGAATAGCCCGCCGCGAACCATACACCGGATCCCCTACCAAGGCATGTCCGGCATAAGTCATATGCACCCGAATCTGGTGCGTGCGCCCTGTTTCCAGCCAGCAGTCCGTCAACGACGCGACCGGCTTTTCCAAAGGTCCGAAAACTTCTACCACCCGCGTGCGAGTAATCGCGTGCCGGCCCGCGTCAACAACAACGGCCATGCGTTTGCGATCATGTTTGTGCCGCGCGATATTGCCGGAGATGCGGACAACGCCGCCGCTCTCAAAGGTCACACCCTTTACACCAGCCAAACGCGGGTCTGCCGCCGAAGGTGCCCCCCAGACCAGCGCCAAGTAGTGGCGATCCATGTCATGTGCGGCGAACAGTTTGGCCAAGCCCTGATGCGCCTCGTCGGTTTTGGCCACGACCAGCAGACCCGACGTATCCTTGTCGATCCGATGCACAATCCCCGGCCGCTTTTCGCCGCCAATGCCGGAAAGGCTATCACCACAATGATGTAGCAACGCATTAACCAACGTGCCGGTTTCCGAGCCGGGCGCCGGATGCACCACCATTCCTGCGGGCTTGTTCACGACAATCAGATACGCATCTTCGAAAACCACGTCCAGCGGAATGTCCTCGGGCATCGCTTCGATTTCAGTTGCTTCCGGCATATCGATCAGCCAAACCTGCCCCGGTTGAACCTTGGCTTTTAGCTCGCGCACAGGCTCGCCACCTTCGGGGCGGACCGCGCCACCCTCGATTAGATTTTGCAATCGTGACCGGGAAAGCGTGACTCCCTCTGGCACAACGGCCGCCAAAGCTTTATCAAGGCGCTTAGCGGGGGTTAGCCCCAGCTCCAGCCGCAACGGATTTTCAAAAGGGTCTGCCATGAGCGAACCAGTAACTCCTATAAACGTCGAAATACCCGAACCAGCCAGCCTGCGCTTTTTGCGTATTCTGGTAACGGTGCTGACTGCGACAATGATATTGGGTCTCCTAACCATTGTCGTCCTGTTTGTCATCAAGTTCATGGGCCCGACCACCGCGCCGCTGGAATTACCCGATGAAATCACCCTACCCGCAGGCGAAAACGCGCTGGCGGTCACCCAAGGTCTGAACTGGGTCGGCGTTGTCACCACAGGCGAAAACGGCATTGAGCGCATCCATATTCTAAATCTGGACGGCACCCCTCGCCAAGTCGTAGAAATAACCCCATGAGAGTTTCTGACGGATTTCTTGAAGAACTGCGCGACCGCGTATCCCTGGCCCAAGTGGTCGGGCGCAAAGTCATGTGGGACAACAAGAAATCCAATCCCGGCAA
>DFBM01000191.1:3816-6076 GCA_002366645.1 Rhodobacterales bacterium UBA3080 | reverse complement strand
CGGAATATACGACTTCGGGTATTCACCCAGCAGAATAAACCGGTGCCACTCCACCGCGATGATCGCTGTGACCAAAAGCTGAATGATAAGAAATACCAATACCACTAAACCAAAGTTCATTTGGGGATTTTCAAAATCCGGGCGGATTAGCAAACTCAGCAGCATCAAAACCGCCCAAAGAAGCGCGCTGATCTGGAGTGCCTCTCGCATATTGCCTTTAACCTGCAAAAATGCGTGTTTAAATAGTGGCCAGCTTTTCATAAAAATCTCATCCAAATAATTGCACTAAATGTTATTTGGCCAAGGTACACAACTGCCTTCGCCATTACAATCAAAAGTAGAAAGATCGTAGGCAACCTACTGTAAGAATAGGGATAATTTGATCGAATGGATTACGGGCCGACAAAAGCCGGCCCGTCGATTTTATTCCACCAAGGCCCAGGACATGATCGGGTCAAACACGGAAACCGTCCGCCCTTCGCATCCATAGAACGTGTGGCCAGTCGTGACCTGCACATCCCCGCCCGCGCTGATGTTCGTGCCAATATGTTCGCCCATGTCATTCGCTTTCGCGGCAATATGAACGTCGTCTCGGGCGATGATTTCCAGATCATAACCGTTCAGCTTTGACGCAAAGCTTACGGAACCTTTGGTGATCAGCGTGACTTCTCCACCCTGATGACAAACGTTATTTCCGTCGGCATCCAGAGTGTTATCGTTTGTACCAAGATTGACGCCCGAGGATCCGGAGAACGTGTGATTGCCTGTCGCATTCGTCGCCACAATAGCGTTTTCCATGCTCACCGAACTGTCAAAAATGAAATCACAACCGTCGCCAATAATAACTATATTCTTGAGCGTCATTGGATCAACACCCTTTGGAGTTGCTAACTTCACGTCAAAAGCGTCTTCTTTAAGACCGTTTTTTGGACAGGTGATAACGTTAACCACACCTTCCTTAAGCAATGTGACGTCTAGCGGATCATTCGCCTCCGGTGAAAACTCCACTTTGCTTCCGTCGGATCCATCAAAAAGGTGAATAGTCCCGTCCGCGTCAGCGAAATACTCTGGTAACCAGGCCCCATCCGGCAAAAGTCCATCGTAATACTCGTCAATCCTCGCGGACTTCCCACCCGACAAAGACATCTGGCGTAGTGCATCTTCGATGCCCAAATTGGCATCGTCAAGACAACGCCCTGCACTTGGACCACAAGTTGACAAATCCACCATGCCGGCAATCGTGCCTTCTTCGAAGTAATTGTCCTGCGAGATATCGATGCCCAACTCACCGTGCACACAGTATTCGTCAAGGAATTGCTGTTTGGTAGAAAGTTTCACGTGCCCCTGCGCGATAATGCCATCAAAGTCGCATTTTGCAGTGAAAATCTTCGCTGTGGCCTTTGTTGCGATCATAAATTCGTTAAAGCCGATAAATCTCAAAAAGAACGTCCCGACGGCATGGTTCTGCGTCTCGTTCTGTCGCGTAACCGTTTGCACTGCGTTTACAGGTACAGTGTCACCTGCAACCATCGGCGTGAAAGCCGCGCCGTCCCAGTACCCGACCGTAATATCCTGATCGATCAGCACATCGCCGTAACGGGTCGGCCCCATGTTCAACGCGGCAAATTGGTTCGCCTTCTCCTCGACCAACGCTTCGATGCCATTGTTGTCGACTGTCTGCAGTTCGATCGAGCCCGCCAGCGCGGCGCTATCCGCGGTTGATTGCAGGAATTGCTGAACTTTCCACGCGTTGGTGGCGTCAATCGCCAGCCCGCTCAGGGCAAAGCAGATGATCAGCCAGAACATCGACCAAACCGTAGCGATGCCGTCTTCGTTCTCGGAAAAGCTCCGGAACTGTTTCGAAATTTGATTCTGGTTTTCTGGTGGTGGCGAAGATGCGCGCCATGAGAAAACGTTAAGGAAACTAGTCATTCCTCTATCCTCACAAAAACTGGTTACTAACAAAAACTGTTTACAAATTAGCACTATCGGTCGGAGAATTCAGACCCACCTTCTAAAAATTCCACTTTTGACAATAGTCCAATTTGCAGGAAATAACAAGAGAGTATGGCCGTCACATCAACTATACCATTAATTCCGGCTATTTTCCGCTCGTCATCTATATGTAGTGGTTTGACCTCACGAATTCGTTTGAATTCGTCATCTTTCTGCCCTTGACCTTCGGGGCTAAGACCCCGATTTTACGGGAAGATAAAGGATCACAGAATGAACGACCAAAGCAGCGCCCTTCGCAAGTTCG
>DFBM01000191.1:0-3800 GCA_002366645.1 Rhodobacterales bacterium UBA3080 | reverse complement strand
AAAACGCTGTGGTTCAACACCGGCACGCTTTGCAACATCACCTGTGTGAACTGTTATATCGAAAGCAGCCCTGACAACGACCGACTCGTTTATATGACCCCGCCCGAGATTGTCGATTACCTCGACCAGATCGATCAGCGTGACTGGCCGGTGTCCGAGATCGGCTTCACCGGCGGCGAACCCTTCATGAACCCCGAGATCATCCCGATGCTGCGCGCCTCGCTGGAACGCGGCTATGATGTGCTGGTGCTGACCAACGCCATGCGCCCGATGATGCGCAAGCGGGTGCAGGATGGATTGCTGGGACTGCGGGCGGAATTTGGCGACAAACTGACCATGCGCGTGTCGCTGGATCACTTTCGGCCGGAACTCCATGACGAGGAACGCGGCAAAGGCACCTACGAGATCACATTGCAGGGCATGCGCTGGTTGCGCGACAACGGTTTCAGAATGGCGGTCGCCGGTCGAACGGTCTGGGGTGACAGCGACGCCGAAAGCCGCGCCGGATATGCCCGCTTGTTTGCGGAAGAAGGTTTCGCGATTGATCCCGCAGATCCAGGCATGACGGTTCTGTTCCCGGAGATGGACGAAAAAGTCGAAGTGCCGGAAATCACCACCGCCTGCTGGGGGATTCTAAACAAAAACCCTGACGATGTCATGTGCGCCAGTTCGCGTATGGTGGTGAAACGCAAAGGCGCGGAAAAACCGGTTGTACTGGCTTGTACTCTTCTGCCCTACTCGCCGGAATTCGAGATGGGCGAAACTTTGGCCGAGGCCGAAGCAGACGTCAAACTCAACCACCGCCACTGCGCAAAATTCTGCGTCCTCGGTGGCGCGAGCTGTAGCGTCTAGGTCTAATCGTTAATATTTTCGCCGGAGAAATTGTACATACGAGTTGTGTACGCATTGTGTACGTGTTGTGCACACGTCAAAACCGCGTCAGACTTCAAAAGTTAACGCCCCTGCAATGCGTCATCCAGTACGCCGCGAACCACGTCCATATCAACGTCGCGCTCGACAAAAGCCTCGCCGATCCCGCGCGCCAGAATGAAGGCAATTTTGCCGCCAACCACCTTCTTGTCCTGCCCCATCAAGGCAATTAAACCATCAGCGTCGGGCAACTCTCCCGCGATATCCGACAGGTCTTTTTTCATACCCATCGCCGCCAGATGCGCCCGCACGCGGCTTGGCGCCTCCTGCGAACAAAGTCCTAAACGCTGCGACAGTTCAAACGCCAGCGCGCAGCCAATCGCCACCCCCTCGCCGTGCAACAACCGGTCCGAATATCCGGTCGCGGATTCCAGTGCATGGCCGAACGTGTGCCCCAGATTCAACAACGCCCGATCCCCGCGCTCCTTTTCATCCCGCGCCACGATTTCGGCTTTCATTTCACAAGACCGACGCACCGCCGCAATCCGGTTTGCCTCGTTACCCCCGACCATCGATGGTCCGTTATTTTCCAACCATTCAAAGAACTTAGCATCTCCGAGCAATCCGTATTTCACCACCTCGCCATAGCCCGAAGTGAACTCGCGCCGGCTTAATGTGTTCAGAACGTCCGTATCTGCCAGCACCAGTTTTGGCTGATGAAACGCCCCGATCAGGTTCTTCCCGAGCGGCGAATTAATCCCTGTTTTACCACCAACCGAGCTGTCCACCTGCGCCAGCAAAGACGTCGGAATCTGTACAAATTCGACGCCCCGCCGCAAGATCGCCGCCGCGAAACCCGCAAGGTCTCCGATCACGCCACCACCAAAGGCGACGACCAGATCATCACGTTCGACACGTTGTTCGATCAGCCATTCGACAGCGGTCTCCAGCCCGTTCCAGCTTTTAGTTTTCTCGCCAGCGGGCAGCGCAAGGTAATCGCTTTCGATGCCGGCGGCCGAAAGCCCGGCCTGAAGTGTGCCGATATGCAGGCCAGCAACGGTTTCGTCGGTAATAATGGCCACTTTCGGGCGTTTGACGAAGGGCTTGATCCGCGCACCCGCTTCCGAAAGCAAACCCGGGCCGATGACGATATCATAGGTTCGGCCGGGCAGATTTACGTTCAGGGTTTCGATGGTCATGTCTATTCCTTGGTGTTTGGTGCGGCAGTTAAATGCCCACTGTTTTGCAACGCTGCCACGATCGCGTCGACGACCACTTCATGCGGGTCGCCAGACTTGCTTTTCACAACGATTTCAGCGGCTTCGTAAATCGGATAGCGCGCATCAAGCAAGCTGGAAAGGATCGCCTTGGGGTTTTCAGCGTTCAATAATGGGCGACCGGACCTGTCTCTGACACGCTCCCAAAGGGTCTCGAGATCGGCTTTGATCCAGACCGCAATGCCGTTCTCCTCGATCAACGCACGGTTTTCTTCCGATAGAAACGCCCCTCCGCCGGTAGCCAAAACGCATGGCTCCTCGGTTAAAAGGCGAGCAATCACGCGACGCTCGCCGTCACGGAAATACTGTTCGTCGAAGCGTTCAAATATCTCGGGGATAGTCATATCTGCCGCGGCTTCGATCTCGGTGTCCGAGTCCACAAACTTTACACCCAACCGCTCTGCCAGACGGCGCCCGACCGTTGATTTTCCGGCCCCCATCAACCCGACGAGCACAACCGTGCGGTCCAAACCGGCGGATTGAAGTGCTGTGGGCGTATCGGACATAGATAAAACCCCTTTTGGGCGATTGATGATTTGTCTGGTTCACGTTAGATTCAACAGACGCGAGATGAAAGAGGGATAAATCCCCGCGACGCTCGCAAGCGTGATAACACTACGATCAGGCGAGAACCATCGCCTTCGTTCAAGGAGCAGGCAGAATGTTTCGAGTACTTAAAATTTTATTTTATCTGGCAGTTATTTGCGGAATTGGCATTGTTGGCTACGCATTATTTTTCGAACTGCCCGCACCACAAACAGAGGTGACACAAACGATCACCCCGAATCTGGATTAGCGACGGGTGCGCGCTCCACTTGCCCTGATCGCGGCATGCGGCATTAGCTCTGCGGCTTTGGCGCAGACGCCGTTAAGTGCGATCGACTGGCTGAGCGAGAGCATAAAAGACCCGCCGGAATTTAACGTGCCACCGGATTCCACACCGCTAATCGCACCTATCCTTCCCGATATCTTCGTGAAAAAGGGTCTCGATCCGGTCAGCCCCGACGCAATTGGCTTTTTATCACCGACCCTTACCGGATTCTCCGCTGATCTGTGGGGCGATATGCCCGCCACGGATATTGTGAAAATGCTAAGCAATTTCCCGAATGGTGGCGTCCCTGAAGCGAAGAACCTGTTCCGTCGCATCCTACTGGCGCAAGTCAACCCGGCGCCCGACGACCGTCAGGACGGGTTGGTGTTAATGGCGCGTGTTGATTGGCTGATGAAGATCGGTGCACTTGATGCGGCCGAAGCCTTGATTGCACTGGCACCAGTTTCAAATGCCGCCATATTTCAGCGAAAATTCGAAATCGCGCTATTGACGGATCGCACAGCGGCAGTTTGCGAAACGTTGAAGAACACGCCGACAATTTCATCCGATCTTAGCACCCGTGTGTATTGCCTTGCCCGTGGTGGAGACTGGAATGCAGCAGCGATTACGTTGTCGTTGGGTGGCGCAATCGGGGCGCTTGATCCGGCGCGCGAGGAGGCACTGATCCGTTTCCTTGACCCCGAACTGTTCGAAGATGCGCCTGACCCCGAAGCACCAGAGCCACTGGGCGTTATGGACTTCGTGCTGCGCGAAGCAGTTCTACTGCCGCGCCCGCATGGCCTGATGCCACTGCCCTATCTATACCGTGATATCGGCGACCG
>DFBM01000189.1:1751-10483 GCA_002366645.1 Rhodobacterales bacterium UBA3080 | reverse complement strand
ATCAGACGGTGGAGTTGAGCGATTGTGCCATTGCTTCGGGAAGCTGGGGACAGTCAGAAGCGATCATGGAAAGCCTCACTGACCTTGATCTGAACGATGGAAGTCAACTCCTTGTCGCTGATGCATTCAGTGACTACTGGATGTTCGGGAATTATGGCCGTCTCGAAAATGGCGCGATTTGGCAATACGGTGGAGCGCAAGGGTTTGAAAACGCAGAAAATGTGGTTGTCCCTGACTGTGCCGCGAAAACCCATGTTCGCAAGGCGATACTAACTAACCTTGCGGACGCCGGATATGGTTTGGATCTAATTGAAAGAACGGATGTTGCCGAAATTTATAGAGTTATTAGATAATCTCGGCCACAGACATCAGGTAGTAAATCAACGCCGCGCTCATACCTAATCCCAGAGGGAAGTTCTTTTTGCTCGTGCGACGCTCGATTGCCCAGGATTCCCACTTGTCGGTTATCGGGTTCAAGAAACCCATTTTTCCTACCATGCGGTGAAGGAAAACGCCGAGTAGCGCAAACATCGACAGTGTGAAAAGGAACATCGCGATGTGAGAGTGATCGATAAACATAGCCATAACCGCTGCGAATTTAGCGTCGCCGCCACCGATTCTGCCGATAGCAAACAGGCCGAAACCCAGCACCAGAACTATCAGTCCGCCCAGAATGCGCCACAGGAGGACTTCGAAGGGTAGCAGTATCGCGCCGGTGATTAGAAAGGCAGCCCCCATTAATAGCACTGTGATATTGCGAATTTTCATATACCGCAAATCGCTCCAGGTCGTCCAAAGAGCGAAGGGAAGGGCGACCGCGAGAAAGATATAGTTGGTCATCTCGATACTCATAGTGACGCCAGCAAGGCTACGGCAGGTTCGAAATGTTGCGGGTGGGTATCGATAGCGTTGGCGAGCAAACCGCGTGCAACATCGATGTCGCCATTCTGGATTGCCTCACGGGCCAAATTGTACATCAGTATTGCCCGTTCTTTGTCCGTCATCGGGATGATCGGAAGCGAATATATTCGTTGTTTCCCGAGTGTGATTACGAGGTTGTTTTTTGCAGTAAACATTTTGGGATCAGCTGAAATTGCCTGTTTAAACAGCTTTTCGGCATCGTCGAACTGTCCGCGATCCGCTTTCGAAATACCCCAGTTGTTCAAAACCTGCGCCGGACGTGTGGTTAGCCCGCGCGCGATGTCATAAAAATTATCGGCCTTTGCCCAGTCTTTATTGTGGTCCGCCATCAACGCTTCGAGGAAATATCTATCGAAAGTTTCTACGGTCGGCGGAATAGCGTTTAACTGCTTTTCGGCCTCTTCCCACGCACCATTGCGTATCAAGGCATCCGCATAGGCGAGACGGTCGTCGTTGTCGGCATTACCTTCATCGATCAGTTGTTCGTAAACCAGCGCCGCTTCGGCGTATTGGTTGTTGTTCACCAATGCGGTCGCGAGGTTTTTCTTCAGATCTACACGGTCTGGTTCAGCCGCTAGCGATTCACTGAAAAACTTCACGGCCTCGGCAGGATCCGCGAGATTGAGCATAATGTCATTTAATCCGGTTGAATCGATCGCATTGATCGGACCGAGATCGGCATTTTTTTCAGCATCCGTCATCTCTGCACAACCGGACAGGACGAAACCTGCCGTGATACCTGCTGTGAGTGTGCGTATTAATGAAAGGCTCATCTGCTCGCCCCCTTTTTTTAGTTTCCTAACAGAAGATAGCTTCCGTTTCCGTATCGGACTAGTGAGAAATCCGCTTCTTCGGCGATTTCTGCCGATTGTTCTACAATAAGCCGGTTGGCGAGGATCAGGTTTTGCCGGATCAACTCGGCATTTCCGTTGTCCAGACCAAATGCGACCCGAAACGCTTGGCGGGCTTGTTGATATTCGCCAAGGTTGATCAGGACGACGCCGAAGTTGTTCCACGCCGAAGCGGAATCCGTGTAATCCTCGACCGCCTTTTCCAGCAATATACGGGCCTGTTGTAATCGCCCAAGTCGTAAATTCGCTGAGCCCATTCCACTCAGAACTTCGGCGGTCACGCCTGTCTCGGTCGCAGCACGTTGATATGCGTCGAGCGCAAGCTCGAACTCTTCGGCAGCCATCAATCGATGCCCGACGGTCAAGCCATCGACTGCAACGGGAGGTCGCGTTCCAAACGGTGCCGGAGGGCCAGAACGAGCCTCTGGCGACAACTCGAAGTTGGAGGATTGACAGGCGCCTAACATCGCAAGGACAGACGCCATAAGCGCGGGACGTAGAATTAGAACGCCCCCTCTTGAATAAGGTTAACGTAAATATCGTAAATCGACGGGCCAACCATAATAATCAACAACGGTGGTACAGTGAACATCATCGTACCGATCGTCAATTTGGTAGGCAAAACGTTTGCTTTTTCTTCAGCGCGCAATACGCGTTTGTCGCGCATCTCGGAGGCATACACACGCAACGCATCAGAGATTGACGTACCGAAGTTGGCGGACTGAACCAGCACTGTCACGAAAGAACTGATATCATTTACGCCGCAACGTTCGGACATATCCCGCAGAACGGTTACACGGTCCTTACCTGCGCGCATTTCATTTGCGACAATCTCGAACTCTTCAGCAAGGGTAGGGTAGGAAACTTTGATTTCGGTCGCCACACGCAGAATCGCTTGGTCAAGTGATTGTCCTGCCTCCACGCAGACCAGCATCAAGTCGAGCGCGTCTGGGAATCCGTTAGTAACGTCTTCCTGACGTTGCTGCCGGCGGCGTTCAACCCAGTAGGAGGGCATGAAATAGCCGATGGCACCCGGTATCAAGATTGTCATTAACAACGCAGCTAATGACGGTTCGTTTGGTTGGATCAACACATAGAGCAAACCCACAGCGAGGAATCCGACGCCCATTGCCATCTTCGCGAAGTTCATCGTCCTGACTGCCGTCTTTGAGCGGTAACCGGCCTGCACCAATTTTAAGCGTGCAGCAGACATTTCCTCTTCGTCTTGTGGCTCAAGATACTCGGAAAACTTCTCGAGGTTCAGGCCCTTGTTGTTGTCATAGCGTAGTTGCTGCGACTCTGCTGAAACTTTTTCCGAAGGATTGTTTGCTCCGCGTCTGCTTGGCAAACGCGCAAACTGGTCCTCCGGTTTTTTGAATAACGAGGGCAGCGCCAGCAGTATCAGGAACATTCCTGCGACGCCAATGACGTAAAATGGCGCGCCCGGTCCAAGCATCGCGTTTATAAACGCCCAAGTTTCTGTTATCTTTTCCATAAATTGCCCCTGCTAGACCTAGACTTTAATGTCCACCATGATCTTCATGAAAATAACGTTTACTATCAAGAAAATAGCAACAACAATTGCGGCTGGCACAAAGACTGGGGTGCTCATTACACCGTCATAATAGCCAGGTTGCATGACGTTGATCATAACCAGCGCAACGATCGGGAAAATGGAAAGGAACCAGCCGGACCATTTCGCCTCGGCCGTAATCGCATCAACACGACGGAAAAGCTTGAAGCGCGAGCGGATCACCTTGGCCAACCCCTCCAGAATTTCGGCGAGGTTACCGCCCGATTGGCTTTGAATCTTTACAGCAACGGCGAGAAACCGAAGATCCTGCACGTCAATACGTTCAGCCATTTTGTCGAGCGACTCTGTTATGTCCATTCCGTAGGTGGATTCATCGGCCAGCATCCCGAACTCGGTGCCAAGTGGGTCAGGCATTTCGGAAGCAACGGCGCCGATGGCGCTGGAAAACGGGTGACCCACACGAAGCGAGCGGACGATAAGCTCAACGGCATCCGGAAGCTGTTCTTGGAACAGATCAACGCGTTTTTTTGCCTTGTTGCGCAGCCAAGTGTAGACCGCACCGTAGCCCATGACTACAGCGATGCCGATACGTAGCTGAATTCCCGTGCCGGTAAAAAGCGTCAGACCGATAAAGGCCATCACTCCGACCACAATCATCACCAGGATCAGGGCGAGGGGGGTGAACGCGATGTTAGCTTGCGCCGCTTTTTCAGAAAGTGGCGCTATAAGGGGAATGCTGCGGCTCTCGCGATGTTGTTCGCGTTCCTTGCGTAGCGTCTCCATCACCTCTTCAGGGTTTTCACCGCTTTGTAGCAACTGAAGGCGTCGGTTTACTTTGGATTCAAGACGCACCGACTTACCGAAGAAGGCAAGATAAATACCTTCGACCATGAAAAACACGCCGACGAAGATCAACGCATATATAAGTGGTTGTAAACTCATGGTATTTACTCCTTTTTACAGGTCCCCACCCGCGTAAATGCTGCTTGGCAAATCATATCCCCACTGGCGGAAGCGCTCCGTGAAGTGCGAGCGTAGGCCGCCCGAAACGAAGTGGCCCTGAATTTTGCCGTTCTCGCCGATTCCGGTGCGCTGGAACTTGAAGATTTCCTGCATGGAAATGATTTCGCCCTCCATGCCGGTAAGTTCGGTTACTGAAACCATACGGCGCGAACCATCTGGCAAGCGGCTGATCTGTACCAACAGGTCGACCGCCGAGGCGATCTGTGCGCGGCTGGCTTTAAGCGGAAGCTCAACACCCGTCATCGCAATCATGTTTTCGAGGCGGGAAACCGCGTCACGCGCGGAGTTGGCGTGGATGGTTGTCATTGAACCATCGTGGCCGGTGTTCATTGCCTGCAACATGTCGATAACCTCGTCACCACGGGTCTCGCCGACGATAATCCGGTCAGGACGCATACGAAGCGCGTTCCGCAGCAAATCGCGTTGGCTGACTTCGCCTTTGCCTTCCACGTTGGGTGGGCGGCTTTCCATGCGGCCAATATGGACCTGCTGTAGCTGAAGCTCGGCTGTATCTTCGATCGTTACGATGCGCTCTTCGTCACCAATAAAGCCGGATAACGCGTTCAATGTTGTCGTTTTACCCGAACCGGTACCGCCGGAGACGATAATGTTTAGGCGGGTCGCCACAGCCGCTTGCAGATAGGTCGCCATCGCTTCGTTGAAGGCACCAAATTCGATAAGTTTGTCGATCGACAGCTTTTCTTTGGTGAATTTACGAATGGAAACCAGCGATCCGTCAACCGCACAGGGCGGGACCATAGCGTTGAAGCGCGAGCCATCAGCGAGCCGTGCATCCACATAAGGTGAGCTTTCGTCAACACGACGACCAACAGCCGACACAATTTTGTCGATAATGCGCATTAAATGACGTTCGTCTTTAAACTTGACTGGCGTAAGTTCCAAAACACCGGCGCGCTCAACAAATACCTGTTGGCTACCGTTCACCAGAATATCGTTGACGGTTTCGTCGCGCAGCAGACCCTCCAGCGGGCCAAGACCGGTGACTTCGTCCATCAGGTCACTGTTAAGCTGCTTTTGCTCGGCAGTGTTCAGCACAACGCCCATATCACGTAGCGCTTCGCGTGAAATAATCGAAATCTCACGTTGCAAATCTTCGTTGCTCGCCTTGTCCAAAACGGCGAGGTTCAAGCTTTCGAGCAGCCGCTTGTGCAATTCCATCCGGATATCAAGCAGCTTATCAGCGCGTTTGTTCTCTTTAGTATCCGTCTCCACGACTATTTTTTTTGCAGCTTTACGCTGGGCTTTGGGGGGGGAGGTGGAAACCGCAGGTGCCGCTTTCCCCGCTGCGGGTGGAGGACTTTTCGCTTTAGCCGCCGGTGCCAAAGATGGCGAGGCCACGGCCGCGCCCTTGCCTGGTTCATCTTTGTTAAAACGTTTGAACATGTCTCGCTCCTTACGCTATAGCGGCTTTTTGTTCTTCTGATTTCTCAATCAAGGCAGCCGCAATTTTACGAATTTCCTTGCGCAGCGGATTCTTCGGGGCCGCATCTGCAAGGGGGCGTCCCTGGTCGCTGGCTGCCAGAACCTGTTTTCCGCCATCTGGCAACAGAATGTTAATATCGATCCCCAAGCTTTCCGAAAACCGTTTAGCGCGGGCTTTGCCGTTCAAGTCGGTGAAAGCCGGTGCGAAATTAAGGGCAAACTGGAGCTTTTCCTCAGGCAGCTCTTCAGCCTTCAGCACCCGTAAGAACCGCATCATATTTTGAGCGGAACGCATATCCAGTTCCATTATCGCAAAATACGTCTCAGCCATTTGCAGTACATTCGCGCTCCAATCCACGAGCGTGGTTGGCATATCGACAATTACAAAGTCGTAGGATTCACGTGCGAAGGACAGGATCGTATCGACGTCGTTGCCTTTAATTATGTCCAGTGGAAAAATTTCAGGAGGGGCCGTTAGAACTGCCAAGCGCGACTTGAACGAAGTCAGGCTTTCGGCAAACATATCAGCGTCAAGGTTCTCAATGTTATTCAACATTTCGGAAACGGAATCACGGAACCCTAGGTCTAGATAAGTCGAAACGGATCCTGACTGGAAATTTAAGTCGAGTATTGCGACTTTGATCGAGGACTTTTTGTCATGGATGGCCATCTCCCAAGCGAGATTAACCGCAAATGTTGACGAGCCAACGCCGCCTGCGACGCCGTATACCGGCAAAATCATCCCGCGACGGCGTTTCTTAGCAGCAGGTGCTTGTGCAACAACCTTTTCTGCATCGCTCCGCATGCGGGCGAGCGCGTCGCCGATTGCGTCTTTGGGGGGAGGACTCGGAACAAAGTCGTCTGCGCCGTGGCGCATAAGTTGGTGGAGGCCGGCGGCAGATATATCGCTGGCAATCAAGATGATTTTCAATCCCCGGGCCTTAACGCCTTTGATAAAGGTCGAAATAGGCTCGATGTTGGCTTCGTCGCTACCGTCAACGCAAACAAAGATCACTTCTAGATTGTCGAGCGATCCACGATTAAGGGATTCAGTAGCCTCTTTAAACGAGCCTACCGCCCAATTCTTGGCGAAATGCTCCGAAAGCTCATCCGTCAGCTCCGGGAAATGTTTGATATCCCTTGTTGCCGCAAATGCTTCAATAACCCGTTCTTTGAGTTTTATAAGTGCCATAAACCGCCCTGCGCCCCGCAATTCTGTGGATTTGATACCAGTAGAGTCATTCAAACTAGTTAAAAACTGTTACAACGAAATAAATGCAGCTATACAATTGTACTAATGAACCATAGCGCTTTCAATTTGAAAACGAAATCCCGCAGGTAATAGTTTATGGTAATTTTTATTAACCATTATCATGTTGGTTCGGGATAAAAAAAGGCCCCGAATTTCCGGAGCCTTAGATATTAGGAGGCGAAGATCTAAGATCAGCCGCCGTTTACGTATGTGTTGTACACACGAACAGCCACTTTTCCGTCGAAATCATCGCCAATGTAGCCCTTAACAAAACCGGCTACCATCGTCACCGTGCGGCGGTTAAGGCGTTCGCGATCTTGCGAATTTATCAATGGCTCGCTTTCGCCTTTTGAAACTACGGCGATCAGGTTGCCGCGCGGAACGCCCTGCGAAACCAGATAGGCGACTGCAGAGTTTGCACGACGCATGCCTAGACGGTTGTTGTAGCTATCCGAACCAACCTGATCCGTATGCCCGTAAACTTTAAAGCGGACATGCGGGAAGCGTTTGATCCAGGCTGCCTGACCCCGAAGGATTGTTTTGGCTTCGGTGTCTAATGTCGAGACATTGAAGTCAAAGTTAATCATCGTTGGGGTCGCGCGGCGGAACTGCTGATCTAGAGATTGCAAGGCCGCGCCTGGCTCAAGATAAGCGGTTTGCGCAAACTGGTTGCTTGCAGCAGCTTCAGCGAAGGTGTCTTCGTTCAGCATTGACCCGGCTGGATCAAGACATCCAGCGGTAAGTAGGGCAGAAGCAACGGCGGTTATTTTAAGTGTGGTTTTCATTTGCCTTACTCCAACACATAGCCAAAGGAACCTTGAACACCCTGAGAACCAGAGCCACCAAGAGTTGTTGTGCCTTCAATCGTTCCCAAAAGGAATAGCTCTTCCTCGGTAGGGACACGCATACGATCAGTTGGCATCGCCAACGCATCGCCCGATACCGGTGTTACCAGATGCGGTGTGATGATAATCACCAGCTCGCTCTGACGACGTGCGAAATCGGTACTGCGGAACAACGCGCCAAGGATTGGAACGTCGCCCAACCATGGAACCTGACCAACGGTGTCATCAAAGTCATCCTGCAAAAGTCCAGCAATTGCAAAGCTTTGCCCGTCACGCATCTCGACTGTTGTATTGGTGCTACGAGACTTGAAGCCAAATTGATTTCCAACCGCGATCGAGCGATCTAACGCACTAACCTTGGTGTTCAAACGAAGGCTGATGTGGTTGTCATCGATAACTGTAGGCGTAAACGACAACTCAACACCGAAAGGTTTGTAGGAAATGGCACCGTCAGCGCCGGGAACCGGATATTCACCACCAGCAAGGAAGCTAGCGGACTGTCCCGAAATCGCTACAACATTCGGTTCAGCCAAAGTCCGGACCATTCCCTTGGTTTCCAAAGCTTCGATTAGAACATCAACCGCTAAGCCACCGGCACCAAAGGAGAATACTCCAGAGGCTGTGTCTGCGGTCTGACCCGACGTTGGCGTAGTTGCGCCGAGCGATCCGGTTAGGTTGCCAGTTCCAATACTTCCTCCGTTAACAAGACCTGTGATACCAACAGAGCTACTCAACGCCTTTGTTGTCGAACGTTGCATCTCTGCAAACCGAACTTTCAGCATAACTTGTTGGCTTCCGCCCACCATCATCAGGTTTGTCACCCGATCAGGTGCGTAGCGGTTTGCCAATTCCATGGCACGTGC
>DFBM01000189.1:0-1571 GCA_002366645.1 Rhodobacterales bacterium UBA3080 | reverse complement strand
TTGGCGACGGAGATTTCTGCAAAGGCGCGATCGCTCTGAACGACAATGGCGCGGTTTACGGCCACCGTTATATTGCTCGATGTCACGCCCCGCATAACGGAAAGTCCAGCTTGCGCTGAAGATTGCGTTGCCATCGGTAGGGTTACTGCTAGCCCTAATAATCCCGATGTTACCAAATTTCTTAATTTCATGTGATCCTGCCTCTCAAAACCACTCAGGGTTGTATTTATAGCGCACTTAGGGTGCATCTTTTGGCGACAATGCGCGAACTATGTAAAAGAATCAACAATCTTTTTCGAACTGATTCGCTATCCGGACGCGAAATGCCGATTCGAAGCAAATGTGAGTGTATTTCACTCTTCGGGACAGGGGACTTCCACAACCACCACCTCAGCACCTTTTCTTGTGCGAAGCGTACAGATTGGTTTTGCCTCTACCGCAATGTTTTCATTGCCCAAAATGTCATTTTGATTGACTTCAAGTTCACCTGAAAGAATAATATCTTCCGCGCCACGGAGCGACAGTGTGAGGCGGCCAGTTTGTTGTGCCTGTGTCAACTGTGCAACGGTTTGTGGAGAAACTTCGACTGTCACGTTTCTTGCAATAATCGTACGGGAAACATCGGATGCCTCAACCTGATCTACAGCAATCAACCGAACACCTTCTAGCAGTAGTTTGGTAATCGTGCCGCCACCGCCGTCGCCCGTCCAGTAAACGTCAACATGATCGTTTGGCTGCAAGAAGCCCGAAACACCGGTGCTGACGCTGATGTTAATAGTAAAGGCCCGCATTCCCGGTGCCAGACGGGACCGCACCCCGGCATCTTCGCCAAAGTTGGTGATTTTGTTCGGAAGAATTGGTTCATCTTTAACCATGGATAGCAACACAGCACGCTGTTCCGCGCCTTCGCCACCAATAATGGCTTCTAAAGAAGTAAATGCGCCTAGCGGCACGTTGCTTCGAGGCCATTTTATCATTCTGACGTCTGAAGGATGCAGGAACTGACCGAAGTTTAGGCTTTTTGCCGCTACCGCGACCTCAACCAGTTCGATTTGTGGAGCGTTAGAGCGGCGAGCGGCAGCAAGTTCGTTTTCAAACTCGCTAAACTTTTGCTGCGCTAAAAATGCTGCTGTACCGGCAAGCCCTAAACCGATTAACAAAACAAAAGCAAAAATTACGCGCATTATTCATCCCCAAGATAACAGAGCCCGCAGTTAAGATTGTTCTGATCGATTGGGCGAGCTCGCTCCGACATGGATAAGGCACCCTGTTGGTATATACAAATGTTTTGTCAAGTCGAAGTATGTGACCATGCAGAAAGGTTATCGTAATATAAAGGCCGAGGTGACAAAATCACCTCGGCCTACTGGTTTTTCAACTATGTTTGCGCAAATTAGCGAACTTAGGTGTTTCCAGGAAGATCTACTGAGTTAGCATTGCTTAGTTCAGTATTAATATTGTTCGAAGCAGTTTCGATACCGCCGGCAATAAGTGTGATTACCGCAATTGCGATACCAACGATCGCAGCTGTCAGAACAACCCAGTCGACTGTTACAGCACCGGACTCGTCG
>DFBM01000091.1 GCA_002366645.1 Rhodobacterales bacterium UBA3080 | reverse complement strand
AGCTTCCTGCTCTTTCAGCATCTGTATGATCTGCTCGTCTGTGAACCGCTTCTTCATTTGTCCGTCCTTTTGGTTGGGCGGACTCTACATCAAAATGGAGGAGTTCTAGGGGCGCAGGTCATTGGCGACGACGTGAACTTACTAAATGAAATGAGGTCTTCGGCTGGCATGTTGCTGGCCGCCGGCCTCTATATCTTGGCTGGAGCCTTCAGACCTGCTTTGGCGTTCTCCGCCATGGTCGTTTCAGGCACTGTATATCTAGGCTACGGCTTTTCCCGCGTTGTGAGTATAATTTTTGATGGTGTGCCAAGCAGCGCGATGCTTCAAATCACGGCGCTGGAACTGGTCATCGGCGGAATTTGCGTTTTATTGCTCAAATTCTATAAATCAGCAGATGAATCATCAGTTGTCCGCGCCGGCTAAGACACCTACACCCCAATTATAAACGACTGTAGATGTCCTGAATTTCGATCAGATTGCTTCCCTCATCAGGTAACGTTGGACACATGAGCGTTTGAGTTAGCGGAGGCACTGCTTCGCTTTTATGACTTAAATATGCCGCTTGCATTTAGCAGTGCAAGCGGCGTTTCTTGATAGTCTGTAGGCTAATTTTCTTCTTTTCCCAGATGGGGGATATGTAGCGACCAAAGTAACCATGCTGAGATTCTTGAGTTATCGCTCAGCAATTATACCCGCCAGTTAAGCAACCGTTTCTCGATTAGACCAACAACAGCACTGATCGTGACTCCCATTACCGACAGGATCGCGACGCCGGTGAATAGCCGCTCTAGGTCATAGAGCGATCCGGCTTCCAGAATATATGCCCCAATTCCGTATTCCGCGCCTAGCATTTCTGCCGCCACCAACAGGATGATCCCGATCGCAAGGCTTATGCGTAATCCTGACAAGATACCGGGCATAGCGCCGGGCAGGACGATTTTTGTGACGATAGACAGCCACGACAGGTTGAAGCTCTGCCCCATGCGGATAAGCGATCTATCAACGTTATCGACGGCACCGTAGGTTGAAACAACTGTTGGTGTGAATGTCCCGAACGCGATTAGTGCGTATTTGGAGGTTTCGTCGATCCCGAACCAGATTACAAAAAGCGGCAGCAGGGCAATTTTCGGGATTGGGAACAAGGCCGAGACCAGCGGAACCAATCCGGCGCGTATGAACGAAAACAGCCCGACCAAAACGCCGATACCGATCCCTGCCGAAATCCCGAGAGATGCTCCAACCAGCAGTCGCATGAGCGACGGGGCAAGGTGTTGCCACAGCAAACCACTGCTCCACAGGTCTATGAATGTCGAAAATACGTCTGAAGGGCGCGGCATTGTCAGATTAGAGATGAATCCTACCCGCGTGCCGTACTCCAGAAATCCGATAAGGGCGACGAAGACCAAGATACCGATCCCGCGCTTAGATGTCGGGGCGAAACCGCCGCCCCTAAACTTGACGGGCATGCGTTCAGACATTTAACAGCTCCTGATCGGCGGCCATGGCCTCTTCGCGCATTAAATTCCAAAGATATTTCTGCTTTTGGTCGAGTTCGCCGTCCCAAACCTCGCGTTCTTCCAGAGGTTTATCGATTGTGATAATCTCGCGGATGCAGCCTGGCCGACGGGATAAAACAACGATGGAATGACCCAGACGAACGGCTTCATTCAGATTGTGCGTGACATAAACGGCCGTAAATGGCTGGCGTGTCCACAGGCTAACAAGGTCGTCCATCAGCAGCTCGCGCGTTTGGCTGTCTAGCGCCGAGAGCGGTTCATCCATCAGCATCACAGCAGGGTTTACGGCCAATGCGCGGGCCAGTGCGACACGCTGTTTCATGCCGCCCGACAGTTGGCGTGGCAAGGCCTTGCGGAAGTCGGTCAACTTGGTACGCGCCAAAACGCCAGTGATAATTTCGGCACGGCTGGCCCTGTCGATATCGTGGTCTTCCAGCACAAGGCTGATGTTCTTTTCAACTGACCGCCACGGCAATAGTGCGAAATCCTGAAATACATACGTCAACGGGTTAATGGTGTCTTTTGGCGGGGAACCAAGTTGAATAACCTGCCCCGAGGTTGGACGCTCCAACCCGCCGATCAGTCGCAAAAGGGTCGATTTTCCACACCCGGATGGGCCGACAATGCACAGAATTTTGCCGGACGGTATGGATAGCGAGATGTCTTGCAGCACCTCGGTTTCGCCATAGGAATGGCTGATGTTTTCCAGAAATAAATCCATGACTACCGAGCTATAAAAAAATATGCGGGACGAACCGATGCCCGTCCCGCGAAAGTGTTTAGATCACGTCGACATAGGACTGATCGACCAGCGTGTCCATTGTGATGCTGTCTTTGACCAGCTTCTCGGATTGGAACCAGTCTAGCTGATCTTGCAGCGATGCCATGTTCATCGCAGCACCTTTGTTGATCCGCATGGCACCGTTGATGATGCTTGGAGCCGCTTTTTCATATTCGCGGTCCGTGTAGACATATTTGTGAACCAGCTTGACCATATCTTCGGCGGCATCTGCGCCAGCAGTTTTATCAACCAGTGCGGCGTTGAAATCGTCGGCGCCTTTCGCGAAGGCAGCAAGGAAAGCTTCGGATTTGGCGCGTTCGTTGGCGGCATTATTGGCCGACGTAAACACGGTGGTTACCTGATAATTCGGCAGATAGTCGGATACGTTGCCGATAATTTTCACGGCACCGGCACCAGCCAGCGGTTTAGCGATGTGTGGCACGATGGACCATGCATCAATATCGCCTGATTTGATCGCGCCGATAATCGCGCCAACAGCATTCAAAGGTTTGAACTTCACAGAAACGCCTTCTGCAGCGGCGATCTTGGAGCCCATGTAGTGGAACGAAGAACCTGCCTGCGAAATGCCGAATGTTTTGCCGTCCAACATGGACGGATGTGTCAAACCAGCCTCAAAGGCGGCATTGGAGGCGAGGATTTTTTGCCCGTCGATGCCGGGTTCCTCGGATAACGCACCACCGATCACCTTGGCCGCACCTTTTTCGGCGAGCGAGATCAAGCCACCGGAAACGGCAGTCACCGCAAAATCGGCGTCGCCGGATGCAATAGCAATGGCCATCGGTTGCGCGGCTTGGAAGAACTTGAATTCAACATCAAGACCGGCCTCGGCAAAATATCCGCGCTCGAAAGCTACGAAGCTGGCAGCGTGGCTGGTGAAACGCAGTGCACCTACATTGATTTTGGTGTTGGCGAAAGCGGGGGCTCCGATCATCGAAGCCGCTGCGGCCCCACCCATCATTCCAAGTGTTTGACGTCTGTTGAAGCTGGTCATTGTCTGTTCCTCATTATTGCAAATTCTGGTTTAGAGATTTCTTATTTATTTGCCGGCCCCTCTGCCATAGCACGTGTACTTCGTGAGGGCCTCCCACATAGTGAACACGAAAAATTCCTATCCGAATGCACCCTAACATCGCTAAATCCAAAGGCAACCTTGCGAGTACGATTGGGGACATGACCCAGATATGTAGACCTCCAATTTGCAAGCCTAGGCACCTGTTCTCCCCCGAAATACGGAATGTTGATATTTAGGTTCTCTCGACTTCTTGCTCCCACTCGCAAAACGCCCGTCATCAGAATTATCTGAACCTGAACCGCGCGAAACAACCACGATTTAGTTTGAGAGTGCGAGCTTTACGCCTAAAAACCCAAAGGTTCCTGCGAAACTGCGCTTAATCCAAAGCATGACGGTTGGGCGTTGAATAACATAGTCCCTCGCATACGAGGCAAACGCTCCGTAGAGCACGAACACAGCAAATGTCATAACCATAAAGACCAAGGCCAACCAAATCAGCGATGCCGTCGCATTGGCCTCATCAGCGGACACGAACTGCGGCAGGAAAGCCAGAAAGAAGAGCGAGAGTTTCGGGTTCAGGACATTCAGCAATGTACCCGTTACCGCGATACGCGCAAAGCCGGCTTTGTCGTTATCCTCAGACATCTCCATCACGCCGTCGTCCTTCAATATTTTCCAGGCCATATAGAATAAATACGCAACGCCAAGGTATTTAACGACCTGAAACGCGAGTGCGCTGGTGTGAAGGACAGCTGCAAGGCCAATGATGCTGGCAATCGCAGCAGGAACAATACCGAGCGTGCAGCCGAAAGCCGCTGCAATGCTGGCGGTGACGCCGCGACTTAGTCCAATCGCGAGCGTGTAGATTACACCTGTTCCGGGCAGAAGCACTACGACCAGCGACGTTAACAGAAACTCCAATGACATTGGTAATCCTTTTCAGCTTCCCTTGGCTTTATGAAATTATCTTTTTAGGTCAATATCGACGTCGTCCTCAGAGCGGCCACTGGTTAGCTTTATTAGTCACAAGCCAACGGTTTGAAAAGTCTCTAGCTTCAAATTGAGGATAGCAGCCAGCCAAGTACCAACTCGACTATGCACGACGACGAAGCACCGTAGCCGCGAGCGCGGCACCGCCATAACCGATCATACTACGCCGTGTTCGTACGCGCGTGACTTCTCTCCCTCTTCTTTTGGAAATTGACTATGCTGCACCATTGCGTCGAATGTCACTTACTTTTTTGCTCATTAAAAAAGCCAACATTTGAGCTTGATTATCGACGTGATCCACTGTCGAATATCGAACCTTCAGACGTAAAAGCGATACGTTTGGATTTATACACCCATCGATAACTTCTTACTTTGTACGGACGGGTCAAATAGAACTCAGCCATCGAACGGCAACCGAGGTCGGATATTCCCTCGAAATCTCTTTGGGTTCATTGTTGACTTGGTCAATTAGTTGTTCGCCCCTATAGAGAGAAAATGAGAAAACTGTGTCTGGTTAGAATTCTTGGAGGTCGAAGTATTCGGCCAAATTTAATCGTACATGCCGAGCATGGGTGGTATAAATCTGTACGTGACGACAAGTTTGATTTTTTTGTAAAACTGGAACGATTGCTAAAGTCTAAAAATATCGACTGTTTCGTTGTCGACGCCAATAGCTTGCGTTCAAAAAGGTTGAGAAAGCACAACCATATCCATTTGATGCTGGGTGATTTTGCGGAACATGGACGCAACACGCTCCATGTTATGCCGACGTATGTCTGGGGTTTTTGGTACTTGGACGAGACTGGCGTTCACTGGAATTCCTCCATTCGGACCGCAACGTTTATCCCGGAGGCCCTTGATGCCGAGCCTGCCAAGCATTTCTTCAATGGTGTGTCAGGGCACATGTTGAGAGAGAACGTCTCGAAAAAAGTGCAGGATACGAGGGTCGCGGGAGATCTGCCAGAAGCCGGTGCCGTGGTCTATTTGCAACAAATTGACGGGTATAAAAACCGCATCCATTACCTCGACACGGCAGAGATGGTTTCGACCGTCGCGCAAACGCTCGACGGCAAGCGAGTCTACGTAAAACCGCACCCCGATACGACCTCTTCGGAGCTTGCGAGTATCCGAAACCTATGCACAAAATTCGGCAACATCGTAGTTTCCAACGCCAGCATCCACGATCTAACCGCCGCCAGCCGAGTTGTGGTTACGCAAAATTCGGCTGCGGGGTTTGAAGCGCTGATGCAGAAAAAACCGGTGATAACTTGCGCAAAATCAGACTACTGGCATGCGACACTGGTTGCCGAAACCGTAGGAGATCTCGAACGGTTACTGCCAAAAGCAGAGGCGGAATTGACAAGGCTTTCATTTGAAAAATACCTTTACTGGTATTTGCATCAACAGTGTCTGGAGCCGCAGGCAGAAGGGTTTGAGGCTAGAGTTTGGGAAAAGCTTAAAGACAGAGCGGGCGTTATCAATTGATAATTGGCAAACAGATACTTCAAATTCAAACAGCCACGCTGAGGCGGTACTTGATCATACCGTTACTACCTAGAAGTGGGCGCGAGCGCTAATTGTGTTTCTTCCTTCTACGGATTCGACGCTCCTATCGTATATAGCTGGTGAGTAGCAAACCTCGAATACAGCTGGTTGTCGCGCTCAATGCGCACCTCCGGCTTCCCTAAGAGACAGGAAATCAGGGTCCGCTTGCCCAACAACTGGATGTCCGGCGAGAAGCCCCGCAAAAGATCGAAAATATATCTCGTCAGAAGTCAGTCACTTACCAGAGTATTTCGATAACCAAGCCAGAGGACCGGTTTTCGGTGGTGGTGCGATTGGTAATGTGTCTGGTTTAATTCGGCTGAAAATCCAGCGTGGCATCACCCGTTCGGACGAGCAGCCGCAGGAAGTTCCCATATGGACCGGATCAAACACCTTTATCATGCCCGGGCTTTCACGATCATCCACGTAAACGGCACCGCTCATCGGGCGATCGCGACGCTGATCCACCAGATTTCTTGCTTTGGTGATAAATGCCTCGAATTCGGAACCCGCAATGGAGGTGTCAGGCGCGTCCTCGGCTGGATCAAAAACAAACCATGCCCCTTCGGATCGGGTGAGTTCGGACCAAAGAGCATCCACCTCTCTCCAATGTAGAATACCGCTGGAGCGCCGATGATAGTGCTTCCAGAATTCCGTGTCCGGCAAAGGAGTGGTAACCCGTCGCTGCATAATTTCTTTTCGACTGCTCATTCGGTTCCCTGACTTAACAACAGCTATGACCGCTGGGCGTTGGTGTATAGCCTCAGCTATCCGTTCGCGCGGCTTCATCAGCCGCTTCGTCGAAGGCAAAGTCAAGCTTTTCGGTCACTTCATTGCGGATATGACGGGCAATTTCGATCACAGCGGTGATCCGGTGCTCCGGTATGCCAGCTTTACGAAAACGCCCCGACTGGCACTGCCCCATGGCCGGGTGATTGGCCGCAATGCCCGACGACAGTGAAATCATGGCGACGATACTTGAATGTAATTGGGCTTGATCCGTCATGCTGTCACCCATTCTGCAATTTGCGCAGATGTTGGCATTCCACCAGCGTGTCATCCAGAATGACACCCGGGGTGGACATAACGCCGTATCCCATGATCTCCCCATATCGGTGATCTTTTCGAGGGTGATTTGGACACCAAGCGCTGCGACCTTCTTTTCGATCATATCGGCAGTATTGGCGCAGTTCTTGCAACCGGAGCCGAGGATTTTGAAGGTTTTCATGACAATTCTCCTTGATTGAACTGGCTCGACCAGTATCACGTTAAACATAAATCCGACGCCAATAAACGAGACGAACAGGATGCCCACGAAGGTGGCGATTAATTGTGGTTTCAGAACTTTGCGCAGGATAATCATTTCGGGCAGCGAGATAGCTGCGACGCTCATCATCAGGGCCAGCACGGTGCCTATGGGCACACCCTCGCTTAGCAACGCCTCGACAATAGGGATTACGCCGGTTGCGTTGGAATAGAGCGGGATTCCGATGAGCACTGCTGACGGTACGGCGAATAGGTTATCGACAGAGGCATATTTGACAAAGAACTCTTCCGGAATGAAGTCGTGCAATCCGGCGCCGATGGCAATGCCGACCAGCACGTAAATCCAGATACGGCCCACAATTTCTTTAACTTGGGCCCATGCGAACTGTAGGCGCTGTTTAATCCCGGTATCCGCCTTTTGCACGGCGGCCTCGCCCATGCGTATCTTCCAGACGTATTCTTCGACCCATTTTTCAAGCTTAAAGAATTCGATCGGGGGTCAGCATCAAGCGGAAGAATCCGATTGTGAACACTACGAGAAATAGCAGGAAGAATATTTTGGTCACATCTTCGACAAAGAAATGCACGGCCTCCCCCAGCCGGATGCCGGGAGCGAGCCGTAAGACATAATAGGCTGCCCAATCGGCCAATTGTGTAAACAATTCAAACATCGATTTGTCCCTAAGCGGCTGAAAACCGCTGCGGGCGGTTCTTCATGTTGTTGAGTCGCTTGGTATCCTGCAAGACAGATGAGAATTAAACCAAGATGCTGCTTAAGAAACTAGGGCATTCAGTGTGACTGGAAGGCTGCCTCCAACTACTATTCTAACACCCAGAATTAGAGGCATCGGGGAAAAGTTCAAATGATCTGTAACACGATGAAATGATTTGTTCATTTTATAGCGCTTTTGAATGCGGATTTGGGCTGCTAAAAGGCAGCCAGACAAATCGGAGATATGTATGAGCACCGCTGTTATCATTCTTGCCGCCGGACAAGGTAGCCGCATGAAGTCGGACCTGCCGAAGGTTCTGCACAAAATTGCCGGCGCGCCAATGCTTTGGCATACCATGCAACGCGCACAGCAAATCGAGGCGGAGAAAACCGTGGTGGTTGTTGGTCATGGCGGGGAACTCGCAGAAAAATCGGCGATGGAGTTTGACGCGGAAGCAAGCGTAGTCTGGCAAAGCGAGCAAAACGGCACCGGACATGCGGTGCAACAGGCAGCAGACGTCCTGAACGGCTTTGACGGGGATGCGTTCGTTTTATATGGCGATACGCCGTTTGTGCAGCCCGAGACCTTGGAAAAAATGCGGGCGGCGCGCAAAGATAACGCGGTCGTGGTGTTAGGATTCGAAGCGGAAACGCCGGGCGGATACGGGCGGCTGGTGATGGATGGGGATCAACTGGATGCGATTGTCGAGGCAAAGGATTGCACGGCGGAACAGGCGGCGATCTCTTTTTGCAATTCCGGCGTGATCTGCGCCCCGGCACCACTGCTGTTTTCGCTGCTTGGCGACGTAGGCAACGAGAACGCTAATGGCGAGTACTATTTGACCGACATCGTCGGTATCGCGCGCGCGCGCGGGTTGGCCTGCACCGCGATCAGTTGTGACGAGGCGGAGACCATGGGGGTGAATTCTCGCCTCGATCTGGCGCGCGCCGAAGCGGTTTTTCAAGGTAACGCCCGCATGGAAGCGATGGAAAACGGGGTCACCCTGACCGCGCCCGATACCGTTCATTTTGCCTTCGACACCCATATCGGTCGCGACGCGATCATCGAACCAAATGTATTTTTCGGACCAGCGGTAACGATCGAAAGTGGTGCAACGATCCGGGCTTTCTCGCATCTGGAAGGCTGCCATGTGGCGCGAGATTGCCAAGTCGGCCCCTATGCGAGACTACGCCCGGGCGCAGAACTGGATCTGGGGGCGAAGGTCGGCAATTTTGTCGAGATCAAAGCCGCACAGATCGATGCTGGCGCCAAGATCAACCATCTTTCCTATGTCGGAGATGCGCGCGTTGGCGAGCAAAGCAACATCGGGGCCGGTACGATTTTTTGCAACTACGACGGGGTCAACAAGCACCACACCGAGATCGGAAAGCGGGTATTCGTAGGTTCAAATTCTGCGCTGGTGGCGCCGATCAGCATTGCTGATGACGGGTTTATTGCGACGGGCTCCGTCGTGACAAATGATGTCGAAGAAGGCGCGCTTGCAATCGCTCGCACGCGGCAAGTGAATAAACCGGGTCTCGGGATTAGAATGATGGACAGGTTGCGGGCGGCGAAAGCGGCGAGGAATTCGAAATGACCCCGCTAGAGGAACTTGAGGCGCTGGGGAATCCGCAAAAAGCGGCGGAGATGGCGAAGTACCACAAAGTCGAGCGGCCATATCTCGGGGTCGCCAATCCAGATATTTACAAGCTTTGCAAGAAATGGCGGGCAGATACTGACCTCGATGGCCGTCTGAAAATTGCGACCGAACTGTGGGACAGCAATGCGCATGAAGCGCGTATTGCGGCGACCAAATTGTTGACGCAAGCGCGGATCACGCCGGACAATGATGTCTGGCAGGAAATCACCCGTTGGGTTGGCGAATTCGATGCATGGGCGATTGCCGATCATGCCTGCTCGGCGGGCTCAAGACGTCTGGTCGCCGATCCGGCCCGCCTTGATACCGTCGAGAGTTGGGCGCAGGACGAAAACATGTGGGTGCGACGCGCGGCGCTGGTCATGACCCTGCCCTGGTCCAAGCAGAACCATCCCGATGCGGCAGATCAGGCCATTCGCGAAAGGATACTTGGATGGGCGGGCGGATACGCCGAGGACCACAATTGGTTCATCCAGAAATCCATCGGTTGGTGGTTGCGAAGCCTGTCGGGGCATGATCCCGATCGTGTTCGTGCATTTATCACTGAAAACGGCGACAAAATGAAACCATTTGCCGTGCGCGAAGCTACGCGCAAACTGGGTTAATCGTCAAAAACCTCGTGCAATCCTGCGAGTGTTCCAGCGTCAAGATACGGGAAATTTGCGCGTAGCTGCGACGCCAGATCGGGTGCGGTGGCTACATCGCTCCCCCCCATCCCCCGCCGTGATGTGACGTTAAAGCCGTTCGCGGTTTGCACATAGCTCTGCGGCATCGGATCATCGATCTGCGGCGCGAGTTGCCCGACTTTGCGATGCCCACCGAGGCAGTAGATCGTACTGATTTCGGGGATAGTTGCGATCCCGCCCCGTTGGATCAACGCCAAACCAGCCGAGCCGTTACTGCGCGTATCAATCCATGCCTGCAATTCACGGTCCGACAAAACCAGCTGGCAGCCATTTGAAAAGGTCACGGTTTTTCCGATGTTTTCCGGCTGCATATGTGTACGAAGCCGCGCCACATATCCGCGCGCGAGCGCATCGTCGTCGTCAAGCCGGAAGGTCGCGGTGATAGGAGCGGCTTGGTCGGTCATCTCGAGGGCAGATCGGCGGTATATACGTTGTATGTTTGCTTGTGGACGATAGGCGCG
>DFBM01000133.1:6266-18250 GCA_002366645.1 Rhodobacterales bacterium UBA3080 | reverse complement strand
CCAGGTTGCCGACTACGGTCTGGTGGCAGATTTGTTTGAGGCTGTCCCGGCGCTCGACGAAGCCCTAAGTTAAATAACCAAGCGGCCCGCCTAGTATCAGGCGGGCCGTTTTTAAATCGACACAACTTGCAATTCTCTGGATATCGCCTTGGCAATCTTGGCGTGCGCCTCGCGCTTCATCCATTCGGTGTCCTTCCGTAATCCCGATAAATTACTTGCAGTTTTTTCTGAAATGTTGATCTCCACATTCAGCACGCGATCAACGTGGCCGCTCAAAACACCAACCATTTCCTGCGTCACGACCTGATCGAAATCGCTGTAGCCCCTTGGCTTTATCCACAGTAATATTGTCGTAGTTTCGATGTCCTCGAGCAACTCCAACATCCGCGCCAGCCAGGCGGAGCGTTGTTCGGCCATCACGACTTTATAGGCCTCCGTATCCTCCGATTTAAGGGCGCGGATCATGGCCGAAACGAAGCGAAACTGGCTAAAGTCCAGCTGCGGATACAACGATTTCAACACATTCGACACCTTCCGTAACCGCATATTGCGGCGCGGAAATACGGAGTACATGCGGTTGGAAAGCGGTTCGGCAGCCATCACTTGCACTATGCACGTCGCAGACCGCGAGCAGGTTTCCAATATCACCGGATCCTTCAGGAAGAAGCCCGGACCCGCGCCCGGTGTGCCCAGATTCACGCAGGTTTGTCCGACAGATCGCCCCACCAACTGTGGAAATGGGGCGAGTACAAACTTCCCGAACATCTCCGACCCACCGATAAACGAGATATAGGGATCGCGTAAGTCTGGTTTTGGACCTCGGAAAATCTGCTTACTGCGCCCGAAACGATACAATTCGACCTCCCCCGCTTCTTCAATTGCAATTCCATACGCCATGGCACCCCCCCTGCTGACGAGCAAACCGGCCAAGATCACCGGTTCGCCCCTCACATTCGCAGCCATTCCTTGACGGTCGGTTAACAGCACGCACAATTCGGTTGCCCGCTAATCCGCCAAGCCCTATGTTCATAGTGATTTCACGCTAGTCATACGAAGGGTTTTTCGATGGAGATCAAATCGGTAGGTGTCATCGGTGCAGGCCAGATGGGCAACGGAATTGCCCATGTATTTTCCCTTGCCGGATACGATGTTTATATTAATGATGTATCCGAGGATGCCCTGAACGCCTGCAAAAAGCTGATAGCGAGCAACATCGAACGGCAAGTCGCACGTGGTAAAATCACAGAAGAGGAACAAGCGGCAGCTATTGGTCGAATCCACATCGAAACCGATCTTGCGGTTATCGGCAAAACCGACCTGATTATCGAGGCCGCGACCGAGCGCGAAGACATCAAACACCAGATTTTCGCGGCGCTTTCGCCACATTTGGCCGATAACACGATCTTGACGTCAAACACTTCATCGATCTCGATCACACGTTTGGCCGCTGCGACCGACCGTCCCGAAAAATTCATGGGGTTTCACTTCATGAACCCGGTTCCGATTATGCAACTGGTTGAACTCATTCGCGGAATCGCAACTGATGACAAAACCTACCAAGCTTTGAAGGCCGTTGTCGTGCGCCTTGATAAAACGTCAGCGAGCGCCGAAGACTTCCCCGCCTTCATCGTTAACCGCATTCTGATGCCGATGATCAACGAAGCCGTCTATACGCTTTACGAGGGTGTGGGTACGGTTGAAAGCATTGACACGTCTCTGAAACTCGGCGCGAACCATCCTATGGGACCACTGGAGCTGGCGGATTTCATCGGGCTTGATACCTGCCTGGCGATCATGAACGTTTTACACGACGGTTTGGCCGATACAAAATACCGCCCATGTCCGCTGCTGGTTAAGTATGTGGAGGCTGGCTGGCTCGGTCGTAAAACCAAGCGTGGTTTCTATGACTACCGTGCCGACCCGCCGGTGCCTACGCGTTAGGCAACTAGCGCTTTACTACCCATATCGAGGAATTTCTGACGACGCGCGTCGCGCAAAGCTTTGGGGTTGGACCCGTCAAGCTCGCCCAGAAGTTCGCCGATGGCATTCCCGACCGATTCAATGGTTTCTTTGGGATGACGCTGTGCGCCACCGACAGGTTCATTGATCACCTGATCTGCAATGCCAAGCTTGTGCAAATCCTGCGCGGTCAGTCGCAAAGCCTCGGCAGCTTCGCGCATTTTGCCCGCATCTTTCCAGAGAATGGATGCGCAGCCTTCTGGCGAAATCACGGAATAAACCGAGTGCTCCAGCATCACCAGTTTGTCCGCCGCAGCAAAAGCCACCGCGCCGCCGGAACCGCCTTCGCCGATTATGACAGCGACAAGCGGTACGCCGATCTGCAAGCATTTTTCAGTTGAACGCGCGATTGCTTCGGATTGCCCGCGTTCTTCAGCGCCTTTACCGGGGAATGCGCCGGTTGTGTCAATCAATGTTATAACCGGCAGGCCAAAACGATCCGCGAGGTCCATTAGACGAACAGCCTTGCGATACCCTTCAGGGCGCGCCATTCCAAAGTTACGTTCGATCCGTGACTTGGTATCGTTGCCTTTCTCGTGCCCGAGAACAACGACGGGCTGGTCGTTGAAACGCGCCAAACCGCCCATGACAGCGTGGTCATCGGCAAAATTACGATCGCCAGCGAGTGGCGTGAATTCTGTAAACAAAGCTTCGATGTAGTCTTTGCAATGCGGACGATCTGGATGCCGCGCCACCTGACATTTCTGCCATGGCGTCAGCTTTTTGTACATATCGCCCAACAAAGACGCCGCTTTATCGTCTAGTCCGGCAGCCTCTTTGCTAACGTCCATCTCTTCGTTCTGACGCGCCAATGCGCGCAATTCTTCCGCCTTGCCTTCGATTTCAGCAAGTGGTTTTTCGAATTCGAGATAGTTTTGCATAGCGTCAGCCCCGATTTTGTTATCTCTGGATTATATGACGTCAGCACCGGTAGATTGCAAGTTCGAACCTACCCGTCAATCAGTTCTGCCTGCTTCACAATCACCTGCGCTTGCCGGATTGATGCCAGATCGATCAGGCGCCCCTTATAGACCGCAGCGCCCTGACCTTCAGCCTCGGCCTGTGCCATAGCAGCAAGAATATCGCGCGCTTCGGATATTTGGGCTTCGGAGGGTGTGAATACCTCGTTTGACAACGCCACCTGCTTGGGATGGATCGCCCATTTGCCAACCATGCCCAAAGTCGCCGAGCGGCGTGCCTGCGCTGTGAAACCTTCGTCGTCCGAGAAGTCGCCGAACGGGCCATCAACCGGTAACAGTCCGTGCGTTCGGCAAGCCGCCACAATCGCGACAACCGGCGCGTGCCACGGGTCACCCCAGTGCGTTTCACCGTTCGGGCCACGCATGTAATAATTTTCCTGTGTACCACCGATGCCCGTAGTCTGCATCCCCATGGAGGCCGCATAATCCGCCGCCCCAAGGCTCATCGCCACCATACGCGGGCTTGCAGCTGCAATTTCCTCGACATGCGTCAAACCGGCGGCGGTTTCGATGATAACCTCGAAGTTAATCGGCTTCTTGCGTCCCTTTGCCATTTCCACCGCACTTACTAGTGCATCCACAGCATAAATATCACCGGCACAACCAACCTTCGGGATCATTATCCGGTCGATCCGGTCGCCTGCCTGTTCCAGAATTTCGACCACGTCGCGATACCAGAACTCCGTATCCAACCCGTTAATCCGAACCGAGAGGGTCTTGTTGCCCCAATCGATGTCATTGATCGCTGTGATGATATTCTTGCGTGCCTCGGCCTTATCAGCAGGGCTAACAGAGTCTTCGAGGTCGAGGTTGATAACATCCGCCGCACTCGCCGCCATCTTTTCGAAAATGGCCGGGCGCGAGCCGGGGCCAAACAGCTGGCAACGGTTTGGACGGGAGGGGGATGCGGGTTGGACCTTAAAGCTCATCGGGAGTTCCTTCGAGTAACGAAATTACATTTGCTTAACGCATTTCATCACAATCTTGCGCACCCATGTCAACGACAAAATGCTGCAACCGCGAAGGGGTTAAGCTTTTTCTGCAATGTTCTCGCCCAGCTCACAGGCGTTGCGCGCTACATGCATAACGTATCCACTGGTAGCGACCGCCAGCAGCGAGGAGCCCAGCATCATGAACAACAGCGGATACGCACCGGTTTCAACCGTCAACAATGCACCGGTGATCGCCGACAACGCGCCGCCACCACCAATCATCACAGCCCCGCCAAGTCCAGACGCGCTCCCCGCCAAATGCGGACGCACCGAAACGATTCCAGCGTTCGCGTTTGGCAGCGTCATGCCATTGCCAACTCCCACAAAAGCAATAGTACCGAAGAATGAAATCGGATGTTGCAGTCCAATCAGAAACAGCACAATGGCTATGACCATACCGCCCGCTGCAACCATGCTACCTAACAGCATCATCCGGTTTAGACCGATAAGTTTTGAAAATCTGCCTGCACTAAAATTTCCCGCCATATAACCAAGCGAAATGAAAACAAAATACAGCCCCATCTGGGCAGGGTCCAATCCCAGAACCACGGTCGCGACAAACGGAGCACCGCCTAGAAATGCGAAGAAAGCGCCAGAGGCAAAAGTGGCTGACAAGGCGTATCCCCAGAAACGACGGGAACGGATTAGTTCGGGATAGGCGCGGAACTGCGCCCCGAAACTGGAAGATTTCTGCGCGTTCGTTTCGCCAAGGTCCGCCCACATCAACAACAGCACGCCGGCACCAAATATCAAAACCAGCGAGAAAGAACTCTGCCAGCCGAATGTCTGATCCAGATAGCCACCCAGAACCGGACCGAGCATCGGCACAAGCGACATACCCATCGTGATATACCCGATCATACTGGCGGCCTCGGACGGCTCCACCATGTCACGTACAATAGCGCGCGACAGCACCATCCCAGCGGCCACAGAACCCTGCACTATGCGGAACATCAGGAAGGTTTCAACGTTGGGAGACAGGATACACCCAAGTGTAGCCAGCAAGAAAATCACTAATGCCCACAACAGAACCGGACGTCTACCAAAGCGGTCAGACAAAGGTCCAATAATAAGCTGCAATACCGCCGTAACCCCGAGGTACACCGAGATCGCCAGCTGCATAAGCCCGTAATCCGCATCAAAATAGGCCGCCATTCCGGGCAAGGAAGGCAGGAATATATTCATATTTAACGCAGATATGCTGGCGAGCAGCACTAGCGTTATAACATGTGGCGGGGTCCGCCGATCAAGCCATTTGGCGTTACCGGACAACTTCGATTTGGTCATCCGGCCACCCTATGCCGATTTCCCCAAAGCGCAATCCGAAACGTCGCGTCTTAACCTGAAACAAACTATGCCAATTTTACTGCAAGTCTTTAAACGCCTCGGTAATGCGCGCCACCGCTTCCTCGACCAAAGCACGACGCGTCGCGATATTGAAACGCAGGAATGCCTCACCGCCTTTGCCGAACGTGGGACCGTAGTTCGCCGCAATTTTCGCGCCTTTTTCGATTCGATCCGTAAATTCCTGCTTTGTCATTCCCGTGCCGGAAAAATCTACCCATGCCAGATATGTGGCCTGAAGATCCATCGACTTAAGTCCCGGTATGGCGTTGATACCTTCGTCAAATATCCGGCGATTCCCGTCCAGATACTCAAGCAAGTCCTCCAGCCAAGCTTCGCCGTCATTATAAGCGGCTTCGGCCATGATCACGCCAAAACTGTTGGGCGACATCCCGCCTGCAGCCATGGTCGCTGCAAATTTGGCACGCAAATCGGGATCTTCAATAATTACGTTACCGGAGTGGCTGCCGGCAATGTTGAACGTCTTCGTCGTCGCCGTCATCATCACCAGCCGCGAGGTGATCTCCGGTGCGGCATTTGACATCACTGTATGCTTGTTTTCACCGAACACCAGATCGTGGTGAATTTCGTCCGAAACCAGAAGCAGATCATGCTTCACACAAAAATCCGCGAGCGCGCGTAACTCCTCGACAGTCCAGACACGCCCGCCCGGGTTATGGGGCGAACATAAGATAACCATTTTCTCGTCGCCTTGAAGCTGTGCCGCCAAGGCGTCAAGGTCCATCTCGTATTGGCCATTTACCGTCGTCAACTCACTCTCGACAACTCGCCGGTTATTTGCTTCGATGACCCGCGCGAAAGCATGATATACAGGGGTGAACAGAACAATCCCGTCACCTTCATCCGTATAGGTCTGCACACATAGTGCCGTTCCGTTTACCAACCCGTGTGTCGTAAAAATCCAGCTTGGATCAACCTTCCAGCCGTGACGGCGGTCCATCCAGCCGCAGATCGCGGCCTTGTAACTGGCATCCATGGCGTAATACCCATAAACGCCGTGATCGACCATGCCTTGCACTGCGGCGCTCACCGCTTCGGGTGGCCGGAAATCCATATCCGCGACCCACATGGAAATACCGTCGTCGGAACTCACACCATAAAGGGGTTCCATCGCGTCCCATTTGGCGGAATGCGTATTGCGGCGGTCGATTACTTCGTCAAAGTCAGTCATTGCAGGCTCCATACATCGTTATCTACAAGCTACCGTTTTCATCGTCGCTAGCAAGAGCAAACCTTGCACCAAACCGTCACATCGCTTAAATGCCCCGCATGACATTACGAAACATTCTGATCCATCCCGACCCGCGCCTGAAAAAGGTCTGTGAACCTGTGGCCGTCGTCGACGAAAAAATCCGCAAACTGGCGGATGATATGTTGCAAACGATGTATGACGCACCGGGTGTGGGCCTTGCCGGTCCACAGGTCGGCGTGATGCAGCGAATCTTCGTGATCGACTGCGCCGACAAAGACGCAACGCCGGACCCCATGATCATGATCAATCCCGAGATCACGTGGGAATCCGAAGAGTTGAACACCTACGATGAAGGCTGCCTCTCGATCCCCGAGATTTACGAACCGGTCACCCGCCCGAAACTGGTGCGGATGTCTTATCTGGACGCCGACGGCAAACCGCACGAAGACGAGTTCGACGAGCTTTACGCCACTGCCGCCCAGCATGAGCTAGACCACCTCGACGGAATTTTGTTCATCGACTACCTCAGCAAAATGAAACGCGCGATGATCACCAACAAGATGAAAAAACTGAAGAAAGAGCGTGCCCGTGGCTAGGCCCTTCCTGATGTATCCCGACAAGCGCCTGAAAACCGTCTGCGCGCCGGTCGAGAGCATCGACGAAGGCATCCATGCTATCTGGGACGAAATGCTGAACGCCATGTACGGCATGCCCGGCGTCGGTCTCGCCGCCCCCCAGATCGGCGAAATGCAGCGTTTGGCTGTTGTCGATTGTTCCGGCACCCATAACGCCGCAATTCGCATGGCCAACCCCGAAATTCTGCATGCCTCGGCCAAGATGAACGAACACCACGAAGCCAGCCCCAATCTGCCGGGCCTCTCTGGTAAAGTCTCGCGCCCACGCGCCGTGACTGTCCGCTACATGGATGAAAATGGCGAAACCGTCGAAAAAGACTTCGTGCAACTCTGGGCGACCTCCGTGCAGCACCAGATCGACCACCTTAACGGCAAGCTGTTCATCGATCATCTTAGTCCGGTAAAACGCAAAATGCTGATCGCCAAGCACGCTAAGAACATGAAGCGGGGCGGCTGATGCGGTTAATATTCATGGGAACGCCAGAGTTTTCGGTTTCGGTACTCGACCAACTCGTCGGCGCGGGGCATGAAATTGCTTGCGTCTACTCACAACCTCCCCGCCCCGCTGGTCGCGGTAAGAAACCCCGCCTGAGCCCCGTGCACACACGCGCAGAAGAACTGGGGCTAGAGGTTCGCACTCCGCTTAACTTCAAAGACGAAGCCGACAGGCAATCCTTTGCAGATATGAACGCAGATGCCGCCGTCGTCGTCGCCTACGGTCTGATCCTGCCGCAAGCCATCCTCGACGCCCCGACGCATGGATGCTTCAACATCCACGCCTCGCTTTTACCACGGTGGCGCGGTGCCGCCCCGATCCAGCGCGCAATCATGGCTGGCGACGCAGAGACCGGCGTATGCATCATGCAAATGGAGGCTGGCCTCGACACCGGTCCCGTCCTCATGCGTGAAGCCACCCCGATTACAGCAACGGACACCGCCGCCACACTCCACGACCGTTTGGCTGAAATGGGCGCAGGCCTGATGGTTGAGGCCTTGGCTCAACTGCCAAGTCTAACCGCAACACCCCAATCGACCGGCGGTATCACCTACGCCGCCAAAATCGACAAGGCCGAAGCCAAAATCGATTGGTCGAAACCAGCTGCCGACGTCGACCGTTTGATCCGTGGCATCTCTCCCTTCCCCGGTGCGTGGTTCATGCTCAACGGCGAACGCGTCAAAGCATTGATGTCCGAAACAACCACAGGCGAAGGCCCCGTCGGCACCACGCTTGACGACGAATTAACCGTCGCTTGTGGTGATGGGGCGGTCCGTTTGCTCAATGTCCAGAAAGCCGGAAAAGGTCCTCAACCGGCCGAGGTCTTCCTGCTCGGCACGAAGGTACCTACCGGCACAACGCTCGAATAACGGATTGCCCGCGCCAGCCAGCGACGATAGTCTTACGCAAAAACGGGATGACTAAATATGTTCTTTGCTTTCTTCGGTTCAATCATCATCGGCGGCATTGTCGGGTATTTATCCGAAAAATGGGGCCTGACCAAAAACGGCTATCTGCCAAGCATCATCATCTGCCTTGGCGGAGTTGTCTTGTTTTACATGGTCCGTATCATGTTCGGCATCAGCTTTGGCTCGAACGGATTGAACGCAATCATCAGCGCCGCAGGTGCACTCGTTATCGTGCCCACCGCCGCGCGCCGTAGATAGGAGCCCACATGCCGCACGACGGACACGACCACTCGCACAGCCTACTGCCTTCGGACCCCGAACTTCGTGTGCGCGCACTCGAAAGTATTCTCGTCAACAAGGGCCTCGTTGATCCTGCTGCGCTGAATGTTCTGATCGACACCTACGAAAACAAGATCGGCCCAAAAAACGGTGCCCGTGTCGTAGCCAAATCATGGACCGACCCCGAATTCCGCGCCCGGCTGCAAGACGACGCAAGCGCTGCAATCGCGGATCTGGGCTACGTGGGGCGGCAAGGTGAACATATGGTTGCCGTCGAAAATACCCCCGAACAACATAACATGGTCGTTTGCACACTTTGCAGTTGCTACCCGTGGCCGGTGCTCGGCATTCCGCCCGCATGGTATAAATCCGATGCCTACCGCGCCCGCGCTGTGCGCGAACCCCGCGCCGTGCTCTCCGAGTTCGGTGTGAGCCTTCTGCCTGACCAGAAAATCCGCGTCTGGGATTCGACCGCCGAAATCCGCTATCTTGTTATCCCCATGCGCCCAGAAGGTAGCGAAGGAATGCCCGAAGACGAACTCGCAGCGCTCGTCACCCGCGACAGCATGATTGGCACGGGGTTGGTTTCAGTATGAGCCGCATTCACGACATGGGTGGACGCCAAGGTGACGGCCCCGTTCCCGAAATCGATATGGAAGAGCTGTTCCACGCCGACTGGGAAAAACAGACGCTGGCACTGAACCTCGCAGCGGGCGCATTGGGCAAATGGAACATTGACGCCTCCCGTCATTCGCGCGAACTGCTCGCACCGAAAGATTACGCCGCCTTTTCGTATTTCGAAAAATGGGTGTCCGCACTGACAGATTTGCTGGTGCAAACCGAGTGCCTGAGCGAAGACGACCTAAACCAACAAGCCCTACGTGCGGCTGGCACAACACCCGCTGCACTGTCGGCGAAAACACTGCGCGCAGAGAACGTCGCGGCGGCCATGTCAAAAGGCGGCCCGAGCCTGCGTGAAAGCGGTCCGGCACCACTTTATAGTGTCGGTGATCAGGTAATGACCCACAGCCACAACCCCAATCCCGTCGTGCCCGGTGGTCACACCCGGCTGCCACAATACGCCATGGGCCGCGTGGGGCGCATCGTCCAACGCCACGGAAACCACGTCCTGCCGGACACAAACGCCCATTTTGCCGGCGAAAATCCTGAACCGCTCTACGCGGTGGAATTCGACGCCAAAACCCTGTGGGGGAGTGCGGCGGAGGATAACGCCGACACGATGGTGCTCGATTTATGGCAAAGCTATTTGAAACCGGTAACGACATGAACACGCCCACCCCTCCAGCGAATTTCGAAGCGCCGTGGCACGGTCAGGCCTTCGCACTCGCAGTCGCCCTAAACGAGGCTGGCGTATTTGGCTGGTCGGAGTGGACCGAAGCGTTCAGCGAAAGCCTCGATGCACTGCGGAAGGATCAACCACTTAACGGGGCTGACGACTATTACACCGCCTGGATCGCGACGCTGGAGCGGATTTTGTGTGATAGAGACGTGGTTGCGGCACAATCCCTAGCCGAAATGAAAGCCAACTGGACGGACGCGTTCAATACTACGCCGCATGGCAAACCCGTCCACCCGAAGATGGTGCACGAAGGCTGATCCCGAAAATATTTGCGAAAATCCCTTCCCAAAAGACCAATCACACACCATGTTAATAGCATTAACAAACGGAGGGGACAGTGGGTAATATTATACTAATCATTATCGTGGGCACTGCGGCCGGCTTCATTGCCACGCGGATGTTCAAACTTGATCTCGGCGTTCCACAAACCATCGCGATCGGGGTGCTTGGCGCGTTGATCGGAGGTTGGGTCTTGCGGCTATTGCTGGCCGCGCTGGGCATATTTGCAGGACTTCTAGGCGCAATTCTGGGCGCTGTAGTCCTGATTGTTCTTTACCAAAAGTTCGTCGACAAGAAAAAGTAGCCCTCCCGCCCGCGCGTCACGATCAAAGATCGCTTCCTTACGGTTGGGCCAAGCGCGAGCGTTGCTCGCGCGGTCGCGCCAAGGGTCATGCAACATTCTTACGGCTTAAACGGCGCCATGCCTTCACGCGCCAGCTCGTCCGCACGCTCGTTGCCCGGATGCCCTGCGTGACCTTTTATCCACTCCCACGTAATCGAATGACGGGCCTGAGCGTCGTCAAGCTGCTGCCAAAGATCGACATTCTTCACAGGCTTACGTGCGCTGGTTTTCCAACCGTTGCGTTTCCAGCCATACATCCATGCCGTTATCCCGCCTTTGACATAGGCACTATCGGTCACCAGCGTCAAAGTTGACGGACGCTCCAACGCCTCCAACGCATGGATGGCTGCGCGCAGCTCCATACGGTTGTTGGTTGTGTCTGCTTCTCCACCGCTAAGCGTGCGTTCCTTAACGACCTCGCCAGCGCGATGCGCCACCAGCAACACACCCCAGCCACCAGGCCCCGGGTTGCCCGAGCAAGCGCCATCCGTGTAAATTATCAACTCAGCCATTTTTCTGTGCCACCAAAGTCATGCCCGTAAAGGGCGTTCCGTCATATCCTGTGCTATCGGCGCGCGTCACCGAATGGATGCGAAGACCCCGCGCCTGCAGCGCCTCAGATAGGTCAGCTTCGGTGTGATGGCAATACAGCCGCCCAAGTTTGTCCCGTCGCGTTTCGGTGCCCTCGTGGATGCCAATCAACAACCACCCACCACTGCGAAGCGCCTCTGCTACACGGTCCAGAACTGCTGGGAATTCGGTCCTCGGGACATGCTGCAAACAAAAGTTTGCCCAGATCCCGTCAAAGCCATCAACAATATCCAGCCCGCCGAAATCGGTACATATCGTCTGAATGCCCTCCACCTTGCGGACTTCGGCCAACATACCCTCGGAGGCATCAAACGCCGTCACTTTAAACCCCAGACCATGAAACCCGCGCGCTGCACGCCCGCCGCCACACCCGAGGTCGAGCACATCGCCCTTCGGCTTTATACGCTCAGCAAACCCCATAAACCGGTCTGACTCGCGGATATCATCCGCCCAAACCACATAGGTTTCCGCCTCTTTATTGTAGAACGCGATCGTTTCGTCGTCTTGGGTCATGCGGGCACCCGCAACACGCGCGGCACCTTGAA
>DFBM01000133.1:4580-6126 GCA_002366645.1 Rhodobacterales bacterium UBA3080 | reverse complement strand
TTTTGCCCGACCTCCACCAACCGCCGCGAGTTGGAGGAGTTCGGCGCGCCAATCACAAGCAAAGTATCCGTCTTCAAGGCGATAGCCTTGACCGCTTCCTGACGGTTTGTTGTGGCGTAACAAATGTCTTCTTTATGGGGACCAACGATGTTGGGAAATTTTGCCTGAAGCGCTGCCACAATTCCGGCGGTATCATCGACCGACAGCGTGGTCTGTGTAATAAACGCTAGCCGGTCGGGATCACGGGGTTTCAGCGCGGCGACATCCGCTTCGGTCTCGACCAGCAACACCTCACCGTCGGGCAGTTGCCCCATGGTGCCGATTGTCTCGGGGTGGCCGGCATGGCCAATCATCACCATCTGCAAATCGTTCTCGGAGTGACGCTCCGCCTCGATGTGCACTTTCGACACCAGCGGACAAGTTGCATCGACATAGATCATCTGCCGTTTTTCCGCTTCGGCGGGAACCGACTTTGGCACACCGTGCGCGGAAAAGATTACGGGGCGGTCGGTCGGGCAATCGTCCAACTCCTCGACAAAAACCGCACCCTTTTCACGCAATCCATCCACGACAAACTTGTTGTGCACGATTTCATGACGCACATAGACAGGCGCGCCCCACTTCTCGATTGCCATTTCGACGATCTTGATCGCGCGGTCCACGCCTGCGCAAAATCCGCGCGGGGCTGCCAAATATAAAGTCAGAGGTTTGGGCATCGAAGGCTCCGTTATCCGTTCACGAACATAATACCGGAGCCTTCTTCTGATTTACAGCCCTAGTCGTCACCACTCTCGTCAAAACGCGAGTCGTCTTGACGTGCCGGACGACCAATCACCTCGCGCAACTCGTCGAGCTCGATGAAGTTGTCGCACTGGCGGCGCAACTCGTCTGCGATCATTGGCGGTTGCGAACGAATGGTCGAAACCACCGAAACACGCACGCCCTTACGTTGCAGCGACTCGACCAGCGGGCGGAAGTCGCCGTCGCCCGAAAAGATCACGACATGGTCCAGATGCTGTGCCAACTCCATCGCATCGACGGCCAATTCGATATCCATGTTGCCCTTGATTTTCCGGCGTCCCATAGAATCGGTAAATTCTTTGGCAGGTTTGGTAACCATCGTGAAACCGTTGTAGTTCAGCCAGTCGACCAGCGGCCGGATCGGGGAGTACTCTTCGTTTTCCAGAAGGGCCGTGTAATACATGGCACGCAGAAGTTTTCCACGGCGCATAAACTCGGTACGCAACAATTTGTAATCAATATCAAATCCCAAAGCTTTCGCTGCGGCATACAGATTTGACCCATCAATAAACAGAGCAAGACGCTCGTCACGATAAAACATTAGCTTCTCCAAAGAAAAGGCTGGAAATCGAGCAGTAATTTCACGACACAAGTCCAGCAAGACATTGACGTTAAGGATAGGTAGTATTGTTGACCATGCAAGAGCTAAAACGCCAGAAAAGTGAGCATTATTGCCTCATCGCAATGGGTGCCAACCTGCCATCCGCCACCGGAACGGCGCTCGAAACGCTAGAAGCGTCCCTAA
>DFBM01000133.1:3515-4541 GCA_002366645.1 Rhodobacterales bacterium UBA3080 | reverse complement strand
GCTTTCCCTGCTGGCTCCGGTCCGGATTTTGTAAACGGGGCGGTTTTGATCAAAACGATGCTTGCTCCGGAAAAAGTGTTATCGGCCCTCCACCGCATCGAAGCCAAGATGGGCCGTACCCGCGAAAACCGCTGGGAGCCTCGCCTTTGTGACCTCGATCTGATCACCTATGATGACCTTGTGCTGCCCGATATCGAAACATTTGAAAAGTGGTCAGCGTTGGAACTTGCCAGTCAGCAAACGGAAACGCCCGAGCAATTGATCCTGCCGCACCCACGCCTTCAGGACCGCTCCTTTGTACTTGTTCCGCTGAACGACATCGCTCCGGACTGGTGCCATCCTGTCACGGGATTCGCGGTTTCCGAAATGCTCGCGGCCCTTCCACCCGAAGATTTAGCGGAAATAACAGTATTATCCGGCGATTAATCGCCATATGGGGCCCACGTTGGCCTTGCTTTTCCCTTCATAGGGGCTTAGATATCCGATCTTCCAATTCGCCCCCGATTTTATGGAGCTTGACGCATGGCACGTGTAACCGTTGAAGACTGCATCGACAAAGTACCTAACCGCTTTGATCTGGTAATGCTCGCTGCACATCGTGCGCGCGAACTCTCGTTGGGCGCCGAATTGACTGTGCCACGCGATAACGACAAAAACCCGGTCGTCGCCCTGCGTGAAATCGCCGAAGAAACACTGACCGCCGAACAGCTACGCGAAGCCGCGATCGAAAGCCATCAGCGCCAGATCGAAGTCGACGAAGCCGAAGACGATCAGATGGCATTGCTGATGGGCACCGAAGAAGGCGACGCTGCCGAAGACGATATGTCCGAGGAAAATCTGCTTCGCGCCTTGATGGAAGCACAAGAAGCCAAGTAAGCTACGGCACGAGGGAACCCTCCCTCTTAACGGAGCCTGCCTGATGATTCCTGTCGAAGATCTTCTCGATCTCGTCCGCAAATATAACCCGAATACCGACGCCGGACTTATTCGCGCCGCCTATAACTTTGGGTTACAGGCGCACGAAGG
>DFBM01000133.1:0-3482 GCA_002366645.1 Rhodobacterales bacterium UBA3080 | reverse complement strand
AAGCTGGACGACGCCACGATCATCACCGCCCTCTTGCACGACACCATCGAAGACACCGGCGCGACCTATCAGGTCGTCTCTGACAAATTTGGCGAGGAGATCGCCCAGCTTGTCGACGGGGTTACGAAGCTAACCAATCTGGAACTGTCGTCGGTCGAAACCAAACAGGCCGAAAACTTCCGCAAGCTGTTGCTGGCTATGTCCAAAGACGTGCGCGTCTTGCTGGTCAAACTCGCCGACCGTTTGCACAATATGCGCACCATCAAGGCGATGCGTCCGGAAAAGCAGCGCCAGAAGGCCCACGAGACGATGGAGATTTACGCTCCGCTCGCTGGTCGCGTGGGGATGCAATACATCCGCGAGGAACTCGAAGACCTGTGCTTTGCCGTGCTCAACCCCGAAGCCCGCAACTCCATCATGCGCCGCTTCATCACGCTACGCGCCGAAACCGGCGACCTTATCCCGGTGATTATCGACGACATCAAAACCGCACTCGCCAAATGCGATGTGGAGGCACATGTCACCGGTCGCGAAAAACGGCCCTACTCGATCTGGCGCAAAATGGAAGAAACCGGACAAGGCTTTCACCGTCTGTCCGATATCTACGGCTTCAGGATTATCACCAATGACGAGCGCGCCGCCTACGTCGCGCTCGGTGCGGTCCACCAACGCTGGAAGGCCATCCCGGGTCGCTTCAAGGATTACATCAGCCAACCCAAAACCAACGGCTACCGTTCGATCCAGACCACCGTGTCAGGCCGCGATGCCAAACGGGTCGAAATCCAGATCCGTACCCGCGAGATGCACATCGTTGCCGAATCCGGTGTTGCTGCCCACTGGTCCTATCGCGACGGTGTGCGCTTCAAGAACCCCTTTGCCGTTGACCCGTTCCACTGGCTGCGCGGCCTGACCGAAGGCTTTGAAACCGCCGAAAATCCGAACGAATATCTTGAACATGTGAAACTGGAAATGTTTCAGGATCAGGTATTTTGCTTCTCACCTAAAGGTGCGGTTATCAACCTGCCGCGCGGCGCAACCCCGATCGACTTTGCTTACGCAATTCACACCCGCATCGGTGACAGTTGTGTAGGTGCCAAGATCGATGGCAAACGTGTACCGCTCTGGACCCGCCTCAGAAACGGCCAGTCGGTCGAAATCATCCGCGCCGAAAGCCAGCGCCCGCAACCGAGCTGGGAAGACATGGTTGTCACCGGTCGCGCAAAATCCGCCATCCGCCGCTCGCTGCGCGAAGAAAACAAGGCTGCACATATCCGCCTAGGTGCCGAAATCGCCCGCGTTGCTTTGGGTAAAATCGGCAAGCGCGCTACGGAAAAGGCATTGGTAACTGCTGCAAAGAACCTTTCGATCGGCTCCAAAGACGAACTGCTCGCCCGTATCGGCACCACCGAGATTACCGGTCAGGACCTGACCATGGCGGTCTATCCCGAGCTGCTGAAGAAGAAGGACGTCAAAGTCACGAAGTCGGACGCCGAAGTGATTGGTCTCAAGACCGGCCAAAGTCATATCCCCGCCAAATGCTGCCAACCGCTGCCGGGCGACCGCATTGTCGGCATCAAGGTGCGCGGCAAAGGCGTCGTAGTCCACACAATCGACTGCGACGCGCTGGCGGAATACGAAGACGAACAAGACAGCTGGCTCGATCTGCGCTGGGCCGAGGGAAATATGGAGGCCGTCCACGACACCACGATCGAAGTCATCATGGCCAACGATGCCGGCGTTCTTGGCCGCATTTGTACCCTGATCGGTGAACATAACGCCAATATCTCGAACATGAATTTCAAGGACCGCAAGCCCGATTTCTACCGCATCATGATCGACCTGCAAGTTCGAGACATCGAACACCTGATGAACGTCCTGACCGCAATCGAAGCCGATTCCGACATCGCCAACGTATCGCGTTTCAGGAATCCACTGGCAAACCGCTGATGTGCTCTGGTATTCGCAGGACCCTTGCCGCATAACGAAAAGACCGGTCGCGTTGAAGGACGAGTAACCATGGTTTTCAAAAGGAGAGATAAACAAACGTATTCACAACGTTTGCGCGCGCTCTTCTTTCCGCAAAAAGGCTGGTGGCGGAACATCAAATACGTCAGCCACCGCGTCAAACGCCTGCCCGACACCCCGCATAAAATAGCGCTCGGCGCGGGCATCGGCGTTTTCGTCTGCTTCTCGCCCATCCTTGGCGTCCACATGGCGTTGGCGTTGATTATTGTCTACATCCTGCGCGCCAACCTCGTTGCCTCCTTCATCACCACAATGTTTGGCAACCCCGTCACCTACCCGTTCATCGCAACAGTCTCCCTCGGGCTGGGACGAACCATTTTGGGGATGAACGCCAAAGACGACGACTTCCAAAGCCTGCACTCCGCCTTCTGGCAAGCCTTCACCGATATCTGGCAACTGATTAAAAGCTGGTTTGGACTGGCGGAACGGCCAAGCGGCTTAATGGACTTCCTATCGAACCTGTTCATGCCCTACCTGATCGGCGGCACGATCATCGGGTTTGTCCTCGGGGCAATTACCTATTTCCTGTTAAAGCCGGTAATCCATGCCTACCAGTCGCGCCGCCAACAAATGATGTCCGAGAAACGCGCCAAGAGGCTTGCGCATCGCGAATCTAAGGCTGACTCTGACGAACAACCGATCTAACGTTGCTTTCTAATCAAAATGAATGAGTCGAATAGTATGACAAACACCCTGACAAAACCGCTCGGCCGTTTAAGGCTCGGCATCAACATCGACCACGTCGCGACTGTGCGTAACGCGCGCGGTGGCCAGTATCCCGACCCGATGCGGGCGGCCGATATCGCCGAAGCTGCCGGTGCTGACGGTATCACCGCTCACCTGCGCGAGGACCGCCGCCACATCACCGACGCCGACATTGACGCCTTGGTTGCCGGTTTGAACATTCCGCTGAACTTCGAAATGGCGGCAACACCGGAAATGCAGCAAATCGCGCTGCGCCATAAACCCCACGCCGTGTGCATCGTTCCCGAGAAACGCGAGGAGCGCACCACCGAAGGCGGCCTTGAAGTTGCCCGCGAGGAAAACCACCTCGCCCACTTCATTGCACCCCTACGCGACGCTGGTTGCCGGGTTTCGATTTTTATCGCCGCCGACAAAAACCAGATCGAAGCCGCTGCCCGCATTGGCGCCGAGGTAATCGAGCTGCATACAGGCGCCTATTGCGACGCCCACGCCGAAGGCAACTTCGCCGAGCGTGACGCCGAGCTCGAGCGCCTGCGCGAAATGTCCGCCTATGCGCACAGCCTCGACCTTGAGGTCCATGCCGGTCACGGCCTGACTTACGACACCGTCAAACCCATCGCTGCCTTCCCCGAAGTGATGGAACTCAACATCGGTCACTTCCTGATCGGCGAAGCCATATTCATCGGTCTCGACACTGCAATCCGCCAAATGCGCACCTTGATGGACGAAGCCCGCGTTGAAGCCTTCGGCGA
>DFBM01000160.1 GCA_002366645.1 Rhodobacterales bacterium UBA3080 | reverse complement strand
ACATCTGGACATCTGGACATCTGGGGGAATTTGATAAGTTTCCCAACACAATAAATATTCTGACCAAATGCAGTATATTCCGCTGGACTTTGGCCTTGAGTAGAGCGTCACTGTCTCTACCGCGAAGCAGTTTATCAGGCGCTTCGCAACCTCCGCCCGGGTTACGGGCCTGCCTTGGTACAAGGCGCAGGATTGTCCTGCGCTTGAACCCGGAGGCAAAAATGGCTCGTAAATCATCCACGACACAAAAATCCGAACTTCAAACCATCAGCAAAACGGGGAGGCGTCCGCAGAGCAAAAAAACAATACTGATCGACCTTCTATCGCGAAAGAATGGAGGTCGAAGCGATGCTCTGTGTGTTAAATTATGCTGGCAACCCCACACATTGCGCGCGGCGATCTCCGGCCTCAGGAAAGGTGGGTTCGAAGTTGAAATGGCTTCACAGACCAGCAAGGGTGGGGCGCGTTACCGAATAACGACTGAACCAGATCTGGAGGACGTTGGATGAGCCGGTCCAACAGAAACGTGGATGCGATGCGCGACCGGATTCAAGCTGTTACCAATATGGACCGTAACGAGTGTTTGGATCTATGGCGAGAGAGTTTTGCAAGCCCGCCGGCCAAATACCTGTCGCAACCGTTCATGCAAAAGGCGATTGCGTATGAACTTCAATGCCGCGCCTTCAAAGGTGTGCCTAAATCCACGACGCGGGCTTTGACAGCGATCGCCAAGGGCAAGAAGGCAGGTTCGGCACAGGTTAGAAGCTTGACCCCGAGCATGCGCTTACTGCGCGAATGGAACGGAAGAACCTTTGAGGTCGAAGTGACGGAAACCGGCTTTGTATGGCGGGATAAAAACTATCGTTCACTTTCGGCCATCGCCCGCGAGATCACCGGCACGAGGTGGTCGGGTCCACGGTTTTTCGGGGTGGGCACGCCATGAGTGACAGGAAGAGAATTCGCTGTGCTATCTACACCCGTAAATCGTCGGAGGAGGGGCTGGATCAGGACTTCAATTCGCTCGACGCACAGCGGGAAGCATGTGAAGCGTATATAGCTAGCCAGAAAGCGGAGGGTTGGGTTGCTCTGCCGGGTTTTTATGATGACGGCGGGATATCCGGCGGAACCCTTGAGCGACCCGCCCTGCAGCGCATGCTGGAGGATATTGATGCAGGAAAGGTTGACCAGATTGTCGTTTACAAGATCGACCGCTTAACGAGGTCGCTCGCCGATTTTGCCAAACTCGTGGAGAAGTTGGAAAAAGCTGGCGCGTCATTTGTATCCGTGACCCAGTCCTTCAACACAGCAACCAGTATGGGACGGCTGACACTGAATGTACTTCTGTCCTTCGCCCAGTTCGAGCGAGAGGTCACGGCAGAACGTATTCGCGACAAGATAGCGGCGTCAAAGAAGAAGGGGCTCTGGATGGGCGGTCTGGTGCCGTTCGGGTATGCGGCAGACGGGCGGACCCTTTGCATTGTCGAACCTGAAGCTAAAACGATCAGAACGCTCTATAAACTATATCTTGAACTAGGAACGGTACGCGCGGTTCAGAGTAAGTCCCAAGGACTTGACCTGCGAACAAGAACTCGGGAGCATAAATCCGGAACGCGGGTAGGTGGTATCCATTTTGGTCGGGGACACATCCACCAAATATTGACCAACCCGCTTTACGCAGGGCGCATTCGTCACAAAGAAAAGGTTTATGATGGGCAGCATCCAGCGATTATTGATGTGGAAACCTGGGAAAGCGTTCAAGTCATGCTTAAAGCACAGGCCGCACGGGGTAGGCTTAAGGTGAACGCGGCAGAGCCATCTCCGTTGATTGGAAAACTATTTGACGAGACCGGTGACCGGCTCACGCCATCGCATGCGAGTAAACGTGGTGTTCGGTACCGCTACTATATCTCGCATCGTTTAGTCAGCCAGTCAGGGGAGAAAGAGTTAACCGGATGGCGGTTGCCGGCAAGGGCGATCGAGGAAGGACTGGCCAAAACACTTGTGGAGGAGCTAGAACGGCCGGCGTTTCTGACCCGGGTATTACCTTCGAGCGGAGCCTCTGAATTGAAGCAGATATTGGGCAGGTTAGATGTTCTGATCAGCGAGCTGACCGGAGTAAACAAGACGGTTAACACGGCCAGTCTGATCGCGGTGGCAAGGATTGGTGCAGGCGAAATGAAAATTTGGCTGGACCGGGATGTGCTTTCGAAAAAGCTGGGCTTACCAAAGGCGGATCTATTCGAGGAAAGTTTGGTATTCAGTAAGGCGTTCCAGCTCCGTAAACGCGGGGTGGAAACGAAGTTGGTTCTTGGGGGTCTTCAGGCGGAACTGGATCAAACGCTGATCCGCAATATTGTGGTTGCCCAAAAATGGTTCGAGGCAATTCGACAAGGGAAGATGATTGAGCAGATTGCAAAAGATGCAGGGCTTACCAAATCGCGGATATTACAAATGATGGACCACGCATTCCTTGCGCCCGATATTGTGAAACAGATCGCAGTTGGTGAACAACCGATTGGACTTACGTCCGAATGGTTACAACGCAATGCTTTGCCGATCGATTGGCAGGAACAGCGGCAAGTGATCGCCAACCTATGATTTGGCAAACCTTCAACTAAGGCAAACTGTTAGCGCCTGAATTGCAAACAGAGATTTACGAGTATTTTTTGGTAGTACTGAGCGTGTTTACGCGTCTCTACGTGGGTCGTGTGCTGTAAGCCGCTGAAATCACGCGGTAACTTTGGGTAAACTATCAGGATATGAAATTGGGGGACTGGTTGGCTGGGCAGAGAAGATTCGAGATCGCACTTACAATTTACATCAGTCGGAAATCAGACAGTTCTGCTGCAGCGTGTCGCAAACTGTTAGCGCCGAAATTGCAAACAGAGATTTAGGTGGATTGAAGACGCGGATTTACCACCATGTTGAGTCTCTTGCAAGACAGCCCAAAGGTAACGTTTTGAAATGATTGAGTTATACTCGGATTGGTGGAAAGCACTGAAATAACAAGGACTGGCTGGCTGGGGAACCAGGATTCGAACCTGGACTAACAGAGTCAGAGTCTGCGGGTCTACCGTTAACCTATTCCCCAGTAGAGTGGCGTCATTTACGCAGAGGATGGCGCGGCGTCAAGGGGTTGGAGGGGATATCTTGGTAGATGCCGAAAAAACCAAAATTTGCGACGCCAAAGCGGAATTCCTCTGATTGTCATCCATTTGACAGGATCAAACTGCTACGTCACGAGAAAACAGATTCCGAGGACGTTATGAATCAGGCCGTACGAGCGAAGACTCTTAAATTATTACGAACTTCGCATGCGTGGTTGGCGATATTCGTGTTTCCTTGGATACTAATGATCGGTTTAACCGGGTTTTACCTGAACCATTCGAAGGCTGTGCTAGGGTTGATTGAACCTGCGGCATATGACGAAAGCTTGTTTAACGAGTGGCCAAATAGAATAGAGGCGACACGGGAATCCGCATTGGCGCTCGCTGAATCGATTTGGCCGGGTGAGGAAGTTACGAAATTTGCATCGAAGGCATACCACAAACGGCCAAGTTATATTATGGATTTGCCCTCGGGGCAGGTGATCGTAAGTCGCCCAACGGGACACTACTTCGTTAAACACGGGTTCATGCGTGAAACATATGCACCGGACGGGACGATGCTCCACAGTAAGCGATACTGGGGCTCGATGTTTAAAAGGTTGCACACACGCGGATGGTTAAGCAGCCGGTTTGGAACATGGTTGGCGGATATCACCAGCCTGTCGTTAGTGGTTTTTGCGATTAGCGGGATGTTTTTGTGGTGGATGCCGCGGGCGAAAAAGATTGGGCGGGCGCTCCGTAGGGGCTAGGGGCTTGATCCGTGGCGCGTGACCTGCCATAATCCATGAATGAGAAACGTAATTTGCATAATTGAGATTTGCATTATCTGCTGACATATCGTCTGCGGCGCGTTCTTCTTGTTTTCAATCCGAACTCAAAATGCTAGGCCCGCCGCAGGCAAACTGCGTATGGGAATAAGCCATGACCGAGATCAAACTGTATAACACCAAGACGCGCGCGAAAGAAGTTTTCACGCCGATTGATGATGCCAACGTGCGGATGTACGTCTGTGGGCCGACAGTCTATGACCGTGCGCATATCGGAAATGCGCGGCCTGTGGTGGTTTTTGACACGTTATTTCGTCTTCTGCGTCACGTTTACGGTCATTACGCCGTGAAATACGTCCGGAATTTTACCGACGTTGACGACAAGATTAACGCTAAGGCGGCTGCAACGGGTCGACCGATCCGAGATATCACGGATGAAACTATCGAGTGGTACCATGACGATATGGATGCGCTCGGTGCGTTGCGACCGACACATGAACCGCGCGCGACGGAATATATCGCCCAGATGATCGCGATGATCGAAGTGCTGGTTGAAAAGGGCAACGCCTATGTATCGGAGGGGCATGTTCTGTTCGACGTGAATTCTTACGATGCTTACGGCGCGCTATCTGGTCGTTCACTAGAGGACATGCGGGCCGGTGAACGGGTCGAGATTGCTGACTACAAACGCGATCCGATGGATTTTGTGTTGTGGAAGCCCTCGACAGACGATCTGCCGGGTTGGGACTCACCTTGGGGGTATGGTCGCCCCGGTTGGCATATCGAATGTTCTGCCATGTCGCTGGATTTGCTGGGGGATACCTTTGATATTCACGGCGGTGGTATCGATTTGCAGTTCCCGCATCACGAAAACGAAGTCGCTCAGAGTTGCTGCGCTTATCCTGACAGCGGCTTTGCCAAAGTCTGGATGCATAACGGTTTCTTGCAGGTCGAGGGCGAGAAGATGTCCAAATCTTTGGGCAACTTCTTTACTGTGAAGGATTTGTTGGAGCAGGGCATCCCGGGGGAGGTGATGCGCTTTGTGTTATTGTCGGCGCATTATCGGCAACCGATCGATTGGACTGCGAAAAAAGCAGCGGAAGCTGAAGCAACGTTGCGCAAGTGGCGGGCGTTGACCGACGGCATCGAGCCGTCTGCCAACGCGGCTTCGACAGTTGTCGAAGCGTTGGCTGACGATCTGAACACGCCAAAGGCAATCGCTGCGATGCACGAGTTGGCTGGCAAGGGAGATGCGGCGGGTCTCAAGGCTTCTGCTGCACTTATGGGCCTGCTCAGCGATGAGCTCGGTGGCTGGAACGACGCAGTGGCTGTAGATGATAAAGTCTCGGGGATGATCGAAACCCTGCTTGATGCACGCATATCTGCGCGTCAGAACAAGGACTTTGCACGTTCAGATGCGCTTCGTGACGGACTAGCGGCTGCTGGCGTCGTTGTGAAGGATACGCCAAAGGGTGCGGAGTGGGAACTTGGTGCCGACTTTGATGCGGCAAAACTGGAGGGCCTGTTATGACCCGCGAGCGGCTATACCTCTACGACACAACACTCAGGGACGGGCAGCAAACCCACGGTGTCGATTTTTCGGTCGACGACAAGATACGGATTGCGACTGCGCTGGACGATCTCGGGATTGATTATGTCGAAGGTGGCTGGCCCGGTGCCAACCCCACCGATAACGATTTTTTCGCGGCGGCCCCTGCGTTAAACTCGGCGACGTTCGCGGCATTCGGTATGACCAAACGGGCAGGGCGATCCGCGGCGAATGATGACGTCTTAGCGGGCGTTATCAATGCCAACACGCCTGCAGTCTGTCTGGTCGGAAAGTCACACGACTTTCATGTCACCAAGGCGCTCGGGATTACTCTTGAGGAGAACCTCGACAACATCCGTGGTTCCTTCGAACACCTCGCAGCGTTAGACCGCGAGGCGCTATATGATGCGGAGCATTTCTTCGATGGTTTCAAAGCTAATCCCGAATATGCGATCGCATGTTGCAAGGCTGCTTATGATGCTGGCGCACGCTGGGTGGTTTTGTGCGATACCAACGGTGGTTCACTACCCGACGATGTAACGCAGGCGGTCAAGGCTGTTATTACGGCCGGTATTCCGGGAGACCACATCGGGATTCACACCCACAACGATACGGAACACGCAGTAGCGAATTCGCTGGCGGCGGTGAACGCTGGTGCGCGGCAAATACAAGGGACACTGAACGGTCTTGGCGAGCGTTGCGGCAACGCCAACCTCGTGGCGCTGATCCCGACGCTGTTGCTGAAGGAACCCTACGCCAGCCAATTTGAAATCGGTGTGCCACAAGCCGCGCTTGCCGGTTTGACGCGCCTTTCACGGATGCTCGACGATATTCTGAACCGCGTGCCAAACGCGCACGCGGCCTATGTCGGGGCGTCCGCTTTTGTGCACAAGGCGGGGCTCCACGCCAGCGCGATCCTGAAAGATCCGACTACCTACGAACATGTGCTACCTGAAATTGTCGGCAATGAACGCATGGTGCCGATGTCCAATCAGGCTGGCCAATCGAACCTACGCAGGCGTATGGCAGAGGCGGGGCTTGAGGTGGCAAAGGGTGATCCGGTGCTGCTGCAAATCCTTGACGAAGTGAAAGCGCGCGAGGACAAAGGGTTTGCATATGACAGCGCGCAGGCCAGCTTCGAGTTGCTGGCACGCGAAGTTCTGGGTCAATTGCCGAAGTTTTTCGATATTGAACGGTATCGTGTGACGGTCGAGCGTCGGCAAAACGCATTGCACAAGATGATAACGGTCTCCGAGGCGGTCGTGGTCGCCATGATTGGCGGGGAACGCGTGATCAGTGCCTCCGAAAGTCATTCGGCGGAAGATGATACCGATCAAGGGCCGGTTAACGCGCTTTCGCAAGCGCTCGCCAAGGATTTGGGACCGTATCAGGCCATGATCGACGATATGAAGTTGGTGGACTTCAAGGTCCGGATAACTAACGGCGGCGTCGATGCAGTAACAAGGGTTCTAATCGACAGCGAAGATAGCGACGGGTACCGTTGGTCAACGGTTGGTGTGTCGGCCAATATTGTGGATGCATCTTTTCAGGCATTGATCGACTCGATCAACTGGAAACTGATCCGCGACGGGGCAAAGGTCATATGAGCTTTGAGGCCTGCGCCGAATTGGTCAGGGTCGGTGATCCCGACCGGTTCCTTTCGGTAATGGCTGCACCCGAAGATGCTCGGGCGCGTTTGTTCGCACTTTACGCCTTCAATCTAGAGGTCGCGCGGGCACCATGGGTGACCAAGGAAGAAATGATCGCCGAGATGCGGTTGCAATGGTGGCTGGACGCGATCAACGAAATTTATGAAGGCAAAGTGCGGCACCACGAAGTTGTTGAAGCTTTGGCAGAGGTGATCGGCACATATTCGCTACCGCAACTCCTTTTTACCGATCTGATACAAGCACGCCGCTTTGATATTTACCGCGAAAGCCACCCTGATCGCACGTCGTTTGATGATTATATTGCTGCGACGGCAGGCAATTTGATGTCACTTGCGGCGATGTCGTTGGGGGCTGAGGGTGCCCGTTCGAATGTAATTGCCGATTTCGGATATGCGGTCGGTATCGGCAATCTGTTCCGCGCGTTGCCAGTATTATACGTGAACGGCCGCCATCCGGTGCCGGTGGATTGTGCGTTGGACAGGAATGCGGTTGCCGGTGGCGAAGTTCCTGACAACCTACGCCATTCGCTACTGGAAATCGCGACGGCAGCCCAAAGCAAAGTTGCGATGGCACGCAGTCGACGAACCGAAGTTCCGCAATCTGCTTTGCCGGCGATGTTGGTGGGGTGGCAGGTAGATACACCGTTAGTGATGGTGCGCAGACAACCCTCCGAAGCACTGCGTCTACCGCTGGAAACGTCCGAGTTTCAAAAGAAGCTCAGCCTGTTATGGCGCAGTTCAACAGGGCGCTGGTAGCGCTATCGGATGTTTTTCTTGCCCTGAATGGCAAACCAGATCAGCGCGCCGCCGGCCAACATCAGGAACGGGATCATCGCCATGTTCACAGCTGCCCAGCCTTCGGCCGGTGATCCTCCAGAGCAGTTCATCAACCCGCCCGAACTAAGCGACGCAATCGTCACCATTCCGAAGACTGCGAAATCGTTCATACCTTGTACACGTCCGCGCTCTTCTTCGGTGTGCGCAGATGTAAGCATTGATGTTCCGCCGATAAATCCGAAGTTCCAGCCAATGCCCAGCAGGATCAGGGCAATATAGAAATTTTCAAGCTCGACGCCTGCTAGTGCGACGCCGCCAGCTGCGGCCAGAATTACAAGACCCAGCGCAATGATACGCTCGACGCCGAAGCGGGCGATCAGATGGCCCGTGAAGAATGACGGGATGTACATGGCCAAAACGTGCATCGATACGATATCGGCGGCGTTCTCCGTTTCAAAACCACAGCCAACCACCGCTAACGGGGTGGAGGTCATCACCAGGTTCATCAAGGAGTAAGCGACCATCGCGCTGATCATGGCAACCAGAATTTGTGGTTCGCGCAGAAGTTCGCGCCGCGAACGACCTGTCGGTGCATCTGCGCCAGGTTTTTTCGGGGCAGGTATGTCAAGGAAGATAAAGAGCAGGACGCCGATCGCGTTCAATCCGATAATCGCGAGGTAAGAACCAACGAACGGGATCGGATCCAACGCACCTTGAGTCAGTTTTACTATTTGAGGGCCGATGATGGCGGAAATCAACCCGCCAGCCATAACCCATGAAATTGCTTTGGGCCGGTAGTCTTCGCTAGCCATATCGGTCGCAGCAAAACGGAAAAACCCTTGGGCGGACATATAAATGCCAGTGAAAATTGACCCTAGCAGGAATAGTGGGAAAGACCCGATCCACAAAGCCGCTGCTGCTAGTGCTGCTCCGATTGTACCACCCAAAACGCCGATCACAAAGCCCGTGCGCCGACCATATTTTTGCATAACAGAGGACATTACGGGCGCGGTCAGCATTGATCCAAAAACGATCAGCGCAATCGGCAGCGTTGACCAGCAGGGGTTAGCCGACAGGTATTGCCCCGCCAACCCGCCAAGAACGAAGCTGATCGGCATTTGGCTGCCAAGAATGGCTTGTGCGGCGACCAGAACTTTAACGTTACGGCGCGCGACGGCAGAGGAATCGATATAGGTCATGATTGCTGTTCTATGCACAGCTTCGGGAAATATCCAGTGGCTATGACTTTAGGACGCAGCGTCTCGATATAGCTTTTGCCCAAACCATCAAATTTCGCTAGCGTGCCTGAAACGTAGAGGAGGCTCCGATGATTGGCCGTATAATAGAAACCGAAGCAGACGTGGCGGAGGGCGCCGAATGGCTGGCGGCATATGATCCGCGCTTTGCGATGGCGTTGGAGCAATGTGGCCCGCTACCGCTACGCCGACGCGAAGACGGGTTTCGCGAGTTGTTAAGCGCGATCACCAGTCAGCAGTTATCAGTCGCTTCCGCAAACAGCATTTGGGCGCGGATGGAGGCAGCGGGGATGTGTGATCCTGAACCACTGCTTAACGCCAGCGACGAAGAACTCCGCGCCTGTGGCTTTTCACGTCAGAAAATTGGCTATGCCAAGGATTTGGCGGCCGCCGACCTTGATTATGAGGGGCTGCGAAGCCTTTCGTCGAATGAAGTTGTCAGCCAGCTGGTTGCTATACGCGGCATCGGAGCATGGACCGCCGAGATTTACGTGATGTTCAGCTTGGGCCGTGCTGATATTTTTGCACCTGGCGATTTGGCGTTGCAGGAAGCGGCGCGCGTTTTGTTCGATCTGGGCGAGCGACCAAAAGAGAAAGCCCTGCGTGAAATGGCAGAAGACTGGAGCCCGTGGAGATCGGTTGCAGCCCGCCTTTTGTGGGCGTATTACCGGGTGGAAAAAGAGCGAGAGGGAATTCGATGAAGACACTGACTGGACCAAGCAAAGGCGCAGCCTCAGGTAATGCTGACAGCCTTGTGATTTTTCTGCATGGCTACGGGGCTGACGGTAACGATCTTATCGGCATCGCGGATTCCATTGCTGATCATCTGCCAAATACCGTGTTCCATGCGCCAAATGCCCCTCAGCGTTGCACCAATAATCCTATGGGCTACCAATGGTCGCCGTTGCCACGGCTTGATGGGTCAAGCGAAGAAGTTGCGCGTCAAGGGCAGGTCGAAGCTGCCGCTTTGTTGAACAGCTGGCTCGACGAAACCCACGCCACCGAAGGTATCGGACCCGAGCGCACAATCATCGTTGGCTTCTCGCAAGGTACTATGATGGCGTTGTTGGTCTGCCCGCGTCGGGACACCCCTGTAGCCGGTGTTGTGGGGTTCTCGGGCCGATTGATGGATCCGGAGACGCTTGGGTCCGAAATGAAATCGACCATGCCGATACTTTTGGTGCATGGCGATTCAGATGAAGTTGTTCCGCCTTCTTCGCTTCCCGAAGCAGCAGACGCACTTGTGCAGGCCGGATACGAGGTCTACACGCATATCTCACCGAACACAGGCCACGGTATCGCACCCGACGGCTTGGGCGTAGCGCTACAATTTATAAAAATGCAACTGGGACTCGCGTCGCGTTAAGCGCGGATCTTAGAGGCGCGTATCCAGATATAAACCAGCACGAACGAGATTATTGCGTTCCAGCCGGCCATCGACACACCAAACATCGACCAAGGAATAACATCGCACATAACGACATTAACCGGCGCGGTCATGTCCAGAAGGTTATCGGTAAGCGACAGACCGGTTCCCGTGCAATCGGACGGGCCTTCCCACCACTTCTGCTCGACGCCAGCATGGTAGACGCCGATACCGCCACCAACAAACACCACAAGCCCGCCGAGCAATGCCAACAGACGGTGTGGCATGAAGTAGATCAATGCGCCGATCACAATTGCGATCACATGTGGCCAACGTTGCCAGATGCACATTTTACAGGGCGCCATTCCAAAGCCATACTGGAAGATCAACGCCCCGATCATCAGACCGGCCGACCCAGCAGCCGCTAATAGTGCCGTCTTTTGAAATTTTGTCATCATATCATCCATAAAATCAGAAATCCGCCGAGTAATGCCAGCAAACCGATTGTAAACACCATACCCAACCGTTTTTCAATAAAATGGCGTATCGGTGGTCCGAACTTCCATAAAAGTGTGGCCACGATGAAAAACCGTACCCCGCGTCCAATCAGGGTAAACGCCATGAACAACCCAAAATCCAGACCTGTGGCGCCGGACAAGATCGTCGTCGCTTTGAACGGGAAGGGGGTTATGCCCGAGAACAGCATTACCACTGGCCCGTAAGTGTTATAGAACTTTTTGAACGTCAGGAATGCTTCGGTCTTGCCATAGAACTCCAGCACCGGGCGACCGACTTCTTCGAACAGGAATATGCCGGTAGCGTAGCCAAGCGCCCCGCCAAGAACCGAGGCTACGGTGGTAATGCTGGCAATTAGGAACGCCCGTCGCGGAGTCGCCAATATCATCGGGATCATCAGCGCATCGGGCGGAATAGGAAAAAAGGATGCCTCGAAAAAACTGACGATTGCCAGAATCAGCAATGCATACCGGGACTGCGCCAGCGACATCGTCCAGTTGTATAGTTTTTGAAGCATTCAATTTTCCAAACTCTTTGCGCCCCATGCAACACGCTAGCCAACCAAGGTCAAGGATTTTGCGGCGATTTTCACGAATCCGGCACGGTTTGCACTTTACCCGCCAGAAACGTTTTGATAGCAGAGCGTCACGCAAGAAATTGCTGGCATGATCGGGCAAAAACTACCACCCCGATCCAAAGTGCCCGAGTGGCGGAACTGGTAGACGCAGGGGATTCAAAATCCCCCGCCGCAAGGCTTGTCGGTTCGAGTCCGACCTCGGGTACCATTTTGTTTTTATTTGATTTAATCGACAATATCATCACTGCATTTTCCTTCCGTGGAAATGTTTTTGTAAGTGTTTTTGTTAATTCACGTTTTGTTTTCGTTCTGTCCTCGTTCCCGATTCCTTCGGGTCTGGGCAGTCTTGGATAACTTCGCTTGGTTGGCGCGATCTCGATACTTCTGAACCATCTTCAAGGTTTTATGTCCGGTAACTGATTGGATTTCGCTATCGGACGCGCCTGCTTCGGCCAACTCGACAGCAGCGGTAAACCTCCAGCCGTGCATCGTGAAATTGGTCGCCTCAATCGCCTTACGAACGGCAAGAACTTTCTTTTGCAGAATATTATAGGTCAGGGGTTCGCGTAGGTTGCGCGCCAAAATGTAGTCGCCCTGTCTTGGGAATTTGGCAAGCGCATCAAGCAAGTTGTCTGGGCAAAAAACCCTAATCCTAGTCTTGGTTTTTTCTTGCAATACAAACATGTATTCGCCGTCGAAATGTTCCCACTTCATTTGACATAGGTCGCCTGGTCTCTGACCGGTGCCAGTACCTAGATAGAAAGCCAATAGCTCGGTATCGAGTTTGTTGCGCTCGCAATACCGTATGTATGCATCCTGTTTATCCTGTGGCCACGGCTCCATTTCGGACTGTGGACCGTACAACTTGACGCCACAAGCGGGGTTGTGGGTCATATCTTCGCGCTCGATCGCGTAATTGAACAGGATGGAAAGCATCTGAACGAAGTAGTCTGCTTTACGCGGTGTTTCAGAGAACGCCTCCTGCGCTGCTAAAACGTCTTTCCTGCGCATTTTCGTGAAATCCATTGGTCCGTTCTTCTCCCTGATATGCTCAAGGATAGGGCGATATTTCTTCTTGGTTCCGTCGGCTTTGTTTTTATAGCCAGACGATGCAATGTATTGTCCGATCAGCTTTTCGAACGTCAACTTTGGCTTGGGTGCGTAGGCTTTACCGGACTTGATTTCCCAATAACGTCGATCAAATTCCTGACTATTTGGGTCGTTCGGCAACCGCACTAATTTACGCCGCCCTTCGAGGGTCTGTTCGTAGTAGAAGTATATCCGCGTGATGCCATCGCGGCCTCTCACCTTCCTGCGAGTAACATTGGGTTTTTGATTTTGTTTTACCATGCGAATTCACTGTGAATACTGGAACGTTCACCGCGCATTATGGCTTGAAGTTCCTGCACGTCCCAACGACTTAATTTACATGGACCAGGTAGCGCCCCCTCTTCGACAAGACGCAAGAACTCATTGCGCGTCATGCTCAAGAGCGATGCCGCTGTCTTTGCGTCTGCGAAAAGGGGAACGAGCTTATTCACAAGCTACACCATATCCCGCTTTTGGATAGCGGCCTTGACTGCCTTCAGGGCGTCCTTTTGTGCTTCCATACTTGGCTCCGGTACCAGCGCCTTGAACCGCGCAACACACACGGTCTTGCTGCGCCCGACGTGCCGAGCAATAGCCTGCATACCGCGCCCTTGGGTCGCGCCCTTTAGTAATAACAAATCTTCGTCAATCGTCCATTCGCCTTGATTGACTTCAATTGGATCAACTGTGGCCGCTAAAACCGATTCCGGAACGTCGGCACGCTCGGGCAGTACGCCAGCGCGGATAAGGTTGGTGATCCGGTGGTTCACCGCCTGCGCGGAATCGGAGTAAAAACGGGTTCGCCATTGGCTATCGAATTGAACAACGCGGGTATCAACGCCCGAACTGCGCCAGGTCTATTTAGCAAGAATGGTGCAGACGGTTGGGATAACTTACCTGCAAATGAGTGGTCGGATATCTCACATGCCATTGGTGAAGATGAAAACGGCTATCTGTCCGAGCAAGGATTGATCGACGCGCTCACCGACGAGTTCGCCGGTATTCCGATGCAAAACCGTGAACAACAAGAACTGCAAGCCGCGATCAATGCGCAGGAAGCCGCTGACCGGTTTGAAGATGCTGCACCAATGGAGCAGGTCTGGGATATTCGCGCTCCGTTTATCGACGGACCAGATCAGGACATGCGAACGCCGGCAGAACGGCGCGAAGATGTTGTTGGTATCGTCAATGAATACTTCGAGACCACCAACGAAGAAATATACCTCACGCCAGAAATGCACCTAGAAATCATTGACGCGCTCGATAACAATGGCGGTTATCTGGAAGACGTGCTATCGGTGCTGGAACACAGAGAAGCGAGTTACTACGATGGACCAAGTGAATCAGAAATCCCGTTCCCCGAACTCTTCGGGACTAACGCCGGAAATGTCAGCACTGAAACAACGCGCACTCCAAGCGGCCCAAAATCCGAACCTGTCTCCGGACAAGCGGAAACGCGCGGCAATGGCACTGAAACGAATGGACCGCTACGCAGCAACACCGCGGAAAACGGCCAAGTAGATCTAACGCCAGAAGGTGAACAGCTTGTCATACCAGGCGCAGAACAAATCACGGATAAGGCGCGTGCTGAACGCAGCATGGACACGCCTATGCGCGGTAGCAATGCGGAAGTCCAAGAAGACGGACTGTTCGGCGGAAGCCAAAGAAACGACCTCTTCGACGCCGCCCCCTCCACTCCCGTCACCAGTCGTGAGGAACAGCAAGGGGCAGACGACCGGCCACATAAGCTGGAGGCGTCCACCACCGAAGAAATAACGCTCGAAGATTACTCCGAGAAGTCGTTTGTTGTCCGTGGTGTTTCAAAAGAAGATGGTCCGGCTCTATTTGATGGACTGAAAGCTAAAGCCGCTTGGAACTCGAAAGCCAATGCATGGGCATTTTCCAAGAAGCGCCGCGACGAAGTGCAGGCGCGGGTCGATGAAAAACCAGCGAACAGCACCCCGTTACCGGATAATGCTTCCCCCGCCGAGATTGAAGATCACGAAAGCGGGCAGGGCAATACGCAGGAGCAATTCAAACTTGCAGATCTGCTAACAAAACCGGAAAAGGCCGCACTTGGTCGCCTTCGCGGCACCGATGCGGGCGACACAATGTCCGAACTGGACAGCTACGCTCGCCGCGCCGCCTATGCCGCGAACAAATCCGGAAAGTCGATCGATGATGTGCTGACCGGCGATCACGGCGAAATCGGCCAAGGTGGCCGCATGTTGATCGATACGCGCAATGCGGTGCAGAACATTCTGGCCGCAGCCAAGAAAGACCGCAGCGGTGATGCCGTTAAAGGTTCTCGGGTTCTCGATGCTATCCAAGAAGCTAATGACTTCATGGAAATGTTCGAGCAAAGCGGAATCCCCGTATCAACGCACGAAGCCAATGACAGTTGGAGTGCCAGCCGTGATATTCCGGAAATGGCGCGCGACCAGATATTCCCTGATCCCGCAAAAACCGTAAACCTTGATCTCGAAGTCAAGAAAGACGGGTTCATTCCGATCGACGAAGCGTCAGCACGCCTTGACGCATGGAAAGCCGAGGCAAAGCGCCTTGGTAAAACCGGAGTGAACAAGAACAAAGTTGTGATTTCTTTGTTCGACTATACCGGTCAATGGTCTCAGCCGTGGCGCGATGCAGGCTATCAGGTGATCCAGCACGACATTAAAACCGGAAGCGATATTCTTCTCGACGAGTTCATGTGGAACCAAGTTGAAGAAATGCGCCAGGAAGGTTTGGAAATCTACGGGGTTCTTTCGGCCTGCCCATGCACAACCTATGCCGGTTCCGGCGCTCGTTGGTGGGAAAGCCTGCACGACAAAGAAAGTCCGGAGACGCTTGCGAAAGTGTTTGGAGACAATGCGTTAGTGACAGGCGCTAAGTCAGCACTTGAATATAATAACATGCTGGTTGACGCTACACGCGATATGGTTGCCAAGGCCAACCCGTCGGGCTTCCATGTGTTGGAAAACCCGATAGGACGCATCCAAAAAGAAACCGGACTTCCCAAGCCAACTATGCGCTTTCACCCGCACAATTTTGCGGACCCCTACACCAAGCGCACGCAGTTATTCGGTGATTTTGATACAGATCTGCCGACGGCAAACGTTGATCCGGTTGAAGGTTCGAAGATGCAATCCAAACTGCGCGGTAGCGACCCGCAGGGCAAAGAGGACCGCTCCACGACACCGGAAGGGTTCTCCTATGCGTTCTTCATGGCGAATGATCCAGCCGCAAAGGACGTTACACCAGAGGTCGCAGATGGTCAGGCGGAGACAAAAGCCCCGACCAACGGCGAAATTCACGCAGCAGCCAAAGAAGCTGACCGCAACCCAACCGACGGGCAGAAAGAGGCCGGAAACTACAAACTTGGTCACATAAATTTCCAAGGTCTCGACGTGTCGATGGAGAACGCGAAGGGTTCTACCCGCAGCGGGAAAGATGGCAACGGCAAAGCATGGTCCGTGAAAATGCCAGCGCACTACGGGTACATCAAGCGTACCGAAGGTGCCGACGGCGATCATGTTGACGTTTACATCGGCCCTTCCCCGAATAGCCAGTTCGTGCAAATCGTTGACCAATTGGACGCAGACACCGGAAAATTTGACGAACATAAAGTCATTCTTGGCTCAACTGGCAAGAATACCAGAGAGCGCGGATTGATTGCCAAGGCGCTTTATTCGCGCGGCTTCTCGGACGGACGCGGTGAACAGCGTATTGGTGACATTACCGAAATGCCAATCCACGAGTTCCGAGAATGGCTGGAAAACGGTAGCCAGAAGAAACCGGCGAACGGACAAGAGAAAAAAGGCGGGCGCATTGGTGCTAACTCCAAAGGCCAACTCCTAAACGAAGACGAAAACGGGGTTCGGTCCTATACACAGCGTGGCGTCACCGTATCCGAAGCCGTTCAGATTGTGCCAGGGAAGGGTGCATACGTTGATCCGAGCAAACGCGGCAGGGATTATCTCACTGCGGAAGAGTACAAGGCAACGCAGCCGAAGGCCGATGGACCACGCGTTTTCGTGAACAAGGTTGGTCGTGACGGGAAAACGGATGCGGAACGCGGCGGAAAACTTTACGATGATGGAATAATCATACGTGATGCTGCCGAATCCGCAAGAAGTGAATGGAACCTCGGTCGATATACCGTGATAGCGGAACGGGAAACGCCGTTTAAGGTCGAGCGTGGATACGGGGAAACTCCGGAAGCAGCCGTTTCTAATGCAATCCACCTTCTGACAGGTAAGAAGCCCGTCGAGGACAAAACCCAATCAAGAAACGAACCCGTTGAAACCAAAGCAGAAAAGCCTAAAAAGGCGAAATCTGCCGATTATGGATCAAAAAACCAGTTGGTCAGCAAAGACCGTGCCGCCGTGTTGCGCGCACGCCTAAAAGACAAGCTATCCAGCCAGATAAACGCGGGTATCGACCCAGAGATTGTGGCAATCGGTATGGAATTGACCGTGTTTCACATCGAAGCTGGCGCGCGCAAATTCACCGACGCCGCGAAAGCACTGGCCGAAGATCTCGATGTAGAACTGTCGGAAATCCGCAAATACTTGCGGGCTTGGTACAACGGCGCCCGAGATATGATGGAAGACAGCGGTGTCGACGTTGAGGGAATGTCGGCAACCGATGAAGTCGTTGATGAAATCAAGGCGCTATTCACTCCGACAACGGAAGCCATTCCGGAAGCCGCTCCGATTGCAAAAACTGCAAAAGATGCTACATTACCTGTCGAAAGGGATCTATTCGATGATATCCGAGATAATGAACGCGATGATAGAGCAAGCGCCGGCGAAAGCGCGGAAGCTCCAAAAAGCGAAAACGTTCGAGAAGTACGCGCGGGATCTGGCAACGCAGGCGACGGCGGAAGCCGAGTCGCAGCACGTGGACGAAGTGAAGAATCCGGAACGCCGTCGAATGATCGAGGAAATCGCGCTACACAACGCGATCAAGGAAGCCGTGAACGTCCAGACGGATTAGCAAACCATGTTATCGGGCAGGGCGAACTAGAGCCAGCCAAGGGCGCTAAAACACGTGCACGCCAATCGATCGAGGCTATCCGCTTACTCAAAGAAATCGAAGGTGAGGCCCGCACGGCAACCGCTGATGAACGCGCTGTACTCGCCAAGTTCGGTGGTGCCGGCACGCTTGCTGGTGGCCTTAAACGCTCCGACGGCACGTATCCAATGCCGGATATTGCAAAGGAGCTTCTCGAAGTCACAACGCCGGAAGAATACGAAACCATCGAGCGCACAAGTCAGTATGCGTTTTACACGGCAGAGCCGGTATTGCGTGCGATGTGGCATGCCGCCAAGAAGTTAGGCTTCAAAGGCGGGAAGGTTTACGAACCTGGCATGGGTGTTGGTGGTTTCACCGGAACCATTCCGACAGACATTGCCGCCAAAACAACGTATCAAGGTTTGGAATTAGACAGCCTTACCGCACGGATTGCCAAACTTCTCTACCCAAAATCCGTAATCCAGCATGGCGACTTTATCAAAACGCCTTTGGCGCAGGGTCATTATGATCTCGTAATCGGAAACCCACCATTCGCCGGTACCAAAATTAAGGCCGACCCTGATTATCCGCAGGGCTTCATGTTGCACGACTACTTCTTTGCAAAAAGCCTTGATGCGGTTCGACCAGGCGGGTTGCTCATGTTTGTGACCAGTGCAGGCACGATGAACAAGGGTGGTACCGCAGCCCGAGATTACCTTGCCGATCGCGCAGATCTTGTTGGTTCAATCCGCTTGCCGTCTACAGCGTTCAAGGATTTCGCTGGAACAGAGGTTACAACGGATATTGTTATCCTTCGCAAACGTCTTGAAGGCGAGACCGAAGCCGATAAGTCATGGCGCGGAGCCGAACTGGTTGAAATGACCGACAAAGAAGGCGGCACCGGTCAGGCATTGGTGAACAATTACTTTGTTCAGAATCCGGATATGATTTTGGGCGAACAAGGTCTCTTTGACAAACTGATTGCGGGGCCGCGACTTGGCGTCCGAGCAAGGCCGGATAGTGATTTTGTCGGGGATCTCGCCACAGCCGTTGGGAAACTCACAACCAACGTCATGTCAGCGCCGACACAATCGCAAAAACTTGGTGCCGTCGATGTTGAATCGGTCGAGCGCAAGGCGGGCGGCTATTATATGAAGGACGGGAAGCTATTCCAGTTCGATGGTAAACAGGGCGCACCAGTTCAAGCACGCTCAAAAACCAACACCAAAAGGATGCCGGCAGGTCACGTCGAGAAGGTTAAAGCCCTCGTCGGGATTAAAATGGCGTTGCGCGAAGTCTATGCCGCCGACACGTCGGGGAAAGACGCCACAGCGGCCCGTAAGACGCTCAACAAGACCTATGACGCCTTTGTGAAGGCGCACGGCCCAATCAACAAGGTAACACGCTTGGAGCGCCGCCCAACCGTGGTGCAGCAGGAAACCGCCCGCCAAAGAGCGCATGAAGATGCGCGCATGGTCGGGGAATCTTTCGACATTGGTTCATTCAACCCGTCCGGCATGTTGGACACAGGCGCGTCTATGGTCGAGATTGCACGTTCGCGTAAACTCGCGCGGGAGCGTGACGGATACCGTGAAGGCACTTTCAATCCTGATGCAATGCCTAGCACATTCTTGGAAAAACACCCGAATATTGATCCTTTCATGGACGATCAAGAAGGGTATCGCCTGCGCGCGATCGAGAAATACGACGACAAGACCGGTGCAGCGTCGAAATCCCAGATATTCACAGAGTGAAGTGGTCCGGTAAATTTGGACAATGTGCTAAGATGTATCCAACACGAACGAATGGATACGAGAATGACGAAACGACGGAACTTTTCAGACAAGTTTAAAGCTGCTGTGGCGCTTGAGGCGCTGCGCGGAGACAAGACAGTTCAGGAGATA
>DFBM01000031.1 GCA_002366645.1 Rhodobacterales bacterium UBA3080 | reverse complement strand
TTTGTCAGGCAGGCTTCGAGACGCTGGAGGGGTGGAAGCTTCTAGGGAGTGGCGCCTATTTTGCCTATGCCGAACATCCTTTTGACATTTCATCCGAAGAGGTCGCCAAAAAGCTTGTTCGCGAGCAGTCCTTACTAATCTTGCCCGGTACTATGTTCATACCAGATTTGACGCATGGTGGCGACGGAACGGCGGAAAAAACACTGCGAATTGCCTTTGCCAATGCCGATCAGGCTGGATTAGATGAAATGTTTAAGCGCTTGAAAGCATTTCGGCCTTAGCGGGACTTGTATCCCACCGACGCACAGCCTAAAAGTTTGCGACTAAACCAACGCGCCTTGTAAGGGACCAGACAATATGACTGCGGTTAAAAAATCAAAAATATCCAAAGTTTTCTTTTTCTTTGTACTAAGCTTGGCCGTATTGGCGATGGTTGGATTTGGCCTAACCGGCATATTTTCGCAATCGATTAGCGCGAGCGTTGCGACGGTCGGCGACGTTGATGTATCGGCTGACGACTATTTCAGATCCGTTCAGAACGAAATTCAATCGACGTCGCAACAGTTCGGCACCCAGTTGACGATTGATCAGGCATTGTTGTTCGGTCTTGACCGGACAGTTCTTCAACGTTTGGTAACGCAAGCGGCCTATGAGAACGAAGCAAAGCGACTGGGCATTTCCGTGAGTGACAAAACCGTTCGCGATTCTTTGTTGGCCAATCAGGGCTTTCAGGGGCTAACCGGTGATTTCGATAAAGATGTTTACGAAGACGCGCTGAGCCGCTCCGGTATGAACCCGGCCGAATACGAAGCGCTAGTTCGCAAAGATGCGACGCAGTTGTTAATTCAGGCGGCTGTAGCGGCGGGGGCAAAACTGCCGGACGAAGCAACTTTGGCGATTTTTGATTACATCGGCGAGACACGTGATTTCACCTATACGCGGGTTGGCGCAAACAATATCACAACAGCCATCCCTGCCCCGACCGAAAGCGAACTGGCCGCGTTTTACAAAGCCAATCCTGATGATTTCACACAAGCTCTTACGCGAGAGATCACTTACGTTAGCCTGACGCCTGAAATGATTGCCGAAGACTTGGAGATTAGCGAGGATCGTATCGGAGCTCTTTATGCGTCCCGTGGTCCCGAATTTAACACGCCGGCGAAACGTTTCGTTGAGCGCATCGTTCTGGGCTCGCAATCCGAAGCGGACGAAGCACGTAGCAGTCTTGATTCCGGCGATATGACATTCGAGATACTTGCCGATACTCGTGGCTTGTCGCTAACAGACATCGACCTTGGTGATGTAACCGCTCGTGATGTTGGTGCTGCGGCCGCAGCAGTCCTGTTTGCGTCGGAAGAACCGGGAATATACGGCCCAGTAGAAACAGACCTAGGCCCGGCAATTTTCCGCGTGAACGCGGCGATCTCCGAACTTTCTATCCCGCTTTCAGAAGTGCGTGAAGATCTTCGCCGCGAGCTGGCGATCGAGGATGCAGGTTCTATCATCGCCGACGTTGCAAACCTGTCTATTGATCTGGTTGCAAGTGGTGCGTCACTGGAAGAAATAGCTGACGAAACCGACATGCGTTTGGAAAAAATCGGTCTGGTTGAAGGTGAAACCGCAGGTATTGCGGCTTATGCTACGTTCCGCGAAGAGGCCTCTGCTTCCGAAGTTGGCGAAGAACGTGACGTTATTGACCTCGAAGACGGCGGCATATTTGTGTTGCGTGTCGATGGCATCACCGAAGCGTTCGTGAAGCCAATGGCTGACGTTGAAACCGAAGTACTAGAGGGCCAACAGGTCGCAAAGACACAAGAAATGATTGTGGCACGCGCGAACCGGATTGCCGATGCCGTCGGTATCTCGAATGGTGGTTCGTTGAATGACTTCGCAGGCACTTTGCGGATGGAAGCAGCTACTGGAGTTTCCCGCACTTCGACAATTCCTGATCTGCCGCCACAAGTTGTACAGGCAATATTCGGTTTGAATGTCGGCGACGTAACTGTCGTAGAGGACGTGAGCGGTGCAATTATTGTCGAATTAAATGTAGTAGCGCCATTCGATCCCGCTGAGGAAAACTCGGCGCAGATACTGGAACAAGTTGGCGCGCAGCAAGCTCAACAGGTTGCAAATGACATGATGCTGTATTTTGGTGCGGCCCTCGTGACTCTGAGTGAGCCAACGGTCAACCAGTCCCGCATCGACTCCTTGCACTTGCAATTACAGTAACATCATGAACCTGCTTCCTTCCCTCGGCGAATTTGAAACCGGATATAACGCGGGCAAAAACCAGATTGTCTGGACAAGACTGGTCGCTGATCTGGACACTCCGGTTTCGCTTATATTGAAGCTGGCGCAGGCCAAAAAAGACAGTTTTGTTCTGGAATCCGTGACCGGCGGCGAAGTTCGCGGCCGCTACTCGATCATCGGGATGAAACCCGATCTGATCTGGCGCTGCCGTGGCAATGATGCCGAGATCAACCGTTCGGCACGCTTTGACGACAACGCCTTTGAACCGATGGAAGCCGACAGCCTTACTGCGCTAAGACAGATTATTGGCGAGAGCAAAATCGACCTTCCTGACGATCTTCCACCGATGGCTGCGGGCCTTTTCGGATACCTTGGTTATGATGTTATTCGGTTGGTCGAAAACCTGCCTAACGTTAATCCTGACCCTATCGGCGCACCCGATGCGATGATGCTGCGACCAACGGTGATCGTCATTCTGGATGGTGCCAAGGGCGAAGTCACAGTCATCAGCCCTGTCTGGGCCACGGATGGCCAAAAGGCGCGCGCGGCCTACGCGCAGGCCGCAGAGCGCGTTATGGAGGCGGTTCGTGATCTTGATCGCGATATCCCAAACGAATCCCGCGACCTTGGCTCCAAGCCGTTCGAACTGGCACCGGTTTCCAACCGAACCAAAGAAGAATACTTCGAGGTTGTCGATAAGGCTAAAGATTACATACGCGCCGGAGATATTTTTCAAGTCGTTCCCAGCCAACGTTGGGCGCAGAAATTCGACCTGCCGCCGTTTGCGCTATATCGGGCGTTGCGACGCACTAATCCCTCGCCCTATATGTTCTATTTCAATTTTGGCGACTTTCAGGTTATCGGTGCAAGCCCCGAGATTCTCGTGCAGGTTCAGGGTAGCAAGGTGACGATCCGTCCGATCGCCGGCACCCGACCGCGCGGCGCAAACGAAGCGGAAGATCAGGCGTTGGAAGCCGACTTGTTGTCCGATCCAAAAGAAATGGCCGAACACCTGATGTTGCTGGATTTGGGCCGTAACGACGTTGGACGTGTCGCCAAAATTGGCACGGTGAACCCGACCGAGAAGTTCGTGATTGAACGCTACAGCCACGTCATGCACATCGTTAGCAACGTCGAGGGTGAACTTAGCGACGATCACGACGCGCTTTCAGCATTGCTCGCCGGCCTCCCCGCTGGCACCGTGTCAGGCGCGCCGAAGGTTCGGGCGATGGAAGTTATCGACGAGTTGGAAACCGAAAAGCGTGGCATCTACGGTGGTGGGGTCGGATATTTCTCGGCCGGTGGCGATATGGATATCTGCATCGCGCTCCGTACTGCTGTAGTCAAAGACGAGACGCTTTATGTGCAGGCAGGTGGTGGCGTCGTATACGATAGCGATCCCGAGGCCGAGTATCAGGAAACGATCAACAAATCCAAAGCCCTTATGAAAGCAGCGGAAGACGCGGGTCTATTTGTCAATTTCCGTGGCGGTCAAAACTAGAATTCAGTCGCTAACCACTACTGCCGAAACCGGCGCTATGGTTACCAGTTTTGCCTTCTGGCTTTTCAACCAAAACTTCAACGCGGAGATCAGATCAGATGTGGCTGACGCATAAACGGTAACTGATTTCAGGTCACCCATTTGCAAAATCACTTTATCCATTCCACGTATCACGGTCACTTTTCCGTCCTCCGGTCCAAAAACCTTGGAAATCGACGCGGCAGGGACACCAGCCTCTTTTGCCAGGATTTCCGCGCGGTTCAGGCCTACGCCATTTACGGTTAGAACCGCATGTCCAGTTTTAGATAGTTCAGCAAACAACGCCGTCAACATCTTGGTGTCTTGATTAACGTCACCGTCAGGGCCGTCCATCACCCCAATTGTACCAGCTGTTGCAGCTAGAGCGGCGCTAACAAACGGTGCGACCAGTTCCGGGCTGCCGCCGTTTTGAAGCTCGTCTGGTTTTGATGTCGACAATAGCGCAACCACTTCGCCACCGTTGTCACGATAGTGCGAAATAAGTCCCTCTGCATTCGGATTTTCCACATTTACGGCGAGCGTAATTGGCACCGGTAACGCGAGAATGGAATCCACTGTCGCGATATCGTCTGCGAGCAGAACAAAGGACAAAAGGGGCAGATCGCTGGTGTTGTCAAATGGCTGCCTGAAGGAAAGGAACGATGCTGTAGAAGATGTGTTTTCGACTCTGGACGTTTCGTCGACCGCAGCAGGTGGGATAATGGTCTGACCGGACAGTGCGAAACCACCCGCCGGTTTCTCGAGACTTTGGCCTGCTGTTACGGCTTCTTCGTCACCAGCGTCTTCGGCATCTGTCAATGTAGGCTGAATTGTCGCCGATGGTGTACTTGACTGGACAACAACCGGCGCTTGCGATTCTTCTTCAACAACCGGTGCCTCGATAGCGGCCTGTGCCTCAAGAACCGGAACCACAGGTAACTCAACCACAGGCGCCTTATCTTCGGCGGCACCAATTTCGATACCACTCGAGGTTGGCATGCTATCTAATGTCGAAACCGCATTTACCGGAGCGCTGGAAACCGGTTCGATAGCGACCTCTTCGGTTGTGGTCTGGAAAGGTACCGGGTTTGCGCCAAATACCGTTGGTGCAGGTGATTCTGAAGGCAAAGAGATCACGCCATAGCTGTCTTGTTCAACGCTTCCGGGCTGTGGGTTGGTTGTAGTGATCTCTACATTAGGTGCCATACTAGGGTCGAATCTGTCGGAAAGCGGAAATCCAGCGGCTAAACCGCAGAAAATCAGCACAACCAATATCAATCCAGCAAGCGCACCGCGGAAAAATCCGCCCTTTTGCGAAGAAACACTTTCGCCCATAGGCCAAAAACTCCAAAAAATAAGATCAGCCGTTCCAATAACCTTCGATCATTGGTAAACGACTTTAACGGCGCTTAGCGCGCACTTCTACCCAAATGTTCAACGTTGGGATTATGAGAGATAAACGATGCTGTTACTTATCGATAATTACGACAGTTTTACATACAATCTCGTCCATTATCTGGGGGAGCTTGGCGCCAATGTTGTGGTGAAAAGAAACGACGAGTTGGATGTTCAGGATGCGATCGGCATGCATCCAACGGCAATCATGTTGTCACCCGGCCCGTGCGACCCGGATCAGGCGGGCATTTGTTTGCCATTGGTTCAGGCCGCTGCAGAAACGAAGACCCCTCTGATCGGTATCTGCCTTGGGCACCAGACCATTGGTCAGGCTTTTGGTGGTAAAGTTGTCCGTTGCGGCGAGATCGTACACGGCAAGATGGGAACAGTGCATCATACAGGCAAGGGATTGTTCAAGGGCCTCCCCTCGCCGTTCGAGGCAACCCGCTATCACTCGCTGATCGTCGAGCGGGAAACTCTGCCGGATGTTCTGGAAATTACTGCGGAACTGGAAGACGGGACGATCATGGGTCTACAACACAAAGAGCTTCCAATTCACGGCCTGCAATTCCACCCGGAATCCATCGCATCCCAGCATGGCCATGCGATGCTGAAAAACTTTCTGGATTTAGCCGGAGGCGGCAAATGACCGAGACCTTCAAAGAATACATAGCTCTGGCCGTAGACGGACCGCTATCGCGCGCCCAAGCCGAGGCTGCTTTTACGTTCATCATGGAGGGCGAAGCCACGCCCAGCCAGATTGGCGGTTTCCTGATGACATTGCGTACGCGCGGCGAAAGCGTCGACGAGTATGCCGCTGCTGCTGCTGTTATGAGGGCCAAATGCCTACCAGTAAAGGCGCCGGACGGTGCGATGGATATCGTTGGCACGGGTGGCGATGGTAAAGGTACGCTGAATATCTCCACGGCTACGGCCTTTGTTGTGGCTGGCGCGGGAGTGACCGTTGCGAAACACGGCAATCGTAACCTGTCTTCCAAATCTGGTGCCGCTGACGCGCTAAGCGAGATGGGGATCAACGTCATGGTTGGTGCCGATGTGGTCGAACGCGCTCTGCGCGAGGCAGGTATCGGCTTCATGATGGCCCCGATACACCATCCAGCGGTACGTTTTGTCATGCCTACGCGTCAGGAACTTGGCACACGTACTATTTTCAATATTCTTGGCCCATTGACCAATCCAGCTGGTGTGAAACGCCAACTGACGGGTGCCTATTCGCGCGATGTGATCCGCCCGATGGCTGAAACGTTGCTGGCGCTCGGGTCGGAAAAAGCGTGGCTGGTGCATGGAAGCGACGGGACGGACGAAATTTCGATCTGTGGCGTTAGTTGGGTTGCAACACTTGAGAACGGCAAGGTTTCGGACACAGAAGTGCATCCTGAGGATGCGGGTCTGCCAGTGCATCCGTTCGAAGATATTATGGGCGGAACGCCAGCAGAAAACGCTGTGGCTTTTCGTGCATTATTGTCAGGTGAAAAAAATGCCTATCGGGATGCAGTATTATTAAATGCGGCGGCAGCGTTGGTAATCGCTGATAAGGCTGCTGATCTGAAGGCAGGTGTCGATCTGGCGCGCCATAGTATCGATTCCAGAAAAGCCATGGCTGCGGTCACCAAGTTGGCGGAAATAACGTCTGCGGCAGGAAACGACTGATGACAAACGTATTAGACAAAATCAAAGCCTATAAACTTGAAGAAGTCGCGGCCCGCAAACTTTTGCGCCCGGCATCAGAGGTTGAAGCTGATGCCAAACAGGCTTCTCCGGTTCGTGGCTTCGCAAACGCCCTCGTCCGCGCTTCAGTCGACGGATATGGTCTTATTGCCGAAGTCAAAAAAGCCAGCCCCTCGAAAGGCCTGATCCGCGAGGATTTCAACCCGCCGGTTCTAGCAAAAGCTTACGAGGACGGCGGCGCGACTTGTCTTAGTGTCCTTACCGACACGCCATCCTTTCAGGGTGCTGACGAATTTCTGATTGCGGCGCGGGCTGCAGTGTCCCTGCCCGTCCTTCGCAAAGACTTCATGTACGATACTTATCAGGTCGCCGAAGCCCGTGCGATGGGCGCGGATTGCATCCTAATTATCATGGCGAGCGTTTCAGACGCGCAGGCGGTTGAGCTGGAAGACGCCGCCACCGCTTGGGGCATGGATGTTCTTGTCGAAGTCCACAACGCCGAAGAGTTGGAGCGCGCCAGCATTCTGAAGTCACCTCTGCTTGGTATCAACAACCGAAATCTGAAAACCTTTGAAACCTCGCTGGATACAACACGCGAGTTGGTGCAATTGGCACCAGCAGGCAAAATTCTTGTTTCTGAATCGGGCCTGAATACCGCCAAAGACCTCGCGGATATGGCACGTCACAACGTGCGGTGCTTCCTGATAGGCGAAAGCTTGATGCGCCAAGACGATGTTGAATCCGCCACCCGTAAGCTTTTATCCAATCCGGAGCCGAAAAATGTCTAACCTTACCCATTTCGACGATAAGGGTGCGGCCCATATGGTCGACGTATCCGACAAGCAAGTCACACACCGCGTTGCGGTTGCCAAAGGCACAATATCGATGGATCCGGCGACTCTGACACTGATTACAGAAGGTCGCGCCAAAAAAGGCGACGTTCTTGGTGTTGCACGTTTGGCCGGTATCATGGCAGCGAAAAAAACCAGTGATCTGATACCACTTTGTCACCCGCTAGCATTATCGAAGGTATCCTTGGAACTGACTCCGGACATTCCCAACTGCCTGATAGAGATTGAAGCTACGGTTAAAACAACAGGTCAGACCGGCGTTGAAATGGAAGCTTTGACAGCAGTGTCCGTCGCCGCCCTTACCGTTTACGACATGGTTAAAGCGGTCGATAAAGGCATGATCATTTCACATGTTCGGCTTGTCCTGAAGGATGGCGGCAAGTCCGGTCTGTACGAGGCTAGTTAATGATTTCTGTATCCGAAGCGCTCGATCGACTGTTTTCACTGGCATCTACGCTAGACACGGAAACGGTGCCGCTTTCCCAAGCCGTTGGCCGAATCTTGGCTGAAGATGTCGCCGCCCGCTTGTCCCAGCCCCCGTTTTCTTCATCGGCCATGGATGGGTACGCGGTTATCAACGCGGAGGCTCAACCGGGAATGCAGCTTGAAGTTATCGGAGAGTCAGCTGCAGGGGATCGCTTTGAAGGTCGAGTATCATCTGGAAAAGCTGTCAGAATTTTCACCGGCGCGCCTGTTCCCGATGGGGCGGATTGTGTGCTTATTCAAGAAGATACAATTCGTGACGGAGACAAGATCACAGTCGCTGACAACCGCGACACAAAAACCTATATCCGGCCTGCTGGCGGTGATTTCCTAGTTGGTGATCTTGTCAAAGCACCACGAAAGCTGTCGCCTTCCGACGTAGCGTTGCTGGCTTCGATGAATGTCCCGACTGTACCCGTAACCCGAAAACCGATTGTGGCACTTGTACCAAATGGCAACGAACTTGTGATGCCCGGGGAGACACCAGGGCCGGATCAAATCGTATCCTCCAATAATTTTGGCCTTAAGGCACTGCTCGAAGCCAATGGTGCCGAAGTCCGCATGTTGCCTATCGCAAAAGACACCAAAGAAAGCCTTCATCAGGCGCTCGATTTATCGGAAGGTGCCGACTTGAT
>DFBM01000154.1 GCA_002366645.1 Rhodobacterales bacterium UBA3080 | reverse complement strand
ATTACTTCGGCGTCTTCCTCGAAATCAAACATGGCGCGTCCCGCCGCGAGGGCGAAGTTGCCACCGGATCCGATGGCGGTTACGTCATGCTCGGGCTCTAGCACGTCGCCAGCGCCGGTGATTACGAACAGGTCTTTGCCGTCGGTCACGATCAGCATCGCTTCGAGGTTTTTCAGGTATTTGTCGGTTCGCCAGTCTTTGGCCAGTTCAACGGATGCGCGGGCGAGTTGTCCGGGCGCAGCCTCGAGTTTGACTTCCAAACGTTCCAACAAGGTAAACGCATCGGCGGTTGATCCTGCAAATCCGCAGACCACTTCATGTCCGCCCGGGCTTATACGGCGCACTTTGCGGGCCGAGCCCTTGATGATCGTCTGGCCAAGGCTAACCTGCCCGTCGCCTGCAATTACGACTTTGCCGCCTTTGCGCACACCGACAATCGTCGTGCCGTGCCAGCCGGGGAAATCAGGTTCTTTTTGCATGTCTGCCTCCAAGCGTTGGGATCAAATCCTATATGGAGGCTGGAGAGCGGGCGCACAAGTATCCCTGCGTTATGATTGACAGAACGCTGCCGCCGTGGGACGAATTTGATCTATGAAAGCGAGGTCCAGATGGCGGATTACACATGGTATGGGCATGACTTGAGCTACTTTTCTCGCAAAATGGAAAGTGCGCTGACTTTCTATGGCGCCCCGTTTGAGCGGGTCGAGGTGAAGCTTGGGGTTGTTACGGAAGAGGCACGCAAGCGGGCCGGAACCCATGTTATACCAGTGCTGGAAACGCCCGAAGGCTGGGCGCTGTGGGACACCACACCAATAATGTTTATGCTGGACGGTCGTTTTCCCAAGCGCCGGATGTTTGCGGATGGGGAATTGGGCATACTCATCCATATGATCGAGAACTTTCTAGATGAGTGGCTTGGCCGGACCGTCGTGCATTACCGCTGGCATTACCCGGAGTGCGCCAGTTTCGCCGCGCCGATTATGGCGATGGGGAACGAAGAGGTCGCCAAGGGAATCGCGGCATGGGGGCTGAAGGCATGCCGTGCGACAGGGGTTGAACCGCTGCACCAGCAGGCGATGGCCGAGGCCGAATATGAACGCATTTTAGCGTCTGCCGACCGGCAGTTACAACAAACACGATACCTCATGGGCGACGCGCCTTGTGCCGTTGACGCGGTAATATTGGGTGGCTTGCGGGCGCATACGATGGTTGATCCGGTGCCGCGTAAACTGGTGGATAAGTACCCGCGCGTGCGGGATTGGGCGTTGACGGATAATCCCGACGGAGCCGATGCTTGGGACGGGTGCGGTTCGGTTTACTCAACAGAATTCGCCCAAGATATGCTCACAGAAATGCGGGTCGGCTTTGAAGCATTTGCTTTGGGCAACAAGGTGGCTTTAGCGGCGGGTGAAAAACTGTTTACAGCGAATGTGTACGACGAGGACGTGACCTATCTGGCGCGCCCTTACCCCGAAAAAGCCCGCCAGATGGTGACCGAACACATCCTGCGCGAAGGGTCGGAAGCCTATGTCAGGTCGCTCGGGCTGGGGGATTTGTATTTGTGAAGGGCCGCAACCAAAATGGCTGCGACCCCTGCTAGATTGGATTACTCGCCGTAACCATAAGTTTCGGTAACGTAATCAATGTCTTTGTCGCCGCGCCCCGAAAGGTTCAGCAGGATCGATTTACCCGGATGGTTTTTAGCCTCGCGAAGCGCGAAGGCAACCGCGTGGGCGCTTTCGAGAGCGGGAATGATACCTTCGTGGCGAGACAGTTTATAGAACGCGTCGAGCGATTCTTTGTCGTCGGCGGTTGAATAGGTCACACGCCCGGTTTTCTGCAGGTATGCGTGCTCGGGCCCGACACCGGGGTAGTCCAGACCGGAGGCCAAAGTGTTCACCGGTGCAGGGTTGCCATTTTCGTCAACCAGTATTTTGGAGCGGAAACCGTGGATATCACCGTCTTGGCCATAGGTCAGCGTCGCGGCGTGATCGCCTAACTTGGAAGATGTTCCAAGCGGTTCGACACCGTATAGGGCAACGTCCTCGTCATCGAAGAAACCCGAGAAAATACCCATCGCGTTTGAGCCACCACCGACACAGGCCGTTACCATGTCTGGCAGCTCGCCAGTCATGTCGACGAACTGCTCGCGGGACTCGATGCCAACGATTTTCTGGAAGTCACGGACCATCATCGGGAACGGGTGCGGACCAACGACCGAGCCGATGCCGAACAGCGCATGATCGGCCTGATCGATATAGCTACCGAACGCGGAATCCACGGCTTCTTTCAGGGTTTTGGCGCCCTCGCCCACGGGTACAACCGTCGCGCCGAGCAGTTTCATGCGGACAACATTCGGAGCCTCTTTGGCGATGTCGACTTCGCCCATGTGGATTTCACATTCCATACCGAAATAGGCCGCAGCAGTTGCCAAGGCCACACCGTGTTGGCCAGCGCCGGTTTCGGCGATCAATTTGGTTTTACCCATGTGTTTGGCCAGCAATGCTTCGGCCATGCAGTGGTTCAACTTATGTGCACCGGTGTGGTTGAGATCTTCGCGTTTGGCGTAGATCTGCGCGCCACCAGCCATGTCGGACAGGTTTCTGAGGTGCGAGATCGGGGTTGGGCGACCTTGAAAATGTTTGCGGATATAACGAAGGTCGTTGATGAACTCCGCAGACTTCGACAGGCGGTCGTAAGCGTCGCAAATCTCGGCAAAATGCGGAACCAGTGGCGGTGGTAGCATGGCGCCACCGTATTCACCAAAAAATCCGTCGCGGTCGGGGGTAGTTTTCAAATAAGGTTTCATAGCGCTTCCCATCAGTTTATCGTTTTGACACGATAAACTTGGGGCAGATGCAGCCTCGAGTGCAAGAAAAAAAGGGCAGCATTTTCGTACCACCCTTTAATTACTTGATTTGACCGTCGCCTAAAGCGTGCGTTCGATTTCTTCGGTGGTGAAAATCTCGATCACGTCGCCTTCATGGATGTCTTCGTAGTTCTCGAAGGCCATACCACATTCCTGACCGGACTGGACCTCTTTAACTTCGTCTTTGAAGCGCTTGAGGGTTTTCAGCTTGCCAGTATGGATCACAACGTTGTCGCGAAGCAGGCGAACGCCAGCAGCGCGGCGCGCGACACCTTCCGTAACCAGACAGCCCGCGATTTTGCCAGCGCCAGTGATTTTGAACACCTCTTTGATCGAGGCGTAACCGATGAAAGTTTCCTTGATCTCGGGCGATAGCAGGCCGGAAGCGGCTTTCTTAACGTCATCGACCAGATCGTAGATGATCGAGTAGTACCGGATTTCGACGCCCTTTTGATTGGCAGCGTTACGTGCCGGTGCGTTCGCACGGACGTTGAAGCCGATGATTGGCGCGCCGGAAGCTTCGGCCAGTGTCACATCGGATTCGGTGATCGCACCAACGCCGGAGTGTAGAACCTGAACGCGAACGTCTTCGTTGCCGACTTTTTCCATCGCCTGAACGATTGCCTCGGCAGAACCCTGCACGTCGGCCTTCATAACGATTGGCAGAACCGCTACGTCTTCGTCCGCCTTGGCTTTAGCCAACAACTGATCGAGTGTTGTCGCTGCACCAGCTGCCGCGCGTTTGTCTTTTGAAACCTGCGCACGATAATCTGCGATTTCACGGGCTTTGGCTTCATCAGGAACAACGTTCAGAACGTCGCCGGCTTCGGGTGTGCCGTTAAGGCCCAGAACCTCGACCGGAATCGATGGGCCGGCTTCGTTCACACGGTCGCCTTGGTCGTTGATTAGCGCGCGGACTTTACCCCACTGCTCACCCACAACGAAGATATCGCCGCGTTTCAGCGTACCTTTTTGCACCAGAACGGTTGCGACAGGGCCGCGGCCTACGTCGAGCTTGGCCTCGATCACCGCGCCTTCGGCAGGACGATCAGGGTTGGCTTTCAGTTCCAGCAATTCAGCCTGAAGCGCGATGTTTTCCAGCAGAGTATCAAGGCCCTGACCGGTCATCGCCGAAACTTCAACGTCAAGCACGTCGCCCGACATGGCTTCCACGATAACTTCGTGTTGCAACAATTCGGTGCGAACCTTCATCGGGTCAGCGCCTTCTTTGTCGCACTTATTGATGGCAACGATCATCGGAACGCCAGCCGCCTTGGAGTGGGCGATCGCCTCGATGGTCTGTGGCATCACCGAGTCATCGGCTGCAACAACGAGGATAACGATGTCCGTAACCTGTGCCCCGCGCGAGCGCATCGACGTGAACGCCGCGTGGCCCGGAGTATCGAGGAACGTCAGTCTGGCGCCGCTCTCGGTAGTCACCTGATATGCACCGATGTGCTGGGTGATACCACCGGCCTCGCCCGATACAACATTCGCTTTGCGGATTGCATCCAGCAGCGAGGTTTTCCCGTGGTCAACGTGGCCCATGATGGTGATGATCGGCGCGCGTGGTTTCAGATCGGCCTGATCTTCTTCCTCGGCAACAATTACATCTTCAACGTCGGCATCGGAAACACGAACAACTTTGTGGCCGAATTCTTCGATGATCAGTTCGGCTGTATCCGCATCAATTGTTTCGTTCTGCGTCGCCATGATGCCGTTTGTCATCAAAGCTTTCACAACCGCAGCCACACGTTCGGCCATTCGGTTGGCAAGTTCCTGAACCGTGATGGCTTCGGGCAACTGCACTTCGCGGACGACTTTTTCGTGCTCGATCGGACCGCGGAGTTTAGCTTTTTCACGTTCAGCGCGACGTTTCATAGCCGCCATGGAACGATGTTTGTTTCCACCGCCGCCCAACGCCTGATTGATCGTTAGCTTGCCCGAACGGCGACGGTCATCGCCTCCGCGACCACGGGTCGTTTTCTTCTCGTCTTGGCGAGGTGCCGCCTTTTTAACGGTCGGCGCAACACGGCCAGCTTCGGCGCGCGCGGCGCCTGTTTGTGCGGCGGCTGTATCCTGCGCGGTGGGTTCTTTATCTGCAGCTTTAGCGGGTTTCTCGGCTTTGGCCGGTTTGGCTTTGGCTTTTTCTTCTGCAGCAACGCGCGCTTCTTCTGCCTCGCGTTGTGCCCGGATTTCTTTTTCCGCAGCTGCGCGTTCGACAGCGTCAATTTCGGCGCGACGGCGTTCGCGTTCAGCGGCGCGTGCATCACCTTCGGCTTTTTCTTTAGCCTGACGTTCGGATTCCATTGCCTGCGCAGCTTCTAGCGCCTTGCGACGGCGTTCCAGTTCACCATCCGACACACCAACAGCGGACGTCCGGCGAGAGCCTGGCTTTCCTGATGTTGCAGCGCCCGATTTAGGTACCACGACACGTTTACGTTTGGTTTCGACAACGACCGCCTTGCTGCGACCGTGGCTAAAGCTTTGGCGCACGGTTCCGGGCCCACCGCTCAAGCTGAGTGGTTTACCTTTGCCGTCGTTATCTTTTGAATCGCTCATTCTCGTCTTAACCTTTCAGTGCGGAGGCACTCTCCGCTAATCACGTGCCCAAAGGGCTTTATTCGCTGCGCAATCCGGCTAGGCGGGTTGCATCATAAAGGACTCGGTTTGTGATGCCGTCCTTCGTCATGGCGGCATGTATCACAGTATCTCGTCCAAAGGCCATGCCCAATTCACTGCTTGTCAGGCAATCAATCAGGGTTTCCGGCCCGTCTGGTGGTCTTAACGCGGTTTTCCCGCGCTCGGACCCGTCGGAGGCTTGCAGAAGGACGGCGGCTTTGTCGTCCATCAACCAGCTTTTTACCTTTTCAAGACCCGCAACCGCGCGCCCTGCTTTACGTCCCATCGAAACCATGTCGACAACGCGCCGTGCCAAGATCGCCTCGACCTGATCCGAAAGATCAGGCGCGGCTTTCGCTGGCGCTTTGGCGGCGCGGGCAAACAAACCCTTGCTCACCGCCTCGTCAATCGCCTTGCGACTGGCGGTTACCCACATGCCGCGACCCGGGAGCTTTTCCAGCACATCAGGCACAACCTGATTGTCCGGCCCGACAGCAAAGCGGATCAAGCCCGACTTGCCTTCGGTTTCGCGGGTCACAATACAGCGGCGTTCAGCCTCCGCATGTGGTTTTTTCCAGTGCACTTCGTTCACGGCGATCTCCTCGAAGCCCTATATCAGGCTTCGTCCTCCGTTGCGTCTTCTTCGGTTTCAGCGGCCTCTGCTTCGGCATCTTCCGCCATCTGCTCCTCGGTTACCCAACCGAGTGCCAGACGTGCATTCATGATCAACGTCTGCGCTTCTTCCAGACCAACGTCGAACTGCTCCAGCAGACCCTCGTCTTTTACGCGCTTGCCTTCGACAGTTGTGTATCCACCAGCCAGTTCCCAATCCGCACAAGTCGCGAATTCTTCCAGCGTCTTGATGCCGTCTTCGGCCAGAACCGCGAACATCTGAGGTGTCAGACCTTCATAGTCAAACAAGCTTTGCTCAACACCGAGTTCCTTGGCTTTTTCGATAGCCTTGGTGTTGATTTCGTCCAGACACTCGCGTGCACGCGCTTGCAGTTCTTCGGCAGTTGATTCTTCAAAGCCGTCAATCGACAGCAGTTCGTCCAACTCAACAAAAGCAACCTCTTCGAGTGTCGCAAAACCTTCGGAAACCAGCAACTGCGCAACCATCTCGTCGACGTTCATGGTTTCCATGAACAAGGCTGTGCGGGCGTTGAATTCAGCCTGACGGCGTTCGGATTCTTCCGCTTCGGTCATGATGTCGATGTCGAAGCCTGTAATCTGGCTCGCCAGACGCACATTCTGACCACGACGGCCAATCGCCAGCGACAACTGGTCTTCGGGCACAACAACCTCGATCCGGTCGGCTTCTTCGTCCAGAACAACCTTCGCAACTTCGGCAGGCTGCAATGCGTTCACAAGGAAAGTGGCCGCGTCGTCATTCCATGGAATGATATCGATTTTCTCACCCTGAAGTTCGTTCACAACGGCCTGCACACGCGAACCGCGCATACCGACACAGGCACCAACAGGATCAATCGAGTTATCATATGACACAACACCGATTTTCGCGCGCGAACCCGGGTCGCGGGCAACAGCTTTGATTTCGATGATGCCGTCGTAGATTTCCGGCACTTCCATTTTGAACAGCTCGGCAAGGAATTCCGGCGCGGTGCGCGATAGGAAAATCTGCGGGCCACGCACTTCGGAACGCACTTCGCGGATATAGGCGCGAACACGGTCGCCGGTACGGAATGCTTCGCGGTTGATCAGCTGGTCACGACGCAAAACAGCTTCGCCGCGGCCTACGTCCACGATCACGTTGCCATACTCGACACGTTTGACGGCGCCGTTGATGATTTCGCCAACGCGATCTTTGAATTCTTCGAACTGACGCTCACGTTCCGCTTCGCGCACCTTCTGCATGATAACCTGCTTGGCGGATTGTGCGGCGATACGGCCAAAGTCCATTGGTGGTAGCGGGTCGGTCAGAACACTGCCAACTTCGGCGTCGGCCTGAATTTCCTTGGCGTCGGCCAGTGTCAGCTCGGTCCACTGGTTTTCAACTTCGTCCACAACAGTCCGGCAACGAGTCATCGTCAACTCACCGGTTTTCCGGTCAATGTAGGCACGGATATCGTACTCAGCACCGTAACGCGAGCGCGCAGCCTTACCGAGACTCTCTTCCATAGCCCCAATAACCAAATCCGGGTCAATCAGTTTTTCGCGGGCAACGGCGTCTGCGATCTGCAACAACTCCAACCGGTTTGCACTGGTAATAGCCATGATTTATTCCTCTTCCGTGTCGGAATTTTCTTCCGTTTGAATTTCGTCAAATTGGGTTTCGTCGAGATCAGCCCCTTTGCGGGCCTTCAGGCTCTCGGCGATTAGTTCATCTGTCAGCAATAGCTTGGCTTCTGTGATCCAGTCGAATTCGAGGCCGATCAATCCTTCGGATATCTCGATCAGCACGTCGTTTTCTTCAACACCGCGCAGTGTACCATTGAAACGTTTACGTCCGTCGATCAACTCGCTGGTTAAAAGCCTTACTTCGTAGCCCTCGAAGGTCTCGAAATCCTTCAAACGAGTCAGCGGGCGGTCGATGCCGGGGCTGGAAACTTCAAGGGAATACTCACCCTCAATCGGGTCTTCCACGTCTAGCACGGCGGACAACGCGTGCGAAATCTCGGCGCAGTCATCCACAACGATACCGCCGTTCGGGCGATCAGCCATAATCTGCAGGATCATGGTTTTGCCGGATATCAGGCGCAGGCGCACCAGCTCATACCCCAGATCCTCGATCACAGGGGTTACGATTTCGGCCAGTCGAACGTCGATGGCGGTTTTGGCTATAAGATCGGACATATCTCTCCAGAACACAAAAAAAACGGGCGCGCGGCCCGTTACAATTTCCGGTGGAAGCTTGGGGGTGGAAGCCAATCTTGCCGCTGTTGTCAGCCATATACGCCCGCCAGTGGCGGAATGCAAGGCCCAAGCTCAATCACAACCGCCGAGCGCAGCGAGGCCACCGGTTCGTTCAAACCCTATGGCTAGCGCGGATCCAGCCCACGGAAGAACAAATCCTCCAAAAACTTGCCTCCGGTCGTGATCGGATCAGGATCTTTTTCGCCCAGAACCGCCCGCATCTGCACCGCAAAATCCGCGTAATGCTGTGTGGTTGCCCAGATCGCAAAAATCAAATGGTAAGGATCTGCTTGTGCCAATCGCCCCTCGTCCATCCATTTCTGGAAAATACCCACCGAACGATCGACCAGCTTTTTCAGCGCTCCGTCCAGTTCCCCCGAAAGCCGTGGCGCGCCGTTCAGGATTTCGATAGCGAACAGCCGGCTTTCACGTGGGAACTTGCGGGAAAACTCGAGCTTGGCACAAATATACCGCATAATTTCCTTATGCGGATCACCGGCCTGATCAATGCCTTCCAGTGGTTTCAACCAGGTTTCCAGCAGTCGGCTGAGCAGCGTCCGGTAAATGACCTCTTTGCCCGCGAAATAATACAACATATTCGGCTTGGATAATCCCGCAACCTCGGCAATCTGGTCCAGTGTAGCTCCGCGAAATCCGTTTTCCGAGAATACCTGCAACGCCGCGTCTAGAATAATCTCCCGCTTTTCACGTTGTATGCGTGTGTTTTTAACTGCCACCGCTTATTCCCTTTTGTATTTTTTAACAGCCTAAGGCATTTCACCTAATAATTTCAATCCGGTATAACGTTTTTAGGCCGATCCGCTGCGACATCCTTGCCCTTTCGAACAGAATCAATGTTGCGCTTCCGATCTGCATGGTAGTTTTCAGCATCTCCGAAATCCGAGAAGTCCCCATACCAGCCATGATAAGCACCCATCTTATTGGCATGTTTAACCGGGCACCAGAATGCTTCGGTACGCGCCGCAATCTCCAGCGAATAGGCCAAAAGGCCATTGCCATAACCACAATAGGCGCAATTCAGTTTTTCCAGAATGTTGAGATACGCCAGATGGTGCCGGTCGATAACAATATAATCCCTCCGACGCACCTTCGGGATGCCGTAAGCCGGAAAACAAATTGCCTGATAAAGGCTGACAAAAATATCCAGCAATACAAACGGCACGATAAGCGAATAGATTACCGGCATCGTCAGAACATTTTTAAGGCGGGCCTTTGCGATATATTGCCAGAGCACCTGTCTGAACTGTTTTTGCCGTTTCAGCGTTTCAGACTGAAATTTGATGCGTCGGTTTACAATCGAGTAGCTGAACTTCTCGGCCTTCTCTGAAAGAGCGGCCTCCAACTCGTCCTGCAATCTATTGATACGCTCGACAATATTCTGAATACGATTTGACATATCCGATCCTCTCGTTCGATGAGATCGATTAAACAACAGTATCGCGACGCAATCTACCGTTTTATCAAACCCAGTTTTTCGCGGTTGAAATACCGCCAGTTCATCAAGACCGCGGCGAAGGCCAAGCCGATAGCCAAACCGCTCCACACACCAACGCCGCCGAAATCGAAGACAAAGGCCAGACAATAGGCCGAGGGGACGCCAACAGCCCAATAACTGAAAATCGCGATGAGCATCGGCATACGCGTGTCCTTCATTGCGCGCAGCAAGCCCGCTCCGAGAACCTGCAAAGTATCGACGATCTGGAACGTCGCCGCCACCGCTAGCAACGGGATTCCATAGGCTATGATCAGCAAGGCATCCGGATTGCTCTCCTCAAGATACAGCGAAATCAGCGGTCGTGGCATCAACACAAAAAGCGTTGCGGAAAATACTGCGAAGCCGATACCGAGCACGAGCACCATCTGTCCGACCTTGCCTATCGCGACGTCGTCCTTGCGCCCGATCGCCCGCCCCAAACGAACAGTCCCCACTTGCGAAAAGCTGAGCGGGATCATGAAAGCGATCGAAGTTATTTGCAGCGCAATCCCGTGTGCCGCCAATTCGATCGTCCCGATCCACCCCATCATCACCGAGGCGACCGCAAACAATCCGACCTCCGCCAGAATAGTAAGGCCGATGGGTAAACCAAGGCGGAAAACTTCCCTGAAGGCCACCCAGTCGGGGCGCCATAGTCGGACAAAGATTTCGTGTTCCCGCAATGCGGGAACGGCCCAGCAATACCAAACCAAGCCCGCAGCAGTGACAAAATTAGTAATAACGGTGGCCACGGCGGCACCGGCCAGTTCCATCCGTGGCATGCCCAAATTACCGAAAATGAAGGCATAGTTCATAAAGGCGTTCACAGCGACGCCCGTTAAAGTGACCCACAACACAATTTGCACGCGCTCGATTGCCGACAAATAGGACCGTAGAACCGAGACAAGAAGCACCGGAAAAACTGACCACTGCGCGATACGTATGTATTCCTGCGCCATGCTCGCCAGTTTCGGGTCTTGACCAATCGACAATAACAAAGCTTCGGCATTCCATAAGAACGGCATCATCAGCGCGCCGTAGATCATGACAATCCAGAAGCCCATGCGGACCGAGCGGCGCAGACTACGTTCGTCATCCTCACCAGCTGCTTGCGCCGCCAAAGGCATTACTGCGTTTGCGAGGCCGAAACCCACCACGAGTACTACGAAAACCATAGTTGTCGCCAGAACCGAAGCTGCAAGGGTTTCCGCCCCGAGCCAGCCCAGCATCATGGTATCAATAAAATTGATCCCCATTTGCGCCAACTGCGTTCCAATTAACGGCAACCCAAGCACCATGGTTGCGCGAAAATGCGCAGGCCAGCTGTTGTCCTGCGGGTGCGCAGGTGCTTTTGATCCAGTCGTAGTCATAATTCCACCTGATGGTCCGCAATGAAAAATCCGCGGCGGTTTCCGGACGCTAGCAGAAACCAAGTGCTTCTTGCCACCCTTAATCCGGTTGCCGTCGCGTATTGAACAGCTTGCCGCCCGTGCCGACCGTCGCTAGTATCGCCCGGAATTTCGAACGAGGACCTTATGCCCCTTTTCCGTGCCATGCTTATGGCAACCATTATTTTCTTTGCCGATCGTATCACCAAATGGATCGTGGTGGAGTATATGGAGCTGTCACGGCGCATATATATCGAGGTGTATCCGCCCTACCTGAATTTCATGATGGCCTGGAACGAAGGCATCAATTTTGGCCTGTTCGGGTCGAACAATGATTTCACACGCTACCTGTTGATCGCTATCGCATTTGCAATCGTAATTGGCTTGGTCTTTTGGGTGCGCAACAAAGAAGGCTGGCTCGTGCCGCTTTGTGTCGGCGCGATTATCGGTGGTGCGATGGGTAACGTGCTGGATCGTGCAGTATACGGCGCGGTGGCCGATTTCCTCAATATGTCGTGCTGCGGGATAGACAATCCTTTCGCCTTCAACATTGCTGACATCGCGATTTTCGCCGGCGCCTTCGGTCTGATCGTTTTCGCGGATCCGAAACGGAAGCGCTAACATTTCCCACATGGCAGAATCGGCTATGGGTATGCTATACTTAGTGGCATGAACGTCCAGAACCCCAACATACCGTCCAAGCGGCGGCCAATTCGCCAGCTAGACGACGCGGCGGCTAACCGTATCGCGGCGGGCGAGGTTGTCGAGCGTCCAGCTTCGGCGGTGAAGGAGTTGGTTGAAAACGCGCTGGATGCCGGAGCTACGCGAATAGATATCGCCCATGCGGACGGCGGCAAAACCCTTATCCGCGTTAGTGACGATGGGCATGGAATCCCTGCTGACGAACTGCCGCTGGCACTGTCCCGCCATGCAACGTCCAAAATCGACGGGTCGGATTTGCTGAATATCCACTCTTTCGGTTTTCGCGGCGAGGCCCTGCCCTCCCTTGGTGCCGTTGGCCGCCTGACGATCACGTCGCGCTTTACCGGCTCGCCCGAAGCCGCACGAATATCCGTGAACGGTGGCGCAATCGGCGCTGTCGAGCCGGCCGCCCTGACCAAGGGCACTATTGTCGAATTACGCGACCTATTCCACGCCACCCCCGCCCGCCTGAAATTCATGCGTACCGACCGCGCCGAAGCGCAAGCCATCGGGGACGTAGTAAAGCGCCTCGCCATGGCGGAACCGCACGTCGGGTTTATCCTACGCGATGTATCCGGCGGCGGCGAAGGGCGCGTGACTTTCCGCGCCGACCCGCAGTCAGGCGATATGTTCGATGCGCTATCAGGCCGGCTTCGCGGTATTCTCGGGGCCGACTTCACGACCAATGCCATGAAGATCAACGCCGAGCGGGAAGGCTTGTTACTGACGGGTTTTGCCGCCCTGCCAACCTATTCTCGTGGCGCAGCGGTAGCGCAGTTCTTCTTTGTGAACGGCAGGCCAGTTCGCGATAAACTTCTGGTCGGGGCGCTACGCGGTGCCTATTCCGACTTTCTCAGCCGTGATCGCCATCCGGCTGTCGCCCTGTTTCTGTCCTGTGATCCCGAACGCGTCGACGTTAACGTGCATCCGGCAAAATCCGAGGTCCGGTTCCGTGAACCGGGTGTCGCGCGTGGCCTAATCGTCTCCGCCCTAAGGCACGCGTTAGCCGAGGCTGGTCACCGTGCATCGACAACGGTTTCCAATGCGACTCTCGGAGCGATGCGGCCCGAAACCCCGAACGCGCGGGTTTACCAAATGGACCACGCATCCCAATCGGCGTTGCGGGGGGCGTATCAGTTCCAGCAACCCGCGCATCAACAAGACAGCTTTCAAGAAAGTTTCACCGCGTTTGACCACATGTCGGGTCGGGTGGAACCCGAACCGAGCGCCGAGGACGGGGCGACAGCCCTTGACGAGGCGCTCCCCCTCGGTGCTGCCCGTGCGCAGTTGCACGAAAACTACATCATTGCGCAGACCGCCGACGGAATGATCCTCGTTGACGCACATGCCGCGCATGAACGTCTGGTGTATGAGCGTTTAAAGAACCAGATGGTCGAAAAAGGCGTCGCCGCACAGGCGCTGTTAATCCCCGAAATCGTCGAGATGTCCGCTGACGATATATCGCGCCTCCTGGCAGCCGCCCCCGATCTTGCGCCCTTGGGACTGACGGTCGAAGCCTTTGGCGGCAACGCTATTTGTGTCCGCGAGACCCCCGCAATCCTCGGCGAAGTCAACGCCCGCGCCATGATAGAGGACATTGCCGACGAGTTAACCGATCTGGGTCAGACACAAACCGTTAAAGACCGTATCGAAGCCATCCTGTCGCGTGTTGCCTGTCATGGATCGGTACGCACCGGTCGCCGGATGTCCGCACCCGAAATGAACGCCCTGCTGCGAGAAATGGAAGCAACCCCCCATTCG
>DFBM01000034.1 GCA_002366645.1 Rhodobacterales bacterium UBA3080 | reverse complement strand
GTTGAACTACGTGGGTCTTGAATAATTATGGTCGCGTCGCCTTCCAGCAACTCGGCAAAGCTGTCAGGCGCATTCGACAGTTTGGTTTTGTCGTAGACGAATGCGAAATACCCCCAATCGAAAGGCAGGAACGTGTCATCGGCCCATTCTATTGGCAGTGTTAATCCGTCCGGTATTCCGTTGTGCGGCGCGAATAGGCCGGTGGCCTTCGCGCTTTCGGTCAGACTGGTATCCAGCCCTAACACGACATCCGCGTTGGTCCGTGCGCCCTCTAGCTTCAATCGCGCCAAAAGAGCCGCGCCATCGCCAGCGCCGACAAACTCCAGATTACATTCGCAAGATTCTTCAAAAGTCGCCTCGATCGAAGGGCCGGGGCCCCAGTCGGACACAAAGCTGTCGTAAGTATAGACCGTTAAGGTCGGTGTTTCAGCCCAAGTAGCACCACCTATGGTGACTAGGGCCGCAGCGAGAAGGGATCGTTTCATATGGTCCTCCATTTACTGCGACGCATGAGACAGGAGGAACGGAAAATCCGTCGCACCTTCCCTACGCCGGCATGATCCGGTTCAGGTTCAACGGGTCCGCACTATCGCGTCTCAGCCATTTTTGGCCCCCCGAGGCAGTGCCGACACTAGTCAGATTAGCCGGAAATGCAAGAGGTGCGCTGAAAAGGGGCTTTTTACGGGGCGGGGCATGCGGTATTGAACCAGACAAAGGAGTTTCGTCATGTCCATGAATTCGTTCGGCCATCTGTTTCGTGTAACCACTTGGGGCGAAAGCCACGGGCCAGCGTTAGGTGCGACCGTTGATGGCTGCCCTCCGAATGTGCCGCTGACGACCGAGATGTTGCAAGTGTGGCTTGATAAACGCAAGCCGGGGCAGAACAGATTCACGACGCAGCGGCAAGAGGCCGATCAGGTCGAAATCCTGTCTGGCGTGTTTGAAGGTAAAACCACTGGCACACCCATTCAGTTGATGATCCGGAATACCGACCAGCGCTCGAAAGACTACGGCGACATCAGCCAAAAGTTCCGCCCTGGTCATGCCGATATTACCTACTACCAGAAATACGGAAACCGGGACTATCGCGGCGGCGGACGGTCGAGCGCGCGCGAAACGGCGGCTCGGGTCGCAGCGGGTGGAGTCGCCCGCGAGGCGTTAAAATCGTTACTGCCCGACCTGAAGATCACAGGTTATATGGTGCAGATGGGACCACACAAAGTTGATCGTACGAAGTTCGATATGGCAGAAATCGAAGCCAACCCCTTCTGGACCCCAGACGTCGATGCCGCAGTGAAATGGGATGAATATTTGTCAGCCTTGCGAAAGTCCGGCAGCTCGGTCGGTGCCGTGGTGGAGGTGGTTGCCTCAGGCCTGCCCGCAGGTCTCGGCGCGCCGATCTACGCAAAGCTAGACACGGATGTCGCCGCGGCAATGATGTCAATCAACGCGGTTAAAGCCGTTGAAATCGGTGCAGGCATGGAAGCCGCCACACTGACTGGCGAAGAAAATGCCGACGAAATCACGATGGGACCGAATGGACCCGAGTTTTCCAGTAATCACGCGGGTGGCATCCTTGGCGGAATTTCAACCGGTCAGGACGTCGTTTGCCGTTTTGCGGTTAAGCCGACTTCGTCAATTCTCACACCCCGCAATACAATCACGAAATCGGGTGAAAATACCGACATTATCACCAAAGGCCGCCATGATCCATGCGTTGGCATCCGTGCCGTTCCGGTCGGCGAGGCAATGATGGCCTGCGTGTTGCTCGATCATGTGTTGCTACATCGCGGTCAAATCGGCGAAAATCAGGGCATTATTGGCTAAAGGAGAAAGTTATGGAATGGTTTACAGACATATTGGTTAACATGTTCGTTGCTGCAGCAATACTGGTTGGAGCAGTTTGGTTATCAAGTTTTGTCGGAACCCGGTTGCGCGCCCTTGGCAAACAGTACGCGGATCTGGACGAGACATTGTTCGGGTTCTTGGCCAGCATCGCGCGATACACCATCCTGATATTCGCCGGAATTTTCGTGCTCGCCCGGTTCGGGGTTCAAACAACATCATTGGTTGCATTGATTGGTGCTGCCGGTCTAGCGATCGGCTTGGCCTTGCAAGGTACGCTTTCTAACCTTGCCGCTGGCGTCATGCTGCTGGGGTTTCGGCCCTTCAAGATTGACGATTACATTACGGCAGCCGGAGAATCAGGCACCGTGAAGTCCATCCGGTTATTCACAGTAGAGCTGGTAACGCCTGACAATGTACAGATAACGATCCCTAACGGGGACATCTGGGCTTCGGCAATTACGAACTATTCAGTTTACGACACCCGTCGCGCAGAATGGGTTTTTGGGGTTTCTTACGATTCTGATCTCAAGAAAGCCGAAACAATTTTGCGCAAACTGATCGATGCCGATGAACGCTCTCATACAGAGCCAGCACCTTTCGTTAAGGTTACCAACCTTGGCGACAGTTCAGTCGATTTCACCGTGCGCGTTTGGTGCGACCGTAGTGACCATTGGGATTTCAAGTGTGATATGACGCGCGCTGTTAAGGATGCGTTCGACAAGGGTGGGATCGATATCCCGTATCCGACCATTACCCAAATACAGGTGTCTGACTAGGCCAAACCCGCACGTCGCTGCAGATCCTCGTCACCCATGAATAACTCTTGACCAAGAAACTCATCAGCGTCAGCAGTGCACATCCACACGATTGCTTGCGCTGGCCACTCCGGTTTGTAGTGATCGGATACTTCGAGCTTGCTCACAGGATTTACCCCTGACGACTTGATCGCCACCTGCATATCCGTCGCCACGGTTCCCGGCCGGAAGCCAATAAAACGGATGCCGCCTTCGCCATGCTCCAAATGTGCGTTTCGCAGTAGCATTGCACTCGCCGCTTTCGCCGCGCAATAGTGGCTCCATCCCTCCATCGGACCATGGGCTGCACCGGAGCTGATGTTGATAAAAGTGCCGTCACCTTGCGCTTTCATAGCCGGTATCGCTGCGCGAAGACTGTTATACGCACCAAATAGATTGATTTCGACAGAGCGCGCCCAAGCCGTAGGGTCTGAATCTTCAAGTCGATTGATCGGGTCTATAACGCCAGCGTTAGCGATGAAGATATCGAGCTTGCCGAAAGTCTCGATGCAGGTATCCACGGCGCGCTGAACGTCGTTGAACGCAGAAACATCGCATTCTACCGCAACTGCATGACCACCAGCACCGCGTATTTCTTCTGCAAGTGCTTCGATCTGGCCGACACTTCTGGCCGCCAATACTACCGACGCACCGGCCTTAGCCATGGCGACGGCCGCAGCAGCCCCGATACCGCGGCTGGCGCCTGTGATGGCGGCGGTTTTTCCTGTTAAGTCGTGCATCCGGATTCTCCTTAGATTTCCGCTATCCTGAACCGAACTGCCGGCGTGTTCAACCTACTAGCCCCCATAACTTCGCACTAGCGCCCCGGCGAGTAAGGTCCAGCCGTCCGCAATGACGAAAAAGGCTAGCTTGAAAGGCAAAGACACAACTGCCGGAGGGACCATCATCATGCCCATCGACATCAAAACCGCAGCGATAATCAAATCGATTAGTAAAAACGGTATGAAAATAAGGAACCCGACTTCGAATCCGCGTTGTATCTCGTTAAGGAGAAAGCTTGGCAGCAGGATTGACAGTGGCGTCGGATCGCCCGCGACATACTCCGTCGGCGATATTTCAATCATCGACGATAGGGTTTCATTCGACACACGGCCTTCCATAAATTCCCGGAAAGGAGCGATTGATAGTCGGAACCCTTCCTCGGCGGAGACGCGCTCCTGCATCAGAGGCTCGATACCGTTGTCCCAAGCTTCTGTGAACACCGGTTCCATCACGAACCATGTAAGGAAAATCGCCAAACTAACGATCATCATGTTGGGTGGTGCTTGTTGAATTCCGACGGCTTGTCGCAATATTGACAGAACGGTTACCATAAACGGGAAGCAGGTGATCATGATCGCCAGACCCGGCGCCAAACTTAAAACTGTAAGCAGCACGAACAGTTGCACGGTGCGCAAAGAAAGCGAGTCGCCGCCAATATCGATGGAAATGTCCTGCGCGAGGGATGGTTCGGCCCATAAAAACGCCAAAATTGCGGTTAGTCCCGAAAGCCCCAACCGGATCATCTGCCCTTTTCGCGAAAGATGCGTCAAATTTTATAGCCCGTCCGAAAGGTCGGCAACTTCGATCAGACGCACCCCGAGATGCCCGTCTTTGCCGTCGACTTCCTCTAACTCGCCGCGTGCGATGAGGCGTTCACCGACATATATGTCAACCGAGTCTTCGATTTTACTGTCCAGCTGCAGAACGGATTCCTTCTCCAACTTTACCAGTTCAGAAAGCGGAAGGCGGGTTTTCCCGACCGAAACAGTTACTTCAATCTGCACCCCCATCAACGATTTGCTTCGAAAGTTCGAAAACGTCTCGGTTTCCGAGGTTTGGTTGTCAGCGCTATCTGTTTCCATTTTGAACTCTTTTTTCGGTAGAATTTTCGACTTCGGCGAAGAAATCACGGACGGCAGACAGCACTTCAGAAGATGTAACGCCAAGGTCAATTCGGTCGAATCCACCACCCCAATCAACACGGGCTTCAGATTCGTTTAATTCGGGGTCTTGTTTGATGATGACGTCAGGGTTTTCACGATCCAGTAGAGCTGAAATTTCCGCCACCTGCTGAGGAGGGACAAAAATCGTTAAGACATCGTCGGGGGCCCGTCGTGCGGCTTCGGTTACAATCTGCGCGATTTCGACCGACAACCCTTTGCTGCAAAACGCGGGTGCCAGTGCGATTGCCATAGACTCGACAAGAGGTTGTAGTGATGTCAGCGCTAGCCGGTGCGCTTCCTCGCGGGCGAAATAGGTGTCGCCGATGACTTCTTGAATGCGCGACAAGCACCGCGACTGTTCCGAAGAAAAAGCGGCGCTGGCGGCGGCAGCCCCCTCGCGAACACCGTTTTCATAGGCTTCGTTTCGAACTGCGTCGAGTTCGAGCGAGCTAACGAGACGCGCTCCGTTTCCAACACTATGTACATTTGCGAATTTTTCCAGCCGGACGGTGGCCATCAGGTCACCTCTTCGGTTTGTTTATGGGTGTCGGCTTCGATCCAGTTTCGCAATAGATGCCCCGATTCTTCGGATCGAAGCGCTATTGTTTCCCGCAAAATTTCCACGGGATCTTTCGGGCTCACTTCCAAGGTTTTCATCTCGGGCATCTCTGCCAAAGCGTCTGGGGGCCCAAGGTTTCCCACGGTAGAGGGATCACTCAGGGGCAACTGGGCCAGCTGGGGGGTCGGATTCGTTAGGATCGGGCGTACGACAAACATCCCAAGTGCCAACGTCACCAGTGCGAGGACCGCCATTTGCAGCATTGCCGGAATGTTTATCACAAAGTTCGAGAACATTCCGGACGTTGCCGATGTTCCCATAGTTTCAGCTTCCGGAAAATGCATCGACTCGATTGCAACGACATCACCCCGCTCGGCGTTAAATCCGACCGCTGATTGCACGAGGGACTGAAACGCTGTGATTTCTTCTTCGGTACGGGCGATAAAACTCCGGTTCCCAGCGTCATCGGTGATCGCTTCGTAGTTTAGCAGCACCGCGACGCTTAGTCTTGCAATGTCACCCGGAAGGCGCACGTGTTCGCGGACGGTTTCGGAAATCTCGTAATTAACGCGTTCACGCGATTGCGACTGGCTACTACTGTTTTGACCGGCGCTGCCGTTACTACCATCGTCGGGTAGATTAGAGGCTACAGTCACCGCGCCGCCAGCCCCGCCAGAACTGTTCTCGCTGCTGGTTTCGGTCTCCGAACTAACCGGCACCGAGCCTTGAGGGTCCAGAATGCGTTCGGTGACGGTTTCGCTATCGCTATGTGCCTCGATCATGACTTCGACAACCGCATTTCCCGCCCCCACGCGCGCGGCAAGCAAGCGCTCTATGTTTTCGCGCAATTCTGCGGCGCGGGCGTCGAGTTCCGTATTCGCCGAATGGGTCGCCCCTGAAACTCCCGGCTGCAAAACGACACCATATTCCGCGTCGATCACCGTCACTTGGTCCGGTGTCATTCCCACAACCGCCGCAGCAACGAGATACCTGATTGCTTCGGCCTGACCCACATCGAGAATTCCGCTTTTAACCGAAACGGTTACCGACGCCGACGGGGTTACATTCTTGCCAAACGGCTGTGGCGCGGGATTGGCGATATGGACGCGCGCCATGCTAATACGGGCCGAAGCCAGAATCGTTCGCGCCAACTCGCCTTCTTTTGCGCGCCAGTAAGCCGCGTCAAACATTTGCGATGTTGTGCCAAACCCAGAAAGCGAATCCAGTAATTCGTACCCGGCAATGCCATTCGAGGGCAGCCCTTCGCCGGCCAAGGTCAGTCTGGCACGGTCACGTGCCGACGAATCTACATAGATGGCATCTCCGCGAATCTCGAACGGGATCGATTTTTGCTCTAGCGAGGCAACAATCTCGGACGATGTTGCCGAATCCAGACCGGAATACAGCAGCGCCAAATTCGGCGCATTGGCAAGTCGCACAAGTCCGAAAAATGCCGTCAGTGTGGCGACAATAGCCAACGCCACCACGACTTTCTTTTGTAGGTCCAAAAGGCCCCAAGCAGCGAAAATTTGTTTCAATGACTGTCCCCGTCACTATTTCATCGCCGTTCTGGCGACGGTTCCTTGGGGCTCATCATTCGTTGCGGCGTCTTAACATTTGGTTAGCAACATTGGGATTAAAACGAATTTCAGAAAATAATTCAGACGGGATTCTTGATGACCGAGGCCACAACGCCAACTGACGACGACCCCGCAAAAAGGGGCAAGAAAGCCGTGTTTTTTGGGCTTTTTGGCGCGCTCGCCTTAGGTGTCGTCGGGTTTTTCGTAACCTACAGCGGAATATTTCCGGCCACCAAAAGCGATTCGAAGCCTATGGTCGATTCTCATGGCGCGCCGATTGAATCAGCGCACATGCCGGCAAGTTCAAACGTCGTGTTTGTTGAACTCGACCCGCTGGTAATTTCACTTGGCCGCTATGCATCGTCGCGCCATTTGCGATTTCGGGCGCATCTGGAAGTGGAGCCGGAGTTCGCCGACGAGGTTAGCCATCTTGCACCGCGGGTTCTTGATGTCCTGAACACCTATCTACGCGCGATTGCAGAAAATGAACTGGAGGATCCGGCCTCGATGAACCGGTTACGGGCGCAAATGTTGCGCCGTGTGCAAGTCGTTGTCGGCACCGGGAAGGTGCGCGACTTGCTGATTACGGAATTTGTACTGAACTAGAAAGGTAAAGTTCATGGATTTAATTGCAGACGGCTTACTGTTGGCCGGGACGATGGCCGCCATATTTTACTGTTATATTTTGGCCCGCCGTGTGCGTCGGTTAACGGATCTCGACGCCGGGCTCGGCGGTGCGATTACTGCCTTGTCCCGACAGGTTGATGGAATGAAATTGTCGGTTGATGCGGCCAAACAGGTAACCGGGGCTTCGACAAAGGAACTTGTCGGAATGACCGCGCGCGCTGAAATCGCGGCGGGTAGGCTGGAACTGCTTTTATCGACTCTCCACGAGAATTCGGAAGCGGATCGGGTCTCCGGCAAACCTGAACCCGGCGATCAAATCCGGAAAATGGCTGAGGGTTAGTTGGATGCGTAGTATGAAACTACAAGCTCCCGGGCCGATTTCACTGATTTTGGCCTGTTTCGCAATCTCGGCTTTGCTTCGTCTCGGATCTGGGGGTGTTGCAATCGCGGAAGAGCTCGCCACGACGGAGCCTGAACACGTATCGCCGGTCCCGACCGAAGTCCCAACGCCGGAAGTCAGCTCCTTGCTTGAGTCAATTCGCAATCGGCAGGAACAATTGTCGCGAAAGGAAGAGGAAATTGCTACACGACAAAAGGTTCTAAACGAAGCCGAGGTACGGATTGCTGTGCAGTTGGAGAAGCTGGAGCAGGCGGAGCAAAATCTGGCTCGAACATTGGCGATAGCCGACAGCGCGGCTGAAAACGACCTTCAACAATTAACCGAGGTCTACGAAAAGATGAAACCCAAGAACGCTGCAGAGGTTTTCGGAACCATGGACATTAGTTTTGCCGCCGGATTTTTATCGCGAATGCGCCCTGAATCTGCGGCTGGCATCCTGTCCGAGATGCCTCCGAACGCCGCTTACTCGATTAGCGTCGTGATGGCGGGAAGAAACGCCAACGCACCGACGGAATAATGGTTTGCCTTAGAAAGATATTAACCATCTGCACAGAATATTCGAGGCAAAGTAGTGGAGTAGAATCGCGAGATGAATAAATGATCGGACTTATTGGGATTATCACCCTTTTTGTGATGGTTTTCGGCGGATACATTTTGGCCGGCGGACATATGGATATTTTGCTGTATGCGCTCCCGCACGAGATGATTATCATCGGCGGCGCCGCTGTTGGTGCGTTTGTCATCGGGAATGACATTCCAACGATTAAACACACGATGAAAGACCTGACCAAGGTTTTCAAAGGCCCGCACTGGAAGATGCAAGATTACCAAGATCTTCTATGCCTTATGTTTACGCTGATCCGGATCGGTCGGAAAAACCCTGCAGACATTGAGGTTCATATTGAGAACCCTGCTGAGTCATCCGTTTTCGGTGCTTATCCCCGTATTCAGGCGGATAAGGAGGCGGTGGAACTCATTTGTGACACGCTGCGGTCGGCTTCAATGAACTACGATGACCCGCATCAGGTTGAAGAGGTGCTGGAAAAGCGGATCGAGGCTCACCTGACGCACGCCCTACATTCCAGTCACGGGTTAAGTACAATCGCGGACGGGCTGCCGGCACTCGGGATTGTTGCGGCGGTTCTCGGGGTTATCAAGACCATGGCGTCTATTGACCAGCCGCCCGAAGTTTTGGGCAAAATGATCGGCGGCGCGCTTGTGGGTACATTTCTGGGAGTGTTTCTGGCTTACGGGCTGGTCTCCCCGTTTGCGGTGAAAGTGCAGGCGGTAATCGAAGAAGATCAAAATTTCTACAATCTAATCCGCGAAGTGTTGGTCGCGAGCCTTTATAGCCATTCCCCCAATATTTGCGTCGAAGTGGGACGGCAGAACACGCCGGGGCATCTACGACCAAGTTTTGACGCTCTGGAAACCGCCCTTCGCGAAGCAAAACAGGCCGTCGCTGCATGAGATTGTTTGCCGGGCTACTGGCCGTATTTGTTCTCGCGCCTCTAGGCCTTCGCGCAGCAGAGGCTATTGCCGTCGTTTCCGGTGAACACGAAACCTACGCGAGACTGGCGTTTTCGGTGTCGCCAGATCGGGTATGGAACTTGGAAACAAATGCGACAGTTGCGGAGCTACAATTTCCTTCGCAAGATCTGGATTTCGACGTATCTGCGGTGTTTGACCGTATACCCAAAACCCGATTGGCAGCAATTCGCAGCTTTTCGCGCCAGAATACAACAATCGTCTCCATGGTACTGGCTTGCGATTGCAGTGTGCGGGCCTTTGCATATCGAGACGAATATATAGTCGTTGATATTGTAGATACAGAAAACCCAGAAACGACTTCGGGTTCGACCCGTCATAGTGCGCCAGAACTCCACGTGGCAGACCGGAATAGCTCGGCTGGTCGCCCGCCTTCTCAGGTTTCGTGGAAAACTCCGAGCGCGCCACGCTACATTCCTAGCGTACAAACAGTTAATTTTCCGTCAGAATCCGGACTGCAAGCGATACATCAGACCGATCAATTGCCGTCGAATTTGGAGACAGATCAATCGGTTCACGTAACGACGCCGGAAAAATCACCTTCGCAGGAGAATTTGCAAGAAGCAGTCGATGCCGCTCGCGAAAGCCTATTGAAACAACTGACGTTTGCCGCTGATTATGGTCTGGTAGATTTGACCGAACCGTTGCCGAAACCCCCTCCGGCGAACGAACCAGCGCAACCGAAAATTCTAGAAGAAACGGCGGCTGCAATTGCGCCTACGGTTGAAAGTGAAAACCAGTTGGTTATTCAGTCGGTGTACGAACGTGATGCAAGTTTAGCGGGGCAGAGCGAGAAGCAATCTGGTAGCGATTGCCTGACTGAGGAAGCACTAGATATCGCTTCTTGGGGTAGCGGTACGAATTTTTCTGAAGAAATCTCGGCGTTTAGAGAGGCGATGTTGATGGAATTTGATGAACCAAATTACCTCGCAGTCGAAGATCTCGTGAAGACGTACCTCCGATACGGATTTGGTGCCGAGGCAAGAAGTTATCTGATTGAGTATGGCGAAAATATCTCGAACTCGCCACTTCTGCTGGACATATCGGCCGTAGTGGATGGTTATCCGCTGTCGGGAGCGGGACCGCTTTCGGCGGTCGTTGGTTGCGGTGGCATTGCTGGAATATGGGCGATAGTGGGCGAGTACCCCGATGTTGAAAGCCAAACTGGCAGCGTCGAATCTATCGTGACTTCTTTCGCCGAACTGCCGCCCGACATCCGCAAACTTTTAGGACCGCGTTTGGTTGCTGCATTGATCGGCAGGAATCTGGACGATACGGCGCGGCTGGTCGCCGACATATTGGAGCGGGCCCCGGGTGAGCATGGTGAAGCGCATGATCTGGCTGTGGGTAGGCTGATGCAAATTGAAGACGACGAGCCTTCTGCTACCGACGTTTTTGAAACCCTGAGCACTGGCAGTTCCGAAACCTCCGTTGAGGCGCTACTACAACTGGCGAGCCTGTCTTTGACGCATGAAACTTCGCCCCCCGAAAACCTGTTAACCGATTTGGGCGCAGCGGCGAAAATCTGGCAGGGAACGGAAAAGGGCGCATTGTTGAAACGGCAGGAAGCATTGTGGATGGCGAAGCACGGGCAGGGTGGAAATGCGATTGACTTGTTGCTCGATGCCATCGAGTTAGACCCGAATGAAGCGAGTTTGTTTCGTCAGACCGCAGAAGAAATACTGGCCGACCTTTCAGAAAGTGGCGAGATCTTTTCCGCCTTTCCAGAAACTGTTTATAGTTATCTTGACTACATCCCGGGCGACCCGGAAGCGGACGGGTTACGTTTGAAAATAGCGCAACAACTATTAAGGGGCGCACTTCCGGACTTTGCGATTGAGATTTTACAGTCGCCATACCAACGAGGCAATGTCGACGCGATCCTTTTGACAGCGCGAGCACATATTTCCGCGCTTCGGCCCGATGATGCGCTTAAAAGTTTAGCAGATTTATCGGGGAGGAGGCCGCGCCCGCTGAGGGTTGAAGCGTTTCTGCGCACCGGAAATTTCGAAGCCGCGTTGTCGGAGTTGAGCAATTCGGAAGGTTTCGAAGTTCAACCTCATTGGTTTGCTGGCGATTGGGCTCTTGCAGCAAAAACCGACCCTGCAGCTGCCAAAATTTCTGAACGGATATTTCCGACACACATGTCGGCCCCTCCCGAAGCCGCTCCGCTCACGTTGTCGTCCGCGATGGAAATGTTAGATACCAGCCGTCAAGAGAGCTCCGCGCTGCGGGAGATCGTGAAATTACCGTAATGATAGGCGCTAATGCGGGCTATCAATAACTAGGATGTTGATTTCAAGCGCTGCGAAATGTAGGAACGGCGAGGTGGTTTGAGGTTGCGATTTTAAGCCAAGGCCCCGTAGCTCAGCTGGATAGAGCAGCCCCCTCCTAAGGGGCAGGTTGCAGGTTCGAATCCTGCCGGGGTCGCCAGAAACACCTGAAAAATATGACTTATTTACAGGGCTTTGTGCAGAAGCTTGCAGAAAGTCCCGAGAGCTTTCGCGCCGAATTCTGCTGAAACGGCGGAAATCTCGTACAAAACCTGTACAAAATTCGCACGTCTTTGCGCAATTTGGGGACCAATCATGAGCCGCCATAGCTTTGATCCCGAAATCGCCGGGCGGGTTGGCCTGAACGCAGCGGTGGTTTTCCAGAACATCACCTTCTGGATCGAGAAGAACCAAGCCAACCGTCGCAACTATCGCGACGGTCGGTACTGGACCTACAACTCGATCTCGGCTTTTGGTGAGTTGTTCCCCTATCTGAGCGAAAAGCAGATACGCACGGTGCTCGAAAAGCTGGTCAGTGCAGGGCTGATCATCAA